>JAGWAO010000021.1:0-7568 GCA_021296315.1 Acidimicrobiia bacterium | reverse complement strand
TGGGTGAAGGCATGGGGCAACCTGGCCTTCAACCCGATCAGCGCCCTGACCGGCGCGACCCTGGCCGAGATCTGCCGCACGCCTACCACCCGCGACCTCGCGACGCGGATGATGACCGAGGCCGGCCACATTGCGGAGGCTCTCGGGGTGAGTATCCGCATCAGCGTGGAGCGTCGCATCGCCGGAGCCGAGGCCGTAGGCGAGCACAAGACCTCCATGCTCCAGGATGCTGAGGCGGGGCGCCCGCTCGAGCTCGATCCGCTGGTCGGGGTGTTCGTCGAGCTGGGCGAGCTCACCGGCGTGCCCACCCCGGCCATCAGCACCGTCTACAGCCTGACTTCCCTGCTCAACCGCCGGTTGGCAGCGGATCCAGAGGCCGAGAGGACAGGCAGCAGCCTATGAGGATCTCGGCGAGTCGCCGGGCGAGGCCGTGGCCCGAGCGGCCCGTGAGCGCAGCGAACAAGAGCGGAAGACGTCACGCTGCATCGCGAGGGTCTGGCACCTACCCGAAGGGTCGCTCATGACCCGTCCGACGACGCTGCGAGGACTCCTTGACGCCGGAGCCGATCACGCTCCGGCGATTGTCGCGTCCGGCGGCTCGGTGCTCACTCACGGCGAGCTGCGGGCCGAGGTGGACCGGCTCGCGGACCGGCTCAGCAGCCTCGGACTTGGCCCGGCCGACCGGATCGCCATCGTGGTGCCCAACGGGCCCGAGATGGCTCTCGCTTTCCTGGCCGCGGCCGGCGCGGGCTGCGCCGCGCCGCTCAACCCCAAGTACCGCGCCGACGAGCTGCGCTTCTACCTCGACGACCTCGGGGCCAAGGCGCTGATCACCCTGCCTGATGACTCCGGCGCCACGGCCCGCGATGCAGCCCGCGAGACCGCTGGCGCCGTGCTGCCGGTGTCGTTGGTCGGCTCGGTAGCCGACGGAACCGGTGCGCTCGACCTCGCGGCTGAGCCGGCTCGGGACGGTGCGCTCGACCGGATTGCTGAGTCGGCGCCGGACCCGGCGCAAGACCTCGGCCGTCCCACCCCGGACGATGTGGGTCTGGTCCTGCACACTTCGGGAACCACGTCGCGGCCCAAGATCGTGCCGCTTCGCCAACGGCACCTGGCTCGCTCTGCGGCGGGCATCGCCGAGTCGCTCGCCCTGACGCACCAGGACCGGTCGCTCCAGGTGATGCCGCTGTTCCACATCCACGGACTGTTGGCTGGGCTGCTGGCGCCGCTGTCGGCGGGGGGTGCGGTCGCCTGCACCGAGGGCTTCGACGCCTTCCGGTTCTTCGCCCAGCTCGAAGCGCTGCAGCCCAGCTACTACACCGCGGTGCCGACCATGCACCAGATGGTGATCTCCCGCTCGGGCCGCCACCGCGACGCAGCCCGGGCCGCCGGTCTGCGCTTCGTGCGGTCGTCCTCGGCGTCGCTCCCGACGCCGGTGCTGACCGAGCTCGGCGAGCTGTTCGGCGCCCCCGTCATCGAGGCTTACGGCATGACCGAGGCCACTCACCAGATGTGCGCCAACCCCCTGCCCCCGGCAGAGGCCAAGCCCCGCTCGGTGGGGGTTCCCACCGGCATCGAACTGGCAATACTCGACGACCGGGACCGCCAGCTGACACCGGGCGAGCGGGGCGAGGTGTCGATCAAGGGACCGACCGTGATCGACGGCTACGAGAACAACCCTGACGCCAACGCGGCCGCGTTCACCGACGGCTGGTTCCGCACCGGCGACGAGGGCTACCTCGACGGTGACGGCTACCTGTTCCTCACCGGCCGCCTCAAGGAGCAGATCAACCGCGGCGGTGAGAAGGTCTCCCCGCTGGAGGTGGACGAGGCCCTGCTCGGTCACCCGGCGGTGGCCCAGGCGGTCACGTTCGCCATGCCGCATCCAAAGCTGGGCGAGGAGGTGGCCGCCGCAGTCGTGGCTGTCGACGGGAGCGTCGTCGACGAGCGGGAGCTTCGCCGGTACCTGTCGCAGTCACTGGCCGCGTTCAAGGTCCCGCGCCGGATCCTGGTGCTCGACGAGCTGCCCAAAGGCCCCACCGGCAAGCTCCAGCGCATCGGCCTCGCCGAACGCTTGGGCCTCACCACCTCGGACGAGCCTGCTCAGAGGCCGAGCGAATGGGCGAGCGAATCCGCCCCATACGGGCGAGGCCGTGGCCCGAGCGGCCCGTGAGCGAAGCGAACAGGAGCGGGAGTGACACCGCTGCGACTCCACGGACTCTCACCTGTTCGCGTTCGCTCTTAGACTGCCGCGTGTGGCCCGGATCGAGTTGCTGACGCTGGCCAACCATGCCGAGGTCCAGAACGGTCTGCTGTATCTGATGGGCGCAGGCTGGGACACTGTGACCCGGTCCTACAAGGAGGGCAAGAAGCCGCGGCCCCAGCACTTCGCCATCGCGCTCTCGGTGCTGGTCCCCTGGATGGAGCACAACCAGCGCCACGAGATGATCATCCGGGTCGAGGACGAGGACGGCCACCACAAGCTGATGGAGGCCACCGCCAACATCGAGGTCGGCCGGCCGCCCGGCAAGGTTCCCGGCTCCGACAGCCGCTCGCCGCTGGTGGTTACCGGCATCCTCCAGTTCCCCAAGCCCGGCGGCTACCGGGTGCGGGCCATCCTCGGCGACGAGCAGCGCGACTACGCCTTCCGGGTCATCGACAAGGTCACGTGAGGGGTCGCGGCGTGGTCGAGGATCTGTTGAACCTGCCCCGGTCCACTTGGCCGCGGGCCGTGCTGTTCGCGGCTGTCGCCGCCGTGCTCATCGCGGTGCCATCGGACCTGATCGACACGCCCCTGTTCGGCCGTCCCGTCGCGGTGCGTTGGATCGACTACGTGATCCTGGCGGTCACGTCGGCATTGATCGGGCTGATCTTCGCCATCCGCCCCGAACCGGCCGTGTCGAGCAAACTCGCTGCGGCCACCGAGCGCCAGGGCACCGGGACCATCTGGGGCGGGTTCGTGTCCTTCCTGGCCGTGGGCTGCCCGGTGTGCAACCAGGCCGTGGTCGCGCTGGTGGGGGTGGGCGGTGCCCTGTCGTGGTGGGCGCCGGTGCAGCCCATTGTCGGCCTGCTGGCGGTGGCGCTGCTGCTCTACACCCTGCGCAAGCGCCTCAACACCTACAAGCTCGTCACCTGCCCCGTCTTGGTGTAGATCAAGCCGGGCACTGGTGCTCTACTGCTCCGGCACGCCGACGGCTCGGTGCATGGCGGCGGCCACCAGCGCGGGCAGGCCCAGCGAGGCCAGCATCAGTGTCAGGAGGGGTGCACCCAGACTCAGCAGGCCGCTGACGATCGCCGATAGCAGGGCGGCCGAGCCCAGCAGCGCGGCCCGGAAGGTGCCGATGCCCCAGCCCGACTGCGCCGGCAGCGCAGCCACCAGCATGGCGTTGGCCACCGGCAGCACCGACACCGCCATTCCCACGAACGGCACCAGCAGCCACACCCCGACGTCGGGCGGCAGCAGCAGCATCGGCAGTCCCAGGGTCGTGGTGCTCACCATCATCAACCGGGCCGTCCACGGTCCGCCCCGCCGGTCGTGCAGCGCGCCGCCCACCAGTTTGACCGGGGCCGACAGGAAGCGGCCTGCGGCCAGCAGCACGCCCACCAGCCGCAGGTCCACGCCCTGGTTCTCGAAGAACACCGGCGAGAAGCCGATCACCACGAAGTGCATCGACACCCCGCCGAAGCTGGCGTAGCCCGCCAGCCGGTACGTCTGCTTGCGGGCGTACTGGACGAGCTGGGCCAGCCAGGGCACCGGTGCCAGGCTCCGATCGGCTTCCACCCATCGGGGCACGTAGGCGACGGCCAGCAGCGGGGGAACGGCGCAACCGACGAACACCCAGCGCCAGCCTTCCCCGGCGAACACGCTCAGCGCGGCTGCGGCCAGACCGAACGAGTACGCCTGGCCCCACACCGCGATGGCCTTGCCCTCCGCGCCCCGGTACAGCCGGGCCACGCTGGCCAGACCCGGCGGAAAGTAGATCCCGAAGGCCACTCCCAGCAGGGTCTGGCCGATCAGCAGCACCCAGAAGGTCTGGGCCACGGCCGACAGCACCATTCCTGCTGCGAGGGCCATTGCTGAAGCCCGGACCATCGACCGGTCGCTGAGCCAGCGGCTGCTGATGCCGCCGAGAATGTTGAACGAGGCGATGCCCGCGGACACGGATGCCAGGATGGCGGCCAGGTTGCTCTCGGTGATGTTCAGGTCGGGCTCCACCAGGGGGAACAGCGGCGACATCATCGTCTCGGCTCCGCCGAGGATGAAGTACAGCGTGAACAGGTAGATGAACGTCACCCAGCGGGCGGTCAGGCGGCTCTCGCTGCTGCCTGCGCCTGCGGAGGCGCTGGGGCCGGGGTCGCTCAATTCACCCAGCAGGCCACGTAGTGGCCGGGGGAGCGCTCCTGCAGCGGCGGGCGTTCCTCGAAGCACTGTTGCACCGCCAGCGGGCAGCGGGTGTTGAACCGGCAGCCCTTGGGCGGGTCCATGGGGCTGGGCAAATCGCCCTTGAGGGGCTCGTGGTTGCCGCGGGTGGCGGGGTCGGGCACCGGCACCGCCGACAGCAGGGCCTGGGAGTAGGGATGGGTCGGGTTCTCGTAGATGTCGTGATGGCTGCCGATCTCCATCAGGTGGCCCAGGTACATGATGGCCACCCGGTCCGACACGTGGCGCACCACGGCCAGGTTGTGGGAGATGAACAGGTACGACAGACCCACGGTGTCCTTGAGCTCGACCAGCAGGTTCACGATCTGGGCCTGGATCGACACGTCGAGGGCGGCGGTGGCCTCGTCGGCCACCACGAAGGAGGGATGCAGCGCGAGTGCTCGGGCGATCACGATCCGCTGGCGCTGTCCACCGGAGAAGGCGTGTGGGTACTTGTCGGCCGCGCTGGCGGTCATTCCCACCGTCTCCAGCAGCTCACCCACCACCGCGTCCAGTTCCGCGCCCCGCTTGCGGGTGTGCACCAGGAAGGGCTCGGCGATGCTGTCGCGCACCTTGATCTTGGGATTGAGCGCCGAGTACGGATCCTGGAAGATCATCTGGACCTGCTTGCGCATGGCCCTCCAGTTGCGCCGATTCAGGTCGGTGACGTCTCTGCCCTCGAAGAAGACCTGGCCCTTTGTCGGCTTCACCGCTCCCAGCAGCGCCCGGCCCGCGGTCGACTTGCCGCAGCCCGACTCGCCCACCAGCCCCACCGTCTCTCCCGGCGCCACTGCGATGTTGAAGTCGTCGAGCGCGTACACCGTCCGACGCCGGCTGCCCACCCAGCGGGTGTAGTGGACGCTCAGGTCTCGGCTCTCCACCAGCGGCGTGGCCTGCTCGTTCACGTCGACCCCTCGGCGTCGAGCGAGCGCGAATGCGTGATCGCCCATCGCGTAGCCGCGGTGTCACTCCCGCTCTCGTTCCCTGCGCTCGCGGGCCGCTCGGGCCACGGCCTCGCTCCGGTCTTCGTGACGATCCTCACGAGCCGCTCCCCGTCCGCTCGGCCACTGGGCGGTTGTAGCAGGCCACCCACCGCCTGTTCGCGATCTTCAGCAGGGGCGGCGGGGCGTCCTGGCAGACGTCGCGGGACTCGACGCAGCGGGGCTCGAACGCGCAGCCCGGCGGGAACTGGGCCCGGTCCAGCGGCTCGCCCGGGATGCCGGTGAGCTCGGCGTCGTCGCGGTCGACCCTGGGCACCGACTTGAGCAGGCCCAGCGAGTAGGGGTGCTGGGGATCGGTGAAGATCTCGTTGATCGGGGCCCGCTCCACGATGCGACCGGCGTACATGACCTGGACCCGGTCGCAGAACTGGGCCACCACCCCCAGGTCGTGGGTGATCATCAGGACCGACACACCGAGCTCGGTGGACAGGTCGTGCAGCAGCGTGAGGATCTGGTCCTGGATGGTGACGTCAAGCCCGGTGGTCGGCTCGTCCGCGATCACCAGCGTGGGCTCGCAGGCCAGCGCGGTGGCGATCATCACCCGCTGGCGCATCCCGCCCGAGAGCTCGTACGCGTACGACTTGAGCCGGTCCTGCGGGTTGGCGATCCCCACCATGTCGAGCAGCTCGAGCGAGCGCTGCCTGATGCCGGTGCCCTCCAGGCCGGCCCTGCGCTGCAGCAGCTCGCGCAGCTGAGCGCCCACGGTCTTGAGCGGGTTGAGCGACACCATCGGATCCTGGAAGATCATGGCGATCTCCCGGCCCCTCACCCGGTTGGCCACCGCGGGGTCGAGCACGTTCTCGCCCCGCCAGCGCACCGAGCCCCCCATGATCCGGCCCGGCGGCAGGACCATTCCCAGGATGGCCAGCCCCATGACGCTCTTGCCCGAGCCTGACTCGCCCACCACGCCCAGACGCTCGTGGGAGCCGACGTTCAGGGTGAGCCCGTCCACGCCCAGCACGGTTCCGTCCCGCGTGGGGAATCCGACCGTGAGATCCTTCACCTCCAGCAGGCGCTCGGTGCGGCTGTTGCCGTCGGTGGCGGTCACGTCATCCGCCCGGCCTCTCGAGGATGATCTGCTCGCGCTCGGCCACATCGTTGAACGACTGCAGCCACAGCGACAGCAGGTTGACGCCCAGCACCACGATGGAGATGGCCATTCCGGCGAAGGTGACGATCCACCATCCGTCGGTGATGTAGTTCCGGCCCTGCTGGATCATCAGCCCCCACGACGAGCGGGGCGGCTGGACACCGAAGCCGAGGAAGGCGAACGCCGACTCCGACAGGATGGCTGCGGCCAGCTCCAGCACGCTCAGCGTGATCAGGGAACTCACCAGGTTGGGCAGCAGGTGGCGCCACATGACCCGCCTCGCCGATGCGCCGGCCAGTTCCGATGCTTCAACGAAGAGCGAGGTCTTGAGGGTGAACACCAGGCTGCGGCCCACCCTGGTGAACACCATCCAGCTGGATATGGCGATGACGATGATGACCAGCCACACGCTCGGACCGAACGCGGCCACCAGGATCAGGCCCGCCAGCACCCCCGGGAAGGCCATCTGCACGTCGGCGGCGGAGATGATGAGGGTGTCGATCCTTCCGCCGATGTAGCCCGCGATCAGACCGAGGGCGGTGCCGAGGATGGCCGCGAGGATGACCGCGACCACGCTCACCAGCAGCGAGATGCGGGCGCCGTCGATCAGCCGGGCCAGGATGTCGCGGCCGAGCTGGTCGGTGCCGAGGGGATGGGACCAGGTGCCGCCCCAGCCCACCGGCGGTGTGAGCTTGTCGGGCAGGCTCTGCTTGGCGGGGTCGGGCAGGAACGGCAGCCACGGCCCCACGATGGCCACCAGCGCGAACAGCGAGCAGATGATGATGCCCGAGATACCTGCCTTGGATTTGCGCAGGTGCGACCGCAGATCGGCCAGGACGGTGACGCTCTCCGGCCGTGCCGCATCGACCGCACCGGTGTCGGCTTTCGACCTCACCGTGTCCTCTACGGCGGTCACGTCAGTTCCACCCGGGGGTCGATCATCCGGCGGGCTATGTCCACCAGCAGGTTGGTGACCACTACCAGCGTGGCCAGCACCACCACCGCGGCCTGCACCAGGATGAGGTCACGGTTCTCGATGGCGTGGATGGCGAGGCGG
>JAGWAO010000020.1:22229-29408 GCA_021296315.1 Acidimicrobiia bacterium | reverse complement strand
CTGCGCTCACGGGCGCTCGGGCCACGGTCCCCGCTCCTGCTCGCTGCGCTCACGGGCGCTCGGGCCACGGTCCCCGCTCACCGCTATGCCGGACCCGGTGAAGTGTTGCCTGTCCGCTCGGCCTCAGGACTCGGACAGCTCCTCGATCGGCACCAGACGGCACGTGGTCTCCGGCACGGTCGCAGGTTGGACGAATCGCAGGCCCATCACGCCGTGGTCCCGGTTGCCGGGATCGATCCAGTTGGCGACGCCCGGATCAGCGGCGGCCACTACGATCCGCACCCGGCCGTCCGGCCCGCGTGTCGCGTTCTCGCTGTCCACGTAACCTCGACCCCAGAAGTAGTCGGCGAGGTTCTCCATCCAGTGGTTGCACAGCTGGAAGTTCCACTGCTGGCAGCGAGGCTCTGCGAATTCCACCACGAGCGCGGTGCCGGGCTTCAGCCGCCAGTAGCCGAACTCGAAGTGGCGGTCGTCGGGCGACCCCCCGATGCGCTCGTACCACTCCTTGGTGTACTCGAGCTGGTTCTGTTTGGTGAGCAGGTCGCGGGTCCAGCCCCCGTAGTCGCTTAGCAGTCCGAGTACCAGCTGGGCGGCCACCGCCAGACGCGTCGCCATGTCGTCGGGCTCGGGCGTCGACGGGCGCGGATGCTCGTCGAGGCAGTTGATCTCCAGCCTGGGCGGCGACTCGGAGCTGCGGTCCGCGTAGACGACGCGGCCCATCAGCTCGCGGGTCTGCGGCGTGATCGGGAACCACACCTCGTCCGGGCCGGGGTCATCGACCGACATCACGAAGTTCACGGAGCCGTCGGCTGCAGCCAGATCGGCCAGCACGAAGCTGTGCGGGGTCAGCGCCATGTTCGGATTGAAGCCGGGCAAATGGTCCTCGGCCCCCAGGCCGACACCGAACGCGCCGACATCGTCGGGGATGGGCGGACTCCACGCCGACAGGTGGGTGTAGGCGCGGCCGAGCGTGCCCGTGACCCGGTAGCGGTAGCGGGAGTCCACGGGCTGGACGATGTGGTCCTGGTTGGGGGACTGCACTCCCTGCCCGCCCCGAAGCGGCGGCGGTATGAGCCGGATAGGCCGGGGACGGGTGCCGGGGGTACGGCGTTCGATGGCCCGGGCCGAGGCCATCATGATCATGCGGGTCAGGTAGCGGAACCCCTCCACCCGATCCTTGGGGTCGCCGTCGGGCGTCTCGCGCACCACGATGCGGCCTGCCGTCTTGAGCGTGTCGCAGAAGTCGTCCCAGGCCCGCCCGTCGAGCAGCCGGGCCTCCCGCTGCGCTGCGACCTTGTCACTGTCGGGGTTCATCGAATCCTCCCGTCGTTGATCGTCGCATGCCGAGTGCGTCCTCAAGGAAGCGGATTTGGAGAAGGAGCAGGTTCTCGGCCACCTCCTCCTGGGGGGTCATGTGGGTGATCCCGCTGAGCGGGAGCACGGTGTGGGGCCGGCCCGCTTCGGTCAGCGCCTGTGACAGCCGCAGGGTGTGGGCGGCCACCACGTTGTCGTCGGCGAGGCCGTGGATGAGCATCAGGGGGCGCTTGAGGCCGGGTGCGAGCGGAGTCAGGTCGGTGCGCTCGTAGTTGGCGGGCGCGGTGGCGGGATGGCCCAGGTAGCGCTCGGTGTAATGGGTGTCATAGAGGCGCCAGTCGGTGACCGGGGCGCCGGCTATGGCTGCCGCGAACACGTCGGGTCGGCGCAGCACGGCCAGCGCGGCCAGGTAGCCGCCGAAGGACCAGCCCCTGATGGCCACCCTCGACAGATCGAGCCTCGGGTAGCGGTCGGCCGCGGCACCCAGGGCCTCGATCTGGTCCTCGAGGACAGGGCCGGCCAGGTCGCCCCGCACGGTTCGCTCGAAGGCCGGGCCCCGGCCGGGCGTGCCCCGCCCGTCGACGATCAGCACCGCGAAGCCCTGGTCGGCGAACCACTGCGAGGTGTGGAACAGCGCCTCCGCTCGCTGCACCCGCTGGGCGTGGGGACCGCCGTAGGGGTCGAGCAGTACCGGCAGCGGGCCGTCGGCTCGCCCAGCGGGCCCCGAGGGCATGACCAGGGCCGAGACCAGCCGGCGGGGTCCGAGCTCGACGATCTCGACGTTCAGGTCGAGTCCGGGCTCGGCAGAGAACGAGGCGATGTCGGGTGTGGGGCCTGACAGCAGCCGCGCAGCGACCCGACAGCGACGGCCGGGATGCTCCAGCGACCGGCCGGTGAGCACGACCGTGTCGCCACCGGCGACCACCCCGTGCACGCCCGGGCCGGAGGTGAGCCACTGGAGGGCTCCGTCCCAGCCGACCCTGGCCACATGGACCTCGGCGGGGTCGATCGAGGCGGTGATGATCACGCCGACGTCGTCGGCGTGGTGAACGGCGCGGACCTGCACACCGCCGGGCGTGAGCGCTTCCCCGTCGACGCACAGCTTGCGGGCCGCCCCGCGGTCCTCGTCCCGGCTCGAACTCCTGTGAGTTGTCCACTCCTGAGGTCGCGGAGTCGCAGGAAGTTCCCCTGACGGCTGATCCTCGACGGTGACGAGTCTGCCGCCTGCCAGCCTCGGCACGCCCGGCACTAGCTCCACCCAGAGGCCGTCGGTGACGGTCCTCAACAGCCGGCACTGCCCCGTGCCGGGGTCGGCCTCGAGTACGCCGAGGGCGCGCTGGTCCCTGGTCTGCACCGTCAAGATCAGCCCGTCGGCGCTCCACCGCACGCTGGCCAGGTACTCCCAGCCGCCCTCGTCCCAGACCACATCCACCCGGCCGGTGCCGGACGGGCTGGTCTCACCGCCATCGCCGGCGCCATCGTCGGCGTCGGCATCGACATCGACATCGAAGACAGCGAGGCTCACTTCGGCGTTGGCCTGGCCCGCGGCCGGGTAGCGGATCTCAGCCGGCGCGCGGCCGGGCGACGCGGGATCGGGGATCCACCAGCTCGGAACGGCCGCGGTGTCCACCCGGGCCGCCAGCAGGCGCCGGCTGTCGGGGGACCACCAGTGCCCCCGGGTTCGGCCCATCTCCTCCGCGGCCACGAACTCCGCCGCGCCCCAGCTCACTGTCTCGCTCGAATCGTGCGCCACCAGCCGGTCGCCTCTGGCGTCGCCGGTCACCCGAAGGCTCGATCCGGCCACGTAGGCCACCCGGGCGCCATCGGGCGCCAGCCGAGGATCGAACGCGCCCGGCGATGCGGCCAGCAACTCGGGCGGGCCGCCGGCGGCGAGGCTCACCCGCCACAACCGCCCGCCCAGCGCGAACGCCGCGGCGGTCAGTGTGTCGTCGACGTCATAGGAGACGATGCCCTCGGCCGTCTCCCGCACCCGTTCGCGCCGAGCCCGCTCGGCTGCAGGCACATCGCCGTCGTCGCCACCCCCGCCGTCGTCATCCGCGCCGCCATCGCTGGGCCCGGCGAGATGCCGCGGGTCGGCCACCAGGCGCTCGACCCCGGTGGCCACATCGAGCACCCACAGCGAGTTGACGGGATCGACCGGGCCGCTCGAGCGCAGGAACGCCACCCGGGCACCGTCACCGGACACTGAGATGTCACGGGGCTCGCCCAGCGTGAAGCGCCGGGTAAGGGCCTGGCGCCTCGGGAACGAGTCAGTCCCGTCCACGCGATCCATCTATCCAGCTCAACGCCGGGTACGCCGGCGGGTTGGACCGCTCAGTCGCCCATCTGGGCCTGGAGGTAGTTCTGGATGCCGATGTCGGCGATGGCGCTCTGCTGGGTCTCGATCCAGTCGAGGTGCTCCTCCTCGCCCACCAGCAGATGCTCGAGCAGCTCGCGGGTGCCGACATCGCCCTGCTGCTCGGCCAGAGCCACTCCCCGGCGGTAGCGGTCGATGGCGGCCACCTCCAGCAGCCGGTCGTTCTCCATCTGCTCCTCGACAGTCTTGCCGGCCCGCACACTGGCAAGACTCTCCAGCTTCGGCATCCCGTCGAGGTAAAGGATGCGGTCCATCAGCTTCTCAGCGTCGTGCATCTCCTCGATGGACTCCTCGCGCATCTTGGCGGCCAGGCGGGTCCATCCCCAGTCCTCGCACACCTTGGAGTTGACGAAGTACTGGTTGATGGCGGTGACCTCCGCGGCCAGCGCCTCGTTGAGGAACTCGATGATCTCAGGTGAGCCTTGCATGGCCTCACCCTAACCGGCGCCGTGCTGCGTGGACCTACCGGCGACCAGCGGTGGCAGCCTCACAACAGGTGATCGCGACGGATCACCAGGAACCACGTCAGCACGAACGACAGAGCCACCAGAACCACCGCCATGATCCCGGCCTCGGCAATGAACGCCTCTTCAAAGGAGCCGAAGATCTGCGTCGTCAGGGTGAAGAAGCCCAACGGCGAGACGAACAAGCTGATCGGCAGCTCCTTCATCACCGATAGCAGTACCAGGCCGGTTCCGGCCAGCAGGCCCGGCCCCATCATGGGCAGGTCCACCGCGAAGAACCGGCGCAGCCGACCCGCGCCCAGGATGCGGGCCGAGTCGTGCAGCCTGTCGGGAACGTTGCGGACCGCGACCAGCGTCACCCCCATCGCCAGCGACCCGAAGCGGACCATGTAGGCGAAGATCAACAGAGCCATGGTGTCATTGAGCAGCTCGAACGCCAGGTCCGATCGCAGCGTCCAGAACCGCATCGACAGCGCTATGAGAATGCCGGGGAGGGCGAAGGTGCTTACGACGACGGCATGGGCGAACGAGCCCAGGCGCGACCGGTACCGGCCGACAAGCAGAGCGATGGGCAGCACGGCCGCCGTCGACGCGACCGCGGCGATCAGGCTCGCGCCCAGCGTGTTGGTAGTGGCCTCCAGCACACGCGATGCGTCGATCGTCAGAGATCTCCCGCCCGTTACGGAGCGCGCCCAGCCACGCGCCGCCCAGTCCATCAGCGCCACCAGGGGTGCCCCGAAGGCAGCCCCGGCCGACAGGGCCACGAAGCCCAGAGCGGGCACCCGCCAGCGGCCGAGGCTGTAGACCATCGGGCGACTCGACTGGACCGGCGCGGCGTCGGGAAGGCTGCCGGCGAAGCGCCGCTCGGCCAGCACCACCAGCGCGGCCAGCACGAGCAGCAGCAAGCTGAGAGCCAGAGCCACCGGCGGGTTGGCGAGCTGGTTGGTGGCGATGGCTCTCGTGAGGGTGTCGTAGCGCATGAGCTGCACCGCACCGAAGTCGCTGAGCGTGTAGAGAAAGACCAGCAGCGTCCCGGCGCCCATGGTGGTAGCGATCTGGGGGAGGCAGATGCGCACGAACACCTTGTGCGCGGTGTCGCCCAGCACCCGGGCGCTCTCTTCCAGCGAGCCGGGCAGCTGCCGCAGCCGGGCCGCCACCGGCAGATAGACGTACGGGTAGGTCATCAGCGTCAGCACGAGCCACGCGCCGTAGAAGCCTCGAAGCTCCGGGGTGCGGTCCAGGCCGATCCCGGAGAGAAGGTCGTTGGCCAGACCGCCGGGATTGAGGGTGTGGATGAACGCGGCCGCTCCGACGAAGGTAGGAAAGACCAGAGGCAGCGGCAGCAGCACCCGCCACAGCCGGCGCCAGGCGAGGTCGGTGCGGGTAGTGAACCACGCCAGCGCCGTGCCCAGCACCAGCGCGGCGGCCGACACCGAAACCGCGAGTCGCGCTGAACGCCACAGCGGTCCAAGGGTGCGATCGCTGATGAGCAGCCCGGCTGGATCTGCGCCCTCCGCGAAGTTCCGGTACACCAGGTACACACCGGGGAACGCGAACCCCAGCGCCAGGGCCAGCCCCGCGACCCGCAACAGCGGCGGGGCGCCGGATGGGCGGAAGGCCCCTTGGCGGCCTGCCTCGGCCGGATGGGCGGCGGTCACTCGTTAAGGATGCCGCTGGCCTCGATGATGGCGATGCTCTCTTCGAAGCCGCCCCCTAGAGTGTCGAAGTCGACGGTGCCGACCTCCAGGGCCTTCAGCGGCGGCAGCACCGCGGCCGGGGCAACTCCTGCGGCCAGCGGATACTCGAGGGTCTCGGTGGTGAGGTAGCTCTGCACCGGCTCGGACAGCAGGTAGGCGATCAATTCGTTGGCCGCCTGCCGGTTCTCGCTGCTTGCGGTGACGGTGGCTGCGGTGATTATCAGCAGCGACCCGATGTCATCGTCGTCGAAGCTGTGGTTGGCTGCCCGGTGCCGATCTCCGGCCGCCGCGGCCTCCTGGTACTGATAATAGTGGTTGACTAGGCCCATGTCGATCTCGCCCCGGCCTGCGGCATCCACGATGGACCGGTTGTTCGGGTAGTAGCGGGCGCCGTTGGCCACCATGTCATCGAGCCACCGAGTGGCGATGTCGGTGCCGTGCTGGTCGCGGAACACAGTGAACCAGTCAAGGAAGGAACCGTTGGTAGCGGGAATGGCCACCCTGTCCCGGTAGCGCTCGTCGGTGAGATCGAACACAGACCGAGGGAGGTCGTCGGGGGCTACTGCGTCGAGACTGTGGACCAAGACCCGCTTACGGCCCGAGAACCCGACCCAGGTGCCGGACTTGGAGCGGTTCTCGATGGCGGACCGCGCAAGCACATCAGCATCTATGGTGCCGAGCTGGTCCTTGCTCTCCAGAAATCCGACCGGTCCGGGCGAGCGGGACAGGAAGACGTCGGCCGCAGTTCGGTCGCCCTCTTCGACCAGCAGCAGGGCCAAGTCGGTAGAGCTTCCCCAGCGAACCGACACATCGGTGCCGGTCTCGCAGGAGAACGCCTTCAGGATCGGTCCGATCAGGTTCTCAGATCGACCGGAGTAGACGGTGACGGTGCTGCCGCCGCCAGCGGCGCAGTCACCGGCGAATATCTGCGCAGCGGCCCCTTCAAGGGATCGAGCATCGTTGCCGGAGCACGCTCCGGCAACCAGGGCCGCGACGAGGGCAAGAACGGTGATTCGTAGGCGCACAGACGAGGACTATAGGGCTTTTGTCAAAAGTTGTCAAGTTTACCTAACAGCCTTTGGTGGGCCCTCTCATCATCCCCTCTGGAAACGCCCGCTCGTCATTCAGGCCCAGATTTCCGGCACCGACCGAGGATGTCACCAGCCTTCGAAGACGGGGTCGCGCTTCTCCACGAACGCCCGCATGGCCTCCTTGGTGTCTCCGGTGGCGAAGTTGACGCCCTGACCGAGCCCCTCGGCCTCCAGCGCCTGGAACAGCGAGATGTTGGAGGCGTTGTTGAGGTAGCGCTTGGAGCTGGCCAGCGCGA
>JAGWAO010000020.1:21495-22154 GCA_021296315.1 Acidimicrobiia bacterium | reverse complement strand
CGCGGCCCGACGGGCGTCGATGATGTCCCCGGTGAAGGCCAGGCGCTTGGCTTCATGAAGCCCGATCCGCTTGGGCAGCAGCCATGAGGTACCGAAGTCGAGGCTCAGGCCCCGCTTGGCGAAGATGAGCGAGAACCGCGCCCGCTCCGAGCACCACACCATGTCGGCGGCCAGAGCCATGCCGAAGCCCGCGCCCACCGCTACCCCGTCCACTTTGGCGATCACCGGGCGGGGGCAGTCGTGTATGGCCATCACCGTGTCGGCGATGTCGCGCATGTGGTCGATGCGGTGACGGGGCGGCTGGTCAGCGGCCGCTTCCCCGTAGTCTGCGGGTCCCACATCGGCGCCGGCGCAGAAGTCGCCGCCCGCTCCGGTCAGCACTACCGCCCGGGTCGGCGATTCGGCGATGTCTCGGAACCCGTGTCGCAGCCCGGCCCACATGGCCGGTGTGCAGGCGTTCTTGCGCCGGGGCCGGTCGACAGTGACGGTCGTGATGGCGCCGGCGGACTCGATGTGGATGTTCGGATGCGGCAACGGTGCTCCCGGGATGCTCGGCTGGTGGTGTCGCGACGCTATCTACCAGCGCGAACAGGTGCGAGGCCCGTCACGTCGCAGCGGTGTCGTCCCCGCTCCTGTTCGCTGCGCTCACCGGCCGCACG
>JAGWAO010000020.1:0-21317 GCA_021296315.1 Acidimicrobiia bacterium | reverse complement strand
CGGGCCGACCCCCCGCTCCTGTTCGCTGCGCTCACGGGCCGCTCGGGCCCGGGGCCTCGCTCGACGCCTCGCGCCGTTCAAGATGGATCGCTCCCTTTCCGCTCGGCCTCTTGGCAGCCGGAGCGGCAAGTGCCACCTGCATCACCTCCGCGGCCCCGTCGGCGATGACGAGGCATCGTCCCGGCACCGGCGCCAGCGCCAGGCGGGCGGGCACGGTCGCGCCGAGCAGGTCGGCGTCGAGGGGTCCGGGCCGGAACAGCACACCGGTGCGGCATGACCGCATCTCATGGAGCCAACTGCCATAGGACGAACGGAGCCGATCAGCCGTTGTCGAGGCCACCAGATGGCTGCGGCCCGAAGTGGCGGCGACGATTCCGGCGAGCGATCCGGCGGGATCGCCGATCCGGTCGGCGTCATCCACCAGCAGCAAGCGGCGAACCTCTTCGCCGGCGGCTCCGTCGAGCGAATCGGCCGGCACGGCCTCCAGTCCCAGCAGGGTGGACAACTTGCCGGGCCGGTCGGCCACCAACACCACGTGCACTCCGGCGGTGCGGGCGGCTGCGCCCATCGCAGCCAGTGCGCTGGTGCGTCCGGTGCGGGGAGGTCCCAGCACCAGGGCGTGCTCGCCGTCGTGGAGTGTTAGTCCGGCCGGTTCGAGGTCGAGGTCACTGACGGCGAAGCGGATGTGGATGCATCGATCCTCGACGTGCGCGCCGGCGGGCAGGTCCTCCAGGCAGATTTGCTGGGGCAGGGACCCGACCCGAACAGGTTCACGCGTGGTCGGCGGGGACTCGGCCGCCAGTGCCGTCGCGGCTGCGGCCAGGTCGCCGTTGGCGGGCCGGGCGACATGGACCTCCAGGCCGTCGCCGACCCTTACAGCCCGGCCCGGGACGAGATGGGCGGTGGGTTGCTTGAGCCCGAAGCGCAGGCCGTCGCTGGTGTCAGAGGCGGCGTGAACGAGAACCACGCCGGCGGAAGCGGCAAGATCGGGCGGAAGGTCGGCAGCCCGGCCGATGCTCACCGCCACCCGCACCCCCACCGCCGGGCCGTCGCCCCATATGCGAGCGAACCGATCGTGGGGCTCCGGCTCGCGTACCGGGTCGTGGGCGCGGACCAGCCCGGCGAGATCGTCCACCAGCAGCACCAGCTCAGCAGGACGCTCGGACCGGCCGCCGCCTCGCCGGACGGCGACCTCGTCGTCGAGGAGGCGCAACAGGCGGGTTCGCCGATCACCTTCTGTCGGGGCGACGACCGCGCCGACATGGGGGAGGCCCCCGAGCGCCCGCAACGTGCCGGCATCGAGGTCGATCCCGTAGACGTGCAGTTCGTCGGGGCTGTGGGTGCGGCAGAGGTCGAGGGCGACCGCGGCCAGGGTGGTGGTCGTGCCCGACCCGGGACCGCCGATGACCGCCAAGTGGCCGTCGGCCGGCTGCCATCCGCCGGGGAACTGCCGCTGGCGGACGGGGTCGTCCACCAGCCAGGCCGCGGGCCGGGCTGGGCCGGCCGCCTCGGTGAGGCGGGCAAGGGCGACCTCGCTGGGGAGGGGCGCCGGCCACGGCGAACGGGGCTCGGCACCCCCGAGGTTGTGATGGGCTGCTCGAACGGCCTCCACCACCGAGTCGAGGTCGCTGTGCTGGTCGCCGGGGGTCTGGACGGCGCGCGACCCGACCGGGCCGACCCGCAAGCCGGTCGAGCATCGGGGTGTGGTGCCGGTCACCAGCGCCGACTGGAAGGCAACGAGTTCTCCCGGCCCGAAGCGGGCCATCGCCCGGCCGGGCCGTTGGCGGGGGATGCGGGCCGCGTCGGGCGAGTCGATCACATCGTTGGAGTCGTGGCGGTCGGTCACCCGCAGGGCGATGCGACACGAGGTGTTGGCTCGGATGTCGTCGGTCACCACCCCGGCCGGCCGCTGGGTGGCCAGCACCATGTGGACTCCGAGGCTGCGGCCCCGCTGCGCGATCCCGACCAGCGAGCGGAGGAATCCGGGCAATTCGGCGGCCAGCGTGGCGAACTCGTCTACCACGACCACCAGCCGGGGCAAAGGATCGCCGACGGCATGACCGGCTCGGGCCCGGAATGCGGCCAGGTCCTCAGCACCCACAGCTCGCAGCCGTTCCTCGCGATGGCGCAGTTCGGCCTCCAGGCACACCAGCGCTCGCTCGGCCAGGCGGTCATCGAGGTCGGTGACCATGCCGGCCACATGGGGCATCTCCGCGCAGCGGTCGAAGGCGGCCCCACCCTTGTAGTCGATCAGGACGAAGGCCAGATGGTCGGGGTCGGCGGTCAGGGCCAGACCGGCCACCATGGACCGCAGCAACTCGGACTTGCCCGAGCCGGTCGTGCCCCCAACGAGCAGGTGAGGACCGTCGGCCACCAGGTCGAGCACCAGGGGTCCGTCGGCTGTCGCTCCGATGGGCACCCGCAGGTCGTCCGTGCCCCGGGTCGCGGCCCATCGACTCTCCACCGTCTGTGGGGTCGGCTCGCCGCCGAGGAGGTCCTGCAGGGGCATCGAGTCGGGGAGGTTGGCTGTAGCCGCCCGCAGCTCGGGGTCGTCCAGCCGGGCCAGGCGGGCCGCGGCACCAGTGGCGGTTGCGACGGTGACGCCCCACGCCACCAGCGGCCCCATCACCGCCGAGGATCGGGGATCCACCAGTCTCAGCCGGCCGGCGTCGTGGTCGATGTCCACGATGGTGGTGCAACTGGAAGGCAGGTCGCAGACGTCGCTCGTGATCACAATCCCGGCGCACTGCTGGTGGCCGAGCACCATCCGGCCCGGCGCCGAGCGGCCCGTGAGCGTCTCCACGCCGTCGATGACGGCCAGCAACGCCCGGTGGGAGGTGCTCGCGGCTGCTGCCTCGGCGGCCGCAGCGGTGGTACCGGACTCTGTGGCCACCAGCGCTCCGGGTTCGCCCCCGATGTCGATGGTGTGGGGAAGCCAGCCCATCCACGACCATTCCCCGGCCAGCCCGGGCACCAGGCCCGCTATGGCCAGGTCGCCCGGACCGTGAAGCACCGCGGCCTGCAGGATGAGACCGCGGGCCACGGCCCGGGCGACCGGTGGCGGGCCGACCACACCCACGACCTCGCCGGGCCGCAAGGACACGGCCATCGGCACATCGGCCAGGGGCTCGATCTCGTGGAGGGCCTCGAGCGCGTCCGGCGCGGCCAGTCCACCCCCGTCTACCTCCAGCGGTGGCGTGTAGGGCACGTCCGCGGTGCCGACACCGAGCCGCATGGCGTCGGGATCGCCGCGGCGGCGCTCCCAGCATCGCTGTGACGGCGTCTCGGCCCGACGGACCAACTCGGCCAGGTCCGGGACGAGGGCGATGCGCCTGCGCCGCTCGGCGGCGCGCGCTGCCGGCAACATTCTGACGAAGCTCTCCACCCGCTGGGCTACCTCGGCGCAGGCCCGCTGATGGGAGCGGGCGGCCCGGCGGCGGCGCTCGAGCCACGTGCCCACGGTGATCAGCGGGCCGAGGGCCGCGAACACGGCCATGAACGGGCTCCACACCACCGCCAGCGCGAGCCCGGCCGCGGCGGGCAGGACGATGCCGGCCCACGACAGGGGCTCGGACTCGGGTCGGGCCGGAGGCCCTGCCGGCACGCGCAGCGGGGCGGGAGTCGTCGGCGGCCGGCGGCGGGGCGGGCGGTTGAACGGAACCCGTCCCGCCGTCGCGCCGAGTCCGGCTCGCACGGCCGCAGGGGCGTCGTCCACCGGGGCCCGCCACTGCAGGCAGGTAGCACCGAGGCGCACGGTGGCCCGGACCGGAATCCAGGTCGGCGCGGTCACGGCGCGGCCGGCCACGACCGTGCCGTTGCGGGAGCTGAGGTCCACGATCACCGGGCGCCTCCCGGTCTCGCTCACCGTCACACGGGCGTGTCGCCGGGAGACGGTGGGGTCGTCGAGCACCAGATCGCAATCCTGCGAACGCCCGATCACCCAGTCGTCGGACGCCGGCGCGACGAGACGGGTGCCGGCTCGCAGCCCCGCGGTCACGACCAGCGTGGCCCGCCGGCTTGTCCGGCTGTTCCGTTCGGGTGGTGACTGGGAGGGGGGCTGCTCGTATCCGGGAGCGACTTCGAGCAGCGCCCCCTCCCAGATCGGGACCGATGTCAGCAGCGTCTCCGGACTGTGCCAGCACCCGTCGATGCGCAGGCCGTGCCCGCTGCGGTCGCCGGCTTCCTCCGTTTCGCCATTGAGCGCCGCAGCGAGATCCGCCACCGTGAAGCCGTCGAGGCGGGAGTCGATCTCCACGGTCTGCTCCGCACCGTTGAGTCGGTGCCGGATCCGCACCAGCGTCCCGTTTCTCTGTCGCGCCTGTGCGGCGGTCTCGGCCGCCGCGGCTGCGGCTAGACGGTGTCGAGCGCGCTGACTCCGGCTTGGAGCTCGGCGGAAATGAACGTCGAATGCTCGCCCAGCGCGTCGCACAGCGCCCGCAAGTTGGGCCGGAACTCCGTCTCCCAGAGCTGGCGGAAGCGGTCGGCTCTCGCCCCCTGCCATGTGGTGCCCTCGATGCCGGCTCCTATCGCGCTGATCACCCCCTCGGCCGTCTCCTTCTGCCGGGCGAAGATCACCGCGAGCTGCTCCATCTGCGACTTGGACATCACCAACATGTCGCCAGCCATTTGCACCCTCCCTGTAGTTGATAGCACGAGCTTTCTCATGCTGTTCCGTATAATTGTCACACCATCATGGCATCGTGATATGACAACAACAACTCAAAGAGAGGAGAAATACCTGGAACTTCTTGAAAATCTAGTTTGGAGATGATCTGCGGGCGGCGACCTAGCGGCCCGCGGAGGGGCGCAGACCCCGGAACTCGGATGCTCAAGAGGGCGGGGTGTCGCCGATGGCCTTCTTGACCGAGCCCAGCAGATCGGCAAGGGCGGCCTTCACCGACTCCTGGTGGGCGGCGAGAGCCTGGAACTCCTGGCCCGAGCGGATGGCGGCTCTGCCCCCGAGCACGTCGAAGGCCCGGTGGACCATCCGCTTGTTGATCTGGGCCAGATCGGGCGCCACACCGGCAATGCGAACGGCCAAGGCCAGCACCGCCTCCTCCAGTTCCTCCGGCGGGTAGGCCCGGTTGGCCCATCCCATCCGGACCGCCTCGGCACCGCTCACCGAGTCACCGGTGAGCATGGCCTCCATGGCGTGGCGCAGTCCCATCAACGGAGTGTGGTACTGCCAGTCCGGGGGAGACGCCACCCTCACGACGGGATAGCCGATGCGGGCGTCGGCGGCCACGTACACGAGGTCGCAGGCCGCGGCGAGCTCCGTGCCGCCGGCGTAGGCGTACCCATGCACCTGCGCGATGACCGGCTTGGCCAGATCCCAGACGGAGAACCAGCCGTCAGTGGCCTGACGGGTCCACTGGCCGTCGCCGGGGGCCGAAGGGTAGGGCGGGTCGTCCATGAGCCCGCCCGACAGGTCATAGCCCGACGAGAAGCAGGGGCCCGCGCCCCGCACGATGGTGACCCGGGCGTCGGGATCCTCGTCGAAGCGGTGCAGAGCGTCGAACAGCGCGGCCCGCAGGGGCGTGGAGATGGCGTTTCGCTTGTCGGGCCGGTTGAGGGTGATCCGGCGCACGTGCTCGGCCGGCTCGTCGATGAGGATCATCTGCGCGTCGGTCATGTGCTTGCCTCTTGTGTGCCCGTCTCTTCGATGTCTCGGGTGCCGGCCATGTCGGCGGCCAGGGTCAGTTCCTCGTCGCGGTTGCACCGGACTATCACACCGGTCAGCCCGGCGGGGACCGCCTCGGACCAGCGGGCCCGGATACGGCTGGGCGAGCCGAGCAGGGACTGCGACTCGATGTAGTCGTCGGGAACGGCCGCGATCGCCTCATCCCGGCGCCCGCTCCGCCACAACTCCACGATCCGGGCCGAGGCCTCGGGCCATCCCCGGCGGGCCATCGCCTCGGCGTGGAAGTTGTGGGTGTCGCTGCCCATGCCGCCCACGTACATGGCCACCAGCGGCTTGCGAGCCTCCACCGCGCCTCGCACGTCGTCGGTGAGCTGAACGGACAGCGACCCGAACACCTCGAAGTTCGCGGGCGAGTCTTCGGTGCGACGGCCCCGGCCCCGGGCCAGCGGTCCGGCGTAGGTTGCGGTCCCCCGGGACCCGTAGCCCATGGGCAGCCAGCCGTCGGCCACCTCCGCTGCCAGCGCCACGTTGCTCGGGCCCCCGGCCGCGATCCAGATCTCGATGCCGGGCGCAGGGCGCAGGATCGACTTCAGCGGCTTGCCCTGACCCAGCGCGCCCGGGCCGTCGTAGGGCAGCCGGATGGCCGCCCCGTCGTGGGTCACGGGGCCGGCGCGGGCCAGCACCTTCCGCATGATCGCGACGTAGTCGCGCAGCTTGGCCACCGGTGAGCCCCAGGCGGCGCCGTGCCAGCCCTCCACCACCTGCGGCCCGGACACCCCCAAGCCGATGATGGTGCGCCCTCCCCCGGCGAGAGCGTCGATAGTCATGGCGTGCATTGCGGTGGCCGCGGGTGTGCGGGCGTCGATCTGCACCACACCGGTGGCGAGCTTGATGCGGCTGGTGTGCGCGGCCAGGAACGCCAGCGGGGACAGCGCGTCGGCTCCGTAGGCCTCGGCCGTCCACACGCTGTGGTAGCCGAGCCGCTCCGCGAGCTGAACCGCAGCCACCGGCACCTCGAGCACCGCCCCCCGGTAGAGATCGAGACCGAGGCCCAGTTTCACCATGCGCCGCGACGGCTCCTCATCGTCGCCAACCCTAATCTCGCTACGATCCCTGCTCGTGAAGGCGCTGCGCTTCTCGCGCAAGGAGGCCCGCTACGCGGCGGCGGCCCTGGCGTCGCGGCTGCGGCCCGGAGCGGGAGCGACGTGGGGGCCGCTCAAGCTGGTCAGCGGCGACCCGCCCGCGCTGCCCGCCGAGGACTGGCAGCGCATCTACCCGAGGCTCACCGGGATCTGCGGGTCGGACCTGGCCACCATTGACGGCCGCTCGTCGCGCTACTTCGAGGACTACGTCTCGTTCCCGTTCGTGCCCGGTCACGAGATCGTGGCCGACACCGCCGACGGGCGCCGGGTAATCGTCGAGCCGGTGCTGGGACACGCGGCGCGGGGCTTCGACCTGCCCTACCCGGGGGCGGCGCCCGGTGACGGCGACGACTACCGCCACTTGATGAGCGGCCATCTCAAGCCAGGGCTGCAGATCGGCTTCTGCAAGTCCACCGGCGGGGGCTGGTCCACCGAACTGGTGGCCCACGATTCGCAGCTCCACGACGTCCCCGACTGGATGAGCGACGAGCTGGCCGTGATGATCGAGCCGGTGGCGGGAGGCGTGCACGCCGCGCTGCGGTCCGGAGCGCAGCCCGGCGACACCGTGGCCGTGGTCGGGGCCGGAACCATGGGCTTGGTGGCGGTGGCCGCGCTGCGGGGCCTGACCGAGCCCGCCTCGATCCTGGTCGGCGCCCGGTACTCGACTCAGAGGGCGCTCGCGCTCGAGTTCGGCGCAGACTCAGCCGTCGAGCCCGGCGAGCTGAAGCGGGCCGTGCGCCGAGCCACGGGTTCGTTCCTGGTCGGCGACCACCTCTCCGGGGGCGCCGACGTCGTCATCGACGCGGTGGGCTCGTCGGCCTCGATGGCCGAGGCGCTGTCGCTGTGCCGGCCCCGGGGTCGAGTACTGATGCTGGGGATGCCGGCCACGGTGACCGCCGAGTTGACGGGCCTGTGGCACCGCGAGATCGAACTCGCCGGCTGCTACGCCTACGGCACCGAGGTTCGCGCCGACGGCCGGCTCACCACCAGCTTCGATCTAGCCATGGAACTGGCCGGCAAGGTCGCCTTCGACCGGCTCGTGTCGGCTCTGTACCCGCTCGACCGCTACGTCGACGCGCTGAGCCACGCCGCCGAGGCGGGTCGGCGCGGCGCGGTCAAGATCGCCTTCGACATGCGCAACGAGCGCCATCGTGGCATCTGATCGCACTGTGGCCCGCGGCGACCCCGAAGCTGAGGGCGCGCTGCCGGAAGGCATCGCGGGACGAGACGGCGGGGCAGCCACTAGAGGTGCATCTGATCGCGCCGCCAACGGCGTTGACGCAGTGGTGATCGGTGCGGGCGTGATCGGCGCGGCCACCGCCTTCGAGCTGGGTCGGCGGGATCGCCAGGTGCTTTGCGTGGACAAGCTGCCCGCAGCGGGCTTCGGCTCCACCGTCAACTCGTGTGCCATCGTGCGCTTCACGTACTCCACCTTCACCGGCGTGGCCATGGCCTACGAGGGTCTCAAGTACTGGCTGGAGTGGCCCGACTACCTCCGTGTCAGCGATGAACTCGGTCTGGTCGAGTACAGGCAGTGCGGGATGGCTGCTCTCAAGGATCCCGGCGGCCACTACCTGAAGGTGCTTCCCCACTTCGACGCCATCGGGGTCGCCTACGAGGACTGGTCGACGGCCGAACTGCTGAGGCGCATGCCCATCCTCGATCCCGGCATCTACGGGCCCCCGAAGCGGCCCGACGACCCCGACTTCTGGGCCGATGCCACTGAGGATCTGCCCGGGGCGATCTTCACCCCCGAGGCGGGCTATGTGAGCGACCCGCAGCTGACCACCCACAACCTGCAACGGGCCGCGGAGTCGGCCGGTGCCGAGTTCCGCTTCGCCACCGCAGTGACCGCCGTGAGCCGCAGCAACGGAAGGGTGACGGGCGTGACCCTCGACGACGGCACCACCGTGGCCGCGCCGGTCGTGGTGAACGTGGCCGGGCCGCACTCGTACTTGATCAACCGGATGGCCGGCGTCTACGACTCGATGAACATCAAGACGAGGGCGCTGCGCCACGAAGTGCACCACGCGCCCGGACCGTCCGGCTTCGACTACGAACAGGACGGCTTCAACATCGCCGACGACGACAACGGGATCTACTTCCGCCCCGAGACCGGCAACCACATCCTGGTGGGCAGCACCGATCCACGCTGTGACCCTCAGGACTGGGTCGACCCCGACGACTACGACCAGCGACTCAGCGCCGACCAGTGGGAGGCCCAGGTGCTGCGCCTGAGCCGGCGCCTGCCGTCGGTGGGCGTGCCCCATGAACGCAAAGGCGTGGTGGACCTCTACGACGTGAGCGACGACTGGATCCCGATCTATGACCGCACCGAACTCCACGGCTTCTACGTGGCCATCGGCACGAGCGGCAACCAGTTCAAGAATGCCGGCGTGGCCGGGCACTGCATGGCCGAACTCATCGCGGCGGTCGAGGCCGGCCACGACCATGATGCCGACCCGCTCGTGGTCGAGGGCCGCTACACGGGCCTGCCCATCGACATGGGCACCTTCAGCCGCAACCGGGAGATGAACCCCAACTCCTCAATGTCAGTCCACGGCTGACGCGACCAAGCGCCAAGCGATCAACGGGGATCAACTCGGCTGTCTTCTGTAGAACGTTCCATCCATATAGCCACTTGACACTTGCTTAACTAGAGACCATGATTTGTAGAACGTTCCACTTTCGGTGGGCGACACATCAAACTTCTAGGAGGAACGATGAGACGGAACATTCTGGGTGGAGCAATGGTGCTCCTAGTCTTGTCGCTGGCTCTGGCGGCCTGCGGTGACGACTCCAGTTCCGACAGCCCGACCCCCGCAGCAGAGCCAGCCGAGTCCGGCGATGCCGCCGTGACTGCGCCCGAAGACAGCCCTGAACCTGGCACCGAGACCGCCACCGAACCCGGCACCGAGGCTGCCCCTGAGGCCACCGAGGTCATCGAGGACACTTCCGGGAGGGACCAGACCATCATCACGGTGTCGGCACCGCTGCTCGACCCGTTCTTCAGCGCCTGGGCGAAGGGGACAGAGGCCGCCGGGGAGGATCTGGGCATCACTTCGGAGTTCACCGCCCCGGCGAACTTCGACAACGCCGTGACGGACTTCCAGCGGCTTCTGGAGGCGGCCATGGAGCGGGCCGACGCCATGGTCGTCGGCGACTTCATCCCCGACGCCTTCGACCCGCTGATCAAGCAGGCGATCGACTCCGGAATCCCGGTGGTCATCGTCAACAGCGGTGAGGCCTCCGCCAAGGAACTCGGCGCGATCGCTTTTGTTGGTCAGGATGAGTCATTCACCGGCCTCCGCTCGGGCGAAGAGATGGTTGCGGCCGGCGTGACGCACGGCTTGTGCCTCGACCACGTGCCGCAGAACCCCTCCACAACACTTCGCTGCGAAGGGTTCGCGGCGGCGTTCGCGGATGCGGGTCTGGAGTCGACGACCTTCAACCTCCCCCAGACGGATCAGAACAACCCGCAAGCCATCGCTCAGGCACTCCAGGGCCAGATCGCCTCCAACCCGGGAATCGACGGCATCTACACCTTGGGGTCCTTCGTGGCCGAGAGCGCGCTGCAAGCGATTGAGGATCAAGGGCACAGCGACTCGATAACCCTCGCTACCACCGACCTCTCGACCAACGTGTTGAACGCCATCAAGGACGGAAAGATCCTGTTCGCGGCCGACCAGCAGCCGTACATGCAGGGCTACTACGGCGTGCTGATCGCCAGCCAGTACCTTGAGTACGGCCTGCAGCCTGGAGCGCCCATCCGCACCGGCCCGATGTTCGTCACCGTCGACAACGTCGATGCGGTTCTGAAGGCCCAGGAGTCCGGCGTCCGCGGTGCGGGCTGACGATCTCCTACCGTTGACCGCGCTCAGTGCGCCGGGCCTCCACCAGGGCAGGCTCGACGCGAACCGAGGCGGCCCCATCGGACAATAGGAGGGATCACAGATGATCGGCTCTCAGCCGGTGTCGCCCCGACCGATCGGCGGGCGGCACCGGCTCAGACGAATGATCTACCGCCCCGAGTTCGGCGCACTGCTCGCGGCCCTCGTCGTCTACGGGTTCTTCGCCTGGGGCACCCGGGGCAACGGGTTCGTCACGCTGAACGGCACCGCGAGCTGGATGAACTCGACGGCAGAGTTGGGAATCCTGGCCGTCCCGGTCGCACTGCTGCTCATCGGCGGGGAATTCGATCTGTCAATCGGGGCGATGGTGGGCATGACCTCCATCATCCTGGCCGCCGGCACGACGCACTACGAGCTTCCCATCGGCATCTCGATCCTGATCGCTGTGCTGGTTGGGGCGGCGGTTGGGCTGATCAACGGATTCACCACGGTCAAGACAGGCCTGCCGTCCTTCATCGTGACCCTAGGCATGATGATGGCGATCCTAGGGACGAGCCTCGGTTTGGCTCGTACCCTCGTTGGCAGCCCGATCGTGTCCCTCAACACCGAAGGGTTCTTCGAGAGCCTCTTCGCCTCGCGATGGCGCCAGTTCAACGTCTCGATCCTCTGGTGGTTCGCGGTCGCGGCCCTGGCCACCTGGGTGCTGGCCCGCACCCGGACGGGCAACTGGATCCTGGCAACTGGAGGAGACACGCAGGCTGCCCGCGAAGCCGGAGTTCCGACCGACCGGGTGAAGATCGGGCTGTTCGTGGCGGTGTCTCTCGGAGCCGTCCTTGTCGGCGTCATTCAGGCTCTCGAGTTCAACTCGGGCGATGTCAGCCGGGGCACGGCGTTCATCTTCAACACCATCATCGCGTCGGTGATCGGCGGGGTCCTGCTCCGTGGAGGGTACGGATCGGCCGTCGGAGCGGTACTCGGCGCCACCACATTCGGCGTGGTGAGCGTGGGGATCTTCTACACCGGCTGGGAAACGGACTGGGCGCAGCTCTTCCTTGGGGTTCTTCTATTCGCTGCAGTGCTGGCAAACAGTTTCTTCCGCAAGCTCGCACTCAGCAGGTGACGAGATGACCGAACATCAAGCCAGCGAGCATGTGCACGAGGTCCTCCCTCCGATTCTGGAGTTGCAGTCCATCACGAAACGGTTCGACAACGTGTTGGCCCTACACGACGTGTCCATGCAGATCAACCCGGGGGAAGTCCACTGCCTGCTCGGCGACAACGGAGCGGGCAAGTCCACCCTGATCAAGATCTTCTCGGGCGTTCACCAGCAGACTTCCGGCAACATGTGCCTGGAGGGCGCTTCCATCAGTTTCGCGAATCCCCGCGAAGCGCGCGACCGAGGTATCGCTACGGTGCATCAGGGCACCGGCGTGCTCCCGCTCATGAGCGTCGCTCGCAACTTCTTCGTGGGCTCCGAGCCCACCCGAGGCAAGGGGGTCCTGCGCAGAATGGACATGGCCGAAGCTCGCCGCGTGTCGCTCGAGCAGATCCAGGCGCTCGGTATCCGACGGGTCGAGGACGCCGATCAACTCGTCGGCACCCTCTCGGGAGGCGAGCGTCAAGCCCTGGCCATCAGCCGGGCGCTGTACTTCGGGGCGCGGGTGCTGATACTGGACGAGCCGACGGCAGCGCTCGGCGTGCGTGAGGCGCAGACCGTCCTGAAGCTGATCCGGCGAGTGCGCCATCGGGGAGTCGCCGTAGTGCTAGTCACGCACAACGCCTATCACGCTCTCGCAGTAGGGGACCGGTTCACGATCCTCATCCATGGCGAGGCTGCTGACAGCTTCGTGCAGGGCGAGCGAACACGCGAAGAGGTGTTGAACCTAATGGCCGGCGGCGAGGAGTTGGAGGACCTCCAACTCGAACTGGAGGAAATCGACGCGGAGTTCACACCATCCGCATGACTCTCCGTGCCGATCTCTCCAAGTCACTGGGACACCATCCGCGCGTGATGACCGGAGCGGAGCCCTACATACTCGATGGTGAGAGCGCCAGCAGCCTGGTCCTGGTTCACGGGTGGGGAGGTTCGCCGCAGAGCATGCGCCTAGTGGCCGAGCGGGTAGCGCGAACGGGCATGCGGGTTGTCGTTCCCCGGCTCAACGGCCACGCCACTGTGCCGGCAGATCTGGAGACCGTCACCGCCGTCGATTGGCTCGATCAGATCAGCGCGATCGTGGGCCGGCTCGCCCGAGCGGGGCCCGTGTCGATCGCCGGATGCTCTCTCGGCGCCACATTGAGTCTTGCCACCGCTGGAATCCATCCCCAACACATCCGGGCGGTCACAACCATCAATGGCGGAATAGCTGTCCGACATCCCGACTTCATTGCCGATGCCCTGCTCGACCCCAGGGGAGTTGCACTGAACGCCGACGAATTCGGGCCGATGACGCTCGATCCGGATGCCTTCGAGATCGGCTATGGCCAGGTTGCCCTCCCTCGCGCCAGCTTCCTTCAGGCGCTGGCGGTCGCTGCGCTCGTGCGGGAGTTGGCACCCCGGATCGTTGCCCCGACGCTGCTGTTGCATTCCCGTCAAGACCAAGTGATCCCCTTCGAGAACGCAGAAGAGCTCCACGCGCTGTTGACGTCGGCACCAGTGAGGATCGTCGCTCTGGAGAACTCGCTCCATGCGGCTCAGGTCGACTACGACGCTGATGTGATCGCCGATGCAATCATCGAGCATCAGCACGAGTGCGGTACTCTCGCGAGAGCCGGTTGAGCGGGTCCGGCCTGCAAGCAACCTGGTTTGGAGATATGAGTCCGCGTCGCAGAGCCGCCTATCCAACGATCAAGGACGTCGCAGAGCGTGCGGGCGTGTCCAAGTCGCTCGTCTCCCGTGCGCTGCGGGGTGAACCGGCGGTAGCGGACGGCACACGACAGCGAATAGTCGCCGCAGCCGCCGCCCTCGGCTACCGGCCAAATGCCGGCGCGCGCAGCCTGGCGGCAAGACGGTCCAACGCCATCGGCTTCGTCATTACCGGCTTGTTCGACCCGTTCTGGGGGGAGGTGGTCCACTCCATCGACCGGGCTGCGGAGCAGAACGGCCTGTCCGCGCTGTACATGTCGGGTGCCTTCGACAGCGGTGACAGCGACATGTGGCTAGATCGGTTTGTCGCATATCGCGAGATGGAGGCCATCGAGAGACTCCTCGAGTACCGCATCGACGGTATGGGGGTCGGCCTTGGGGGCCATCTGGATCTCGAAGAGCTTGAGGAAATCGCCTCAGTCGCGCCGCTGGTGGCGATGATGATCGACTACCGCTCGAGTGTGTTCGACACCGTCACTGTCGATGAGGACACCGCTCTCAACCTGGCGATCGAGCACCTGAGGGGTCTCGGACACGAGCAAATCGTCTTCCTGGGCGAGGGGACTAGACCTGCCACACGAGCACGCGTTGCCGCCTACTTGAGGGCCATGGAGCAAGCAGCTGCCGGTATCGACCCCGTCGTCTATCCGTGCGCCCTCCTCCAGGGTGACGGCTACGAGACGATGCGATCGTTGATCGAGGCAGATCAGGTCCCGACCGCGATCGTAGCTATCACCGACGGCGTGGCTCGCGGCGCGGTCATCGCCTTCACCGAGGCGGGCCTCTCGGTTCCGGATGACGTGAGCATCATCGGATACGACGACTCGATGCATGCAGTTGCCGGCCAGCCATTGCTCACGACCATACGAGTGCCGCGACGAGAACTCGGCGCGACGACGGTTCGCTTGCTGGTCGAGCGCAGGAACGGTCGCAGTATCACGAGCACCGTGATGCTTCGGCCGTCGCTGGTCGTGCGCGACTCTACGGGAGTTTCAACCCGCGCTCGGAGGAACCTGGCGACCAGGCCGTGACCAGTGACCTGATCAGGCAGAGCGCCCGCGAGGTCGTTGCCGCGCTCGCGGCGGGCGATCTCAGCCCCCACGACGCCCTCGACGCGGTGCAAGCGCGTGTCGAGGCTGTCGACCACCTCATCAACGCCCTGCCTACACGCTGCTTCGACCGGGCCAGAAGGAACGCGGACCGGCTCATGTCGGTCCCTGTCGCCGAGCGGGGCCTACTCGCTGGCCTGCCCGTCCCGATCAAGGACCTCACCGAGGTCGCCGGCGTGCGGACAACTCACGGGTCGCGGCTGCGGGAGAACTTCGTGCCGGAACAGTCCGGCGTAATCGTCGAGACGCTCGAAGCCAACGGCGCTGTAGTGTACGCGAAATCGAACACCCCGGAGTTCGGGGCGGGCGGCAACACGTTCAACGACGTCTTCGGAGCCACCCGCAACCCGCACGACCTGCTTCTCACCTCCGGCGGATCTTCGGGCGGTGCAGCCGCTGCCCTGGCCACCGGCATGGCCTGGCTGGCCCACGGTTCGGACCTGGCCGGCTCGTTGCGCACCCCCGCAAGCTTCTGCGGGGTCACGAGCCTGCGTCCCTCGCCCGGACGCATCGCGAACGGGCCGACGGTGGTGCCGTTCCTAGTGCACTCCCAGCACGGACCGATGGCGCGCGACATCGGCGATCTCGCCCTGTTCGCCGACGCGATGGTCGGGGAGAGCCCCCGGGCCGGGCTCGGCAAGCCACCGCCTCAGGAGTCATTCCGCAGCGCCGCAGCCGCGCCGGCGGTGCCGGCTCGGGTGGCCTACAGCGTCGATCTCGGTGTCACCGAGACCGCACCGGAGGTCGCCGAGGTGTGCGGCCGGGCGATGCATGCCCTCGAGGACGACCGCATTGAGGTTGTGGCCGACCACCCCGATCTCTCCGATGCCGAAGTCGCCTTCGATGTCCCCCGGGCCCTCATGTTCGCCACCCTTCTGGGAGCCGAACTCCCCGAGGCTCGGGATGTCCTCAAGCCTGAACTCGTATGGAACATCGAACGAGGACTGGCTCTCGACGGCGACGCTGTTCGCGACGCGACCGCGGCGCAAGGACGCATCTTCCAGCTCGCCGCCGACTTCATGAGCGACTACGACCTGCTGATCTGCCCGGCTGCCAGCGTGTTACCGTTCCCCGTAGAGGAGCGCTACGTCGGCTACCGTGCCGGGCTTCCGCCGAGCGACTACTACCGCTGGCTGTCGATCGCCGCGGCCGTAAGCGCCACCACCCTGCCGGTCATCACGGTCCCCTGCGGCCGGACCGAGACCGGTCTCCCGGTGGGACTCCAGTTGATCGGGCGACCCCACGGGGAACTACAGCTCTTCTCCATGGCCAGCCACTTCGAGAAGGTTCTGGGGATCGGCCCTGCCGTGGTAGACGTGCACTCGCCCGACAAGTAAGTGGCCCGACCGCCGTGTGTCGCCACTAGGGCCGCTCGGCGTCACGATGACCGTCACCGACGACGTCAACGACACGCCAGCGGAGCTACTTGACTCGCGCTCCAGGCGTCCGCCTGCAGGGCATTGGGTCCGCGTTAGTCGACGGTGAACAGCGGCTCAGGATGATCGGACGAGGATCCGTCGGGGCCTGCTCTCATGGTTTGGCCGCTTCGGTCAGCCCCTGCGCTGGACGGTCTGGCCGTCCTGGTCCGGCGCCGGTCCGACGGCCCCCGCGCGGACGGCCCCTTCCCGGACGGCCCGTTGGCGACCGGCCCCTTCCCGGACGGCCCGTTGGCGACCGGCCCCTTCCCGGACGGCCCCCGCGCGGACGGCCCCTTCCCGGACGGCCCCCGCGCGGACGGCCCGTTGGCGACCGGCCCCTTCCCGGACGGCCCCCGCGCGGATAGCGAGTCGGGGGCGTGGGCGGGTCCGTGACGGATCCGCTCGGGCGGTGCGATGGTGTACAAGCCCCGACCGTCGGGCACCACTCGCCAGCCGTGGCGGTGCACCTTCTGGTGGCACACCCAGCACAACAGCATCAGGTTGTCAATGTCTGTGCGCCCGCCCCGCGACACCGGCTCGATGTGATGGCCATCACAGATCCACATGTCCACGCCGCAGCCGCCGCAGGCGCCGTAGCGGGCCCGCAGCGCGTTCATCTGGGCCTTGGTGACGCGCCGCTTGGCGTGGCCGTGCCACAGAGGCACACCCTCACTGCTGAACACGACCCCTCTGATCGCCACGTTGCAGAAGTGCTCCTCGAGCACGCTCTGGGGGATGACGTCGCCCCCGGCGATCTCGGCGAACGCCTTGGTGCCGTCGGCGCTGAGATGCTGGACGATGGTGATGTCAGCCGACGGCCGGTCCCCACAACCACACTTGTAGCCGACGCCTTCGCCCTCACCGCCGCCCCTCTCGCCGGTACCTTCGCTCTCGCCGTTGTCGCCCTTGCCGGCATCTTCGCTCTCACCGTTGCCGCCTGCGGCCTGGGTCACGGGGCCGTTGGCTCGGGCGTAGATGCTTCCATGGGAGGTCAGCGTGTCGAGCGCGTCGGCCATGCGCTGGCTACGGCTGCGCATCTCCCCGCCAGGACTGTGCAGATCCAGCCGGCGCAGCCGCTCAGCCTCCAACAAGAACCGCTTGCGCACCTTGGCCCCGGTCACCGGGTCCAGCTCGCCCCGCAGGTGCACCATGCCGTCGTCGCCGTCCCAGAGGCTCAACCGCCGCCGGGCCCGCTGCCGGCGGTACCGCTCCTCGCCGTCGTCAGCCTGGCGCCTCGCAGCCCACCGACCCGCCTCACGCCAGAACTGATCGGGCGACAACGCCGCGGCCTTGGCCAGCAACTCCGGGTCCTGCTCCACCTGCTTCGCGCTGGTCTTCTCACATGTGGTCGCCAGAGTCTTGGCGTTGGCCACGGATATCTCACCGCTCTCCAGCGCGTCGCGAACCGCAGGCATCTCCTGAAGCTTCTCAACGGTCTTGACCTGACTGCCTGCATCGCGCCTGGACAGTCCCGCGGCATGCACCAGCACGCCGACACCGCCATCGCCGTGACGGTCCCGCGCCGCCACCAGAGCAGCAGCATCGGCCTGCAACACCGCCACCTGCGCCCCGAACGCCTTGGATTCCTCCAGTACAGCCAACGCGTCCGCAGTGGGCGTGCGTTCGTCATTGACCAGCCGAATCAACTCCGCCAGTCCTTCTCGCACCCGCTGTGCCGCCTTGATCGCCATGAGCACATCCTGCCAGGGGGGTGTGACATTCATCAGTAGTTTTCAATAGATATTAAAGATTTTTATAGATTACTGATCACAGGGATCGGCCCCGTGCAGATGAAGATGGCCCCGCCGACGGTCAGCGGCGCGGACCCCTCACCGAATCGCAGCCTCAGGATTTCGGAAACCCGTCCGGCGAGTCGCTCCCGGTCTGCCTCAGTGTCGAAGGCCATCTTGAAATAGGCGGTGCTCCGGTAGTAGTCGAACAGGACGTCAACGTTCGGGAAGGCGAGGACGCCCGACCACGGCTCCGTGCGCACTCGTCGGAACGAACCGGTGAGCTTCTCGCCGCCGGACTCGGCGTCGAAGTTGGTTGACATCCGCTCGACCAACCGACCGCCCAGATCGACCACAGCCTCGGTGTGTGCATTCTGCAACTCCGGCCGGCTGCTGGAGCTGTTGGTGGTGGCCACGAAGAGTCCGGCGTCGCGGATCACTCGAGCGGCTTCTGCCGCAGCCAGTCGAGGATCGGGCACGTGATACAGCATGTGCCGGGCCACCGCGCAGCCGAATGATGCGCTCCTGAACGGCAGCCGGGCGGCGTCGAACTGGAGGAGGCTCGGCGACGGTCCGGAGGACGCGCTTGCGACTGATCGCAGCTGGCCCAGGGACAGATCGCCCCCGATCACGTCCTGACCGTCCATCACCGTCGGCCCAACCGGCAGCAGCGGCACGCCCACACCGCACCCGATGTCAGCGATCGGCGAGTGGCGGGCGATGGACTGAGTCACGTCGCGGAACAAATCCTGCGACGCGCGGTCCGCTAGGAGATAGCGGTTGAAGGACCCGACGCGGGTCCTAAGCGGAGCTTCCGTCGCGTACAAGCGGCGAGGATCGACGAACTGCTTGGACGCAGCGGAGTCAGGCATCGGACACCCCGCAAGTGTGGCACGAGCCGCGTGCGCTGGCAGCGCGTTCGCAGGGAAGCGGGCTACAGCTGCTGGTTGCCGAGAAGACCGTGGTAGGCGTCGCAGGTCTGCTGGTTGAAGCACACGAAGCGCACAACCCGCACCCTCGTCGCAGTCGACCGGACTGTGCTGACGGCGACCGCCGCCGCGGGCTCGACGGGATAGCCGTAGACCCCGGTGGAGACGGCGGGGAACGCCACCGACTCGGCTCCGACCTCATCGGCCCGGGCCAGGGACGAGCGGTAGCACGAGGCCAATAGCTCGGGCTCACCCTGGTTGCCGCCGTGCCACACGGGGCCCACGGTGTGGATCACCCAGCTAGCCGCCAGTCCGAAGCCGGGCGTGATCTTGGCGTCGCCGGTGGCGCAGCCGCCCAAGTCCCGGCAGAACTCGAGCAGTTCTCCACCGGCGGCCCGGTGGATGGCTCCGTCCACGCCGCCGCCGCCCAGCAACGACGAGTTGGCCGCGTTGACGATGGCGTCGACCTGCTCAAGGGTGATGTCGCCCAGCGCGGCCTCCAGCCGCGGCGCCGAGTGACCGGTCTCCCCCGCTGCGAACCGTCCAGATGCGTCCATGCCGGCCATTCTGCCCCGCTGGAGCCGGCACCGCCCCTCGGTTCGGCTCCGACCAGCAGGCTCCCAGCCCCAGACGGTCAGCACCAGACTGTCAGCCGCTTGCGATGAGCGCGACGGCCATCAGCGCAATCCCGAGTCCCAGCATCTGGACCCTTCGCAGTCTCTCGCGGAACACCAGCCACGCCCAGAACACCGTTGCGGCGGGGAACAGTGACGTGAGGACAGCCGCCACCGATGTCGATCCCACCCTGGTGGCGGCCAGGAACAGCGCATTGCCGGCCGTTACCAGTGCCGCGATGCCGATCACGTGAGGCCACACGACACGAGACGCCGACAACGTGAACCTCTTGGCGGCGATGATCACGGCGAGCACGACGAACCCGGATCCGCGCACCGCCACGATCGGCCACAGACCACTGTCCTTAGCCGTATTGGCGAGGCAGACCAACAACATCCCGACCCCGACGGCGCCACCCAACCCGTAGAGCACACTGGATCCGACGGTGCCTCGCTGCTCGGAACGGGCGATACTGACCAGCCCGATGGCCACTAGCCCGAGTAGGACCCCTGTGGTTGCGGTTGGCGACAAGGCGTCATCACCGAAGAGTGACGCGACGATCACCGGCAGCGCGGCCGCGCCCACGCCGGCCACCGGTGCCGCGATGCTGACCCGCGCCCGGGCGTATCCCGCATACAGCGCCACCAGGCCGCCGGCCAACACGACGCCACCCAGTGCCCCCCACGCCAGATCGGCCAGCCTCACCTCACCTACGACCGCCAACGCGGCCACGAACGCCAACAGGAAGCCCACCAGACTCGAGGCCGCAGTCACGACGACCGGGTTGGCTCGCCGGCTGGCCAGACCGCCCAGAAAGTCCGATGTCCCTACTGACAGCCCGGCCAGCAATCCCAACAGCACCGTCACAACGACATCACCAGCGTGAGTCTGGCCGACTGATCGCCGACATGTCGAGGTCGCAAGGTGAGCGGAGCCGCGACCCGCCCGGCCAAGTCAGCTCGGCGCGTACCCTCGGGGCATGCCACGGCTCTTTGTCGCTGTCTGGCCGCCCGACGATGTATTGCGGGAGCTGACCGCCATGCCGAGGCCCGAGGTGGACGGTTTGCGTTGGACTGCGCTGGAGCGCCTGCATGTCACCCTTCGATTCCTGGGCCAGTGCAAGGAGGCCGAGGCTGCCGCGGCCCTGCGTCGGGTGAGTTCCCCGCCCGCGCCGATCACTCTGGGACCGTCCGTGCAGCGGCTGGGTCGCGCCATCGTTATGATTCCGGCGCGCGGCGCGGACGACCTAGCGGCGGCGGTCACCGAGGCGACCGAACACATCGGCCAGCCGCCTCCGAAGCGCCGCTTCACCGGCCACATGACGGTCGCCCGCTTCAAGCGCGACCCGGCGCCCGGCCAATGGCCGCCTGCGGACCCGCCCGCGCTGGACACCGCATTCACTGCACCGGAGATTGCGTTGGTCCGGGTCGAGTCCTCTGGCGCCTACGTGAATGTGCAGCACTTCGACCTGCGCTGACGACCGCAGCGACTCGGCCCATTCAAGTCAGGGTCGCACCTCGACGAAGCCCGCCGTGGTGAAGTCGTTGTCGAACGCCAGGGCCTCACGCAGCCGGCGAGCCCGCATCACCTCGCGGGCAGGACCGCCGCCAGTCCCCGCCGGATCAGTTCCGACTTGGAGATCCCAAGTCGTCGCGCCTCCGCAGCCGCCTCGGCATCGAACTCCTCGGCATGGTGATGGTCACAGCCTTCATGAGCCAAGAATACATAGAAGCTGCTACACGCGCTACATATTCATCCGGGCGACAATACCGCAGTCACCGGGCATGACCTCAACCGTCTCTCGCACGCCGTTCCGGCAGGCTGTCGAGCCCCGACATGATGCCGTCCCCCGAGTAGAACTCCCCGACGCGTAGACCAATTGTGCCCGATGTGCGGTTTGTCGAGGCAGCCTGCGGGCCACGCTGCCTCGCATGCTCGGCCACTCAGTCGAGCAGGGCGTCGGAGCGGACCCGCTGACGCTCGGCCTCCTCGTGCTCGGCCAGCACCCGGCCGAAGAGT
>JAGWAO010000067.1:6667-12766 GCA_021296315.1 Acidimicrobiia bacterium | reverse complement strand
TTTCTATCGGCCCCTGCAGGCCAGCGCCCGCGTGGAGAGGGCCACCCGCCGGCGGGCCGAGGCGAGGTCGTTGCGGTCCAATCCATTGGTGAGATAAGCGAAGGAAATCCCGCTGGCCGGATCGGCCCAGGCGATCTGGCCTGCGGCGCCACCGTGACCGAAGGCTTCGGCGGATGCCCCCTGTCCGTGGCCGCGCATGCCGGCCTTGCCGTCGCCGCCGGCCAGCACGAAGGCGTGGGACCGGTTGGCCGGGGTCCCCGTCCAGTCGGGGTGGTCCTGGCGGACGACCATGGCATCCCGGCGTACCTCGGCATGAAGGAAGCCACCGATGTTGTGGAGCACGGCCTGGTACCACCGGGCCATCTCGCCGGCCCGAGCGATCCCCCCGCCCCCGGGAACCCCGACGGCCCGCAACCAGGGCCGGTTGAAGGCCATCAGGGCCTCCTCGCCGACTCCGCCGGGCAGCTCGTCAAGACCGAGAGCCGCCAGTTCTTCCGCTGTCGGCTCCGAGCCCACGCCCACGACATCGGCCACGTCGGCCTGATCGTCGATGCCGATGCCCAGCCATCGGGAGCACCCCGCGGGCTTCATCACGCGCTCGGCGATCACGTCGGCGTAGGGGAGACCGGTGACCTCAGTGATGATGTCGGCCAATACCCAGTGCGCCGAGAGGGCGTGGTACTCGAACCGGGTGCCGGGTTCCCAGTCAGTGCGCCAGGAGGCGTAGGCCGCTAGCCGGGCGGCGCGGTCGGTGGCCTCGGTTCGCCCCAGGGGCGCGTAGGGGAAGCCGCCGGCGTGCAGCAGCACCTGCGACACGGTGATGGCGCCCTTGCCGCCGGCTCCGAACGACTCCAGCACGTCGCTCACCGGCGCGGAGACATCGAAGAGTCCCTCCGCAGCCAGTTGCATCGCGGTAAGAGCCACCGACGGCTTTACGGCCGAGTACGTGTGGAACCGGGTGTCGGCAGTGCAGTCGCCCAGAGCCTCAGACGCCACGATCTCGCCGTCCAGGGCCAGAGCGAACTGCGCGGCCGGCAGCAGCCCGGAGTCCACGTCGCGTCGAGCCCGCTCGATGAGGGCCTCCACAGCCTTGGCGTCGATTCCTGTCATGGTGCGACCGTATCGGCCACCGCCTCGGACCCGTCCGCCACCTACGGGAACCGGCAGTTGCCTACGGGAACCGGCAGTTGCCTACGGGAACCGGCAGGGTTGTGCACGGTATACGTGCATTCTGCTGCCAGTTCAGGAACTAGTTGACAGCTTTGGTCATGTCCTCCCAGTAGGGGGCCCTCAGCTTGAACTTCTGCAGCTTGCCGGTGGCCGTGCGGGCCAGCTCGTCGCGCATCTCCACCGACGTGGGGCACTTGTAGTGGGCGATCCGCTCCCGGCAGTGGGCGATCAGCTCCTCGGGGGTGGCGGCTGTTCCCGGAGCCAGCACCACCAGCGCCTTGACGGTCTCGCCCCATTTCTCGTGGGGCACCCCGATCACGGCCACTTCGGCCACGGCCGGATGCGAGAACAGGGCGTCCTCCACCTCGATGGACGACACGTTCTCGCCTCCGGAGATGATCACGTCCTTCTTGCGGTCGGTGATCATGTAGTAGCCGTCGTCGTCGAGGTACCCGCCGTCGCCGGTGTGGAACCAGCCGTCGACGATGGCGTCAGCGGTGGCGTCGGGCTGCTCCCAATAGCCCTCCAGCACATGGTTGCAGCGGGCCAGGAACTCGCCGGAGGCGCTTACCTGCATGCGCACTCCCAGCGCGGGCACGCCCTGGCGCGACAGCTTGCGGGCCCGCTCATCCGGCGAGAGGGGATCCCACTCGGCCCGGCGGCGGTTGATGGTCAGCACCGGGGCCGTCTCGGTGAGTCCGTAGAGGTGGATGAACTCCCAGCCCAGGTCGGTCTCCATCCGCTCGATGGTGCGAGTGGGAGGGGGCGCGCCGGCCACCACCATGCGGGTGCGTCCCGCGCCCGGGATGGGACCGTCCCACTGGCCGGCCGCGTCGAGGATGGCAGCCACCACTGCCGGCGCGCCGCACAGCAGCGTGATGCCGTGGGCGTCCACCCGGCGCAGGATCTCGGCCCCGTCCACCTTGCGCAGCACCACCTGCTTGGCGCCCATGCCGACCAGCACGTAGGGCATCCCCCACCCGTTGCAGTGGAACATGGGCAGGGTGTGCAGGTAGCTGTCACGGTCGGTGACGGAGGCGTGCAGGCCGAACACGGCCGCGTTGATCCACAGGCTCCGGTGGGTCTGCTCCACGCCTTTGGGTCGGGCAGTGGTGCCCGAGGTGTAGTTGATGACCGCGGTTTGGTCCTCGTCGGGCTCCCACTGCTGCGGCGACTCGCCGAACCGGAACAGGGCCCCGTCCGACTCGTCGCCGAGCACGAACTTGTGGCGGCACTTCACCGGACCCAGGGTGTCGGCCAGCTCGGGATCGACGAGCAGCACGTCGGCGCCGCAGTGCTCAACTATGTAGGTCACCTCGTCGAGGCTGAGCCGGAAGTTGATGGGCACGAATGTGCGTCCGTTGCCGCTGACGCCCCAGAAGCAGGTGAGCAGGCGTCCGGCGTTGTGGGACACCATGGCTACCCGGCCTCCCATCGGCACCCCGAGAGCGTCGAGACCGGCTCCGGTGGCGTCGACCAGTTCGCCCATGAGCGAGAACGTGACCTCGCCCATGGAGGGCGCTGGCTGGTCGGGCTCGTCGACGAAGGCCACCCGGTCGGGATACACGGCCAGGGCCCGGTCGATGTGGTCGCGGACTGTGAGCGGAACCTTCATGGCGTCATCATGGCAGCACGGGCGGCCGCGGCGCACGTCAGGACGCCAACTCCCGATGGCGACACGCGCCGGCCACGAGCAGGCACGGCCCACGCTGGGAGGCCAACTAGCCTCCGAAGCGCGCTTCGGGCAGATTGGAGTTCACCCATGCGACGAGCGGGACTTCTTGTGGGGATCGTGTTGCTCGCCTGGCTGCCGCTACTGGCTGCTTGCAGCGGCGAGACCACCGGCCCGACCGGCTCGGACCCCTTCGGCGGGACCATCCGGATCGGGGCCGCGCTGAGCGAGACCGGCCGGTACGCGGTGGAGGGAAGGGACACCCGGCAGGGCTACGACACCTGGCTGCGCTGGGTCAACGATGTCTATGGCGGCATCCGCGTCGGCGATCAGCGCTACCGGGCCGAGATCGTGTACTACAACGACGAGTCCGACACCGACACCGCCGCCAACCTCACCCGCCGCCTCATTGACGACGATGGGGTCGACTTCCTGCTGGGCCCCTATTCGAGCGGGCTCACCACACCCACCAGTGCCATCGCGGAGGCCAGCAACGTGCTGATGGTGGAGGGCAGCGGCGCCTCCGACGCCCTGTTCGAGCGAGGCTTCCAGAACTTGTTCCTAGTGGCCACCATCGCTAGCGATTACACCCGTTCCGGGATCGAGGCCCTCGCGGCCCGCGGGGCTCGCACCGCGGTGGTTGCGCACGAAGACACCATGTTCGCCACCGCGGTGGCCGGCGGCGCTGCCCGTCACCTGGAGGCCAACGGCGTCGAGGTGCTGGCCGTCGAGACCTACCCCAGCGACGCCCAGGACGTGTCGGCCATCATGACGAAGTTCCGCGACCTGGACCCCGATGTGTTCGTCGGCGGAGGCCACTACAACGACGCCGTCCTGTTCGTGAACTCGGCCAAGGAGCTCGGCTTCGAGCCCCGCGGCATGCTGATCACCGTCGGGCCGTCCAATCCCAAGCTGGTCGATGAGCTGGGTGATGACCTCGACGGCGTGCTCGGGCCAACCCAGTGGGAGCCGTCCATGACCTACGAGGGTCCATACTTCGGCACCGCCGCCGACTACTCGGCCTACTACCAGAACCTCTGGGGGGAGGCGCCCGTGTACCAGGCGGCCAGCGCGACAGCCGCCGCGCTCGCTCTCCACCTCGCCATCGAGGAGGCCGGCTCGACGGAGACCGACGCGGTGCGCAGCGCGCTGCGGGCCATGTCGGTGGACACCTTCTTCGGCCCGATCAGCTTCGACGAGCGCGGTGTCAACATGAGCAAGCCGATGGGCACAATCCAGGTGCAGGACGGCGAGATCGTGGTGGTGGCCCCCGACGCTGCGGCGACGGCTGCCCTTCAGTACCCCTCCGGCGACGCCGGCTAGCCCACCCGAACTGGCAGCACACAACTCCCGAAACGGCCTCCACCGCTGCCAATTCCAGAGCGGGCTAGCCCTCCAGGACGGCTGCGACTGCGTCCGGGATGGAGCGGGGACCTGCTATAGCCGCGAACCGGGCACCGGCGGCGGCTGCGAAGGCCTCGGCGTCGGCCGCGTCGCCTGCGGGCGCGATCACGCACAGCTCGTCGAGGCGGCGGGCGGCAGCCAACGGATCGCCCCCCGCGGTGGCCCTGCAGTCCGACAGCAGCACCGCGACGCGCCGCCGGGCCGTGCAGCGCTCCAGCTGGGCTCGGGCCGCATCCAGCGCGGCCGCCAGGTCGGTGGTCCCGTAGCCGCGCAGCCGCAGCACGTCATCCACCACCGCGGGAGCGGGACGGTCGCGGTCGGCGGACTTGATGGCCACGACCTGGTCGCCGAAGGCCAGCGCCGACCACTGCTGGGGCGCCCGCAGGGCGCAGGCCGCCGCGGCCACCGCGGCAGCGGCCAGCCTGGGCCCGCCCATCGACCCCGACCGGTCCACGACCAACGCGATCGCGGTGGCGGGACGCTGCCAGCGCTGCACCCACAGCTCCTCCAGCGTCAACGGGCGGCCCGCGGCTCTGGCCTCGAGCAGGCCATCGAGGCTGCGGTCGATGTCAATATCGCCGGTGCAGCGGTCGGCCGGTCCCAGCGCGAGGCGTCCGACCCCGCCAGCCGACGGCGCCCCCTCCCGGGCCAGGTCGAGCGCGAGGCGTCCCGCCAACCGGGCGGCCAGCGCGGCCATCCTGCGGTCGGCGGCCGCGGCCATGTCGGCCAGCAGGGCGAGGGTCTGATCGGGGTCTACGGAGGCTTGCTCGGCCACCTCGGCGGTGTCGAGGGTTCCGGTCTCCGGACTCAGCAGCCTGAAGCCGGGCTGGCCCTCGTAGTGGCCGCGGGGGGTGGTGCGAACCCGCTCGGCGTCGAGGGTCTCACGGGCCCTCGACCCCTCGAGGACTAGGCCCCTGAGCTGGTCGGCCCGCCGGGGGCCTGGGCTTTTCCCGCGGCCGGCACCATGGACTCGGCGGGCGGTCCGTCGCTGGACTGCTCGGCGGCGAGCACCTCCTCCCACAGCTCGCGCACGATGGCCTCGGGCGGGCGGTCGCCGCCTTCGTGGAGCCGGATGCGGCCGCTGAGAGCCATCAGCGCGGCGTCGAGACCCACACCGGTGTCGTCGAGCGGCCGGCCGCGCAGCCCGCTGAGATGCACGGCCACATCGCACAGGTCCATCGCCCCACGCACCGACGACCCCATCCGCACATCGCGGTGGGTCCGGGTGGCCCGGGTCACGGCCACGGCCCGGGCCATGGTGCGCTCGGCCGCCTCGCCGCCGGTGGCGAGTTCCTGGGTCCTCAGCTCCACGATGCGACGCTCGTCGCGCTGGTCCTGGTAGCCCATGGCCACGCGGCAGATGCGGTCGTAGACCGCGCTGGACAGGCGCGACGTGCCCACCGTGTCGTAGGGGTTCATGGCCGCCACCAGCCGGAACTGCTCGGAGGCAGCGATCCTGCCCACCCTGGGGAGATGGAGCTCGCCCTCGGACATCACCCCTATGAGCAGGTTGACGGTCTCCTCGGGCACCCGGTTGAGTTCCTCCACGTACAGCAGCGCCCCTGCCTGCATCGCTTCGACGAGCGGACCGGGCACGAAGGCGTCGGAGGCGTAGCCCTCGGCGAGCACCCGGGCCGGATCGAACTGGCCCGCCAGCCGGGCCGGGGTCAGCTCGGCGTTGCCCTCCACGACGGCCAGCGGCACATCCATCGCCGCGGCCAGACCCCGCAGCAGAGTGGTCTTGCCGGTGCCGGGCGGGCCCTCCAGCAGCAGATGGCGCCCCGCTCCGACCGCGGCGACTACCAGCTCGATCTCCCGTCGGCGCCCCACCACCTCGGCTGCCACGGTCTCAA
>JAGWAO010000067.1:0-6646 GCA_021296315.1 Acidimicrobiia bacterium | reverse complement strand
CCCGGCCCTTCAGAGCGAGCGCGAATGGGCGGGAGCCCTTCGCGTGGCAATGGGGTGTCTCCCGCTCTTGTTCGCTGCGCTCACGGGCTGCTCGGGCCACGGCCCCGCTCTGAGCGTCGCGAAGATCTTCATGAATCAATGCCTGTCCGCTCAGCCTGCTCAGTCAAAGGCGATGACACCCCTGATGTTGCGGCCCTCGCGCAGGTCCCGGTAGCCCTCGTTCACGTCGTCGAGCGAGTATGTGGCGCTCACGAAGCTGTCGAGGTCGATCTGGCCCTGGGTGTAGAGCGACAGCAGGTGCGGAATCTCCGAGCGAGGGCTGGCCGAGCCGAACATCGAGCCCCGGAGCTGCTTGTTCAGCATGGCGAACTCGAACAGGTTGAACTGCACATCCATCTGCTCCAGCGGAGCCACCGCGGCCACCACGACCGTCCCGCCCTTGCGGACCAGGAACTGAGCCGGGGCCAGCATCTCGCCGCTCATCACACCCGGGGTGAGGATCAGGCTGTCGGCCATCACGCCGCCGGTCACGAGCCCGACCGTCTCCATGGCCGCCTCCATGGACTCGGCTGTGTGGGTCGCGCCGAACTTGCCGGCGGCCTCGCGCTTGGACTCGGCCGGGTCGACGGCCACGATGTTGGAGGCCCCCGCGATCTTGGCCGCTTGCAGGGCCGCGCTGCCGAGCCCGCCGCAGCCCACCACCACCACAGTGTCTCCGGGCCGGACGTCGGCCCGGTTGGCCACCGACCCGAAGCCGGTCGTCACCCCGCAGCTCACCAGCGCGGCGATGGGCGCGGGCACGTCGGGATCGACCTTCACCGCGGAGTCGACGCTGACCACCATGTGCTCGGCGAACGTGCCCAGCTTGAGCATGGGTGTGAGGTCGTTGCCGCCGGCGTCGTGATGGCGGAACCCTCCCGCGGGCGGCATCATTCCGGGCGCCAGCAGGTGCATGCCGAGGTCGCAGAGGTGCTGCTGTCCGTCGGCGCACCACCGGCAGCGGCCGCACGACGGCACGAACGAGGCCGAGATGTGGTCGCCGACGGCCAGCTCGGCCACGCCCTCGCCCACCTCGACAACCACGCCGGCCCCCTCATGGCCCCCCACGATGGGCAGGGGTACCGGCATGGAGCCGTTGCGGGCGTGCTCGTCGGAGTGGCACATGCCGGCTGCGGTCGTCTTCACCAGCACTTCTCGCGCTCCGGGGTCGTCGAGCTCGATCTCCTCGACGCTCCAGTCGGCGTTCGTCTCTCGCAGCACGGCTGCTCTGGTCTTCACTCGGCACCTCCCGGGACTCGGGCGCCCGACGCTAGCGCGGTGACACCAACCCCGCGATGCGGAACCCGGCGCGCCGTGAGCCTGTCATCGCCGGCATCCGGTGTGTGAAGATGGAGGACTCGTAACGGAGCCGATCAACCAACAGGGAGAGAACGATGGCGCAGGGACCACTGGCGGGAATCCGAGTCGTCGACCTGACCCAGGTGCTGGCCGGGCCCACCGCGACCATGCTGCTGGCCGACCTCGGCGCGGACGTCATCAAGGTGGAGCCGCCCGGCCCCGGCGACCTGTCCCGTCTGGCCCGCTACGCCAAGGGCGGCATCAACAGCACGGTCGCCAACGCCAACCGGGGCAAGCGGTCGATCCAGATCGACCTGTCCACCGACAGTGGGCGAGATGTGGGCCTGCGCCTGCTGGCCGGCTGCGACGTAGCCGTCCAGAACATGCGGCCCGGGGTGATTGACAGCCTGGGAATGGGGTACGAGCACGCCGCGGCCGTCAACCCCGGGATCATCTACTGCTCGATGTCGGGCTACGGGTCGAGCGGTCCCTACGCCGGCCGGGCCGCCTACGACCCGATCATCCAGGCCGTGACCGGCTACGTGGCTCTTCAAGTGAACCCGGAGGTGCCCGTCCCCGATCTGGTGCGTAACGGGGTGGTGGACAAGGCCTCGGGCTGGATGGCCGCGCTGGCCATCACCTCGGCCCTGTTCGCCCGGGCCCAGGGCGGCGGGGGCCAGCACATCGACCTGTCCATGCTCGACACCGCGGTGCAGTTCCTGTGGCCCGACGGCGGCATGGCCGACACGCTGCTGGACTCCGACGCCAGCGAGGGGCGGCGCCTGTCCACGCTGTACCGGCTCACGCCCTGCGCCGACGGCCACATCGTCTACTTCGTGGTCAGCGACAAGCAGTTCCACGGCCTCTTCCGGGCCCTGGGGCGCGCTGACTGGATCGACCACCCCCAATGGCGCACCCACGAGGGCCGCCGCGGCCTGTCCGAGGAGCTCGGAGCCCTGCTCGAGGAGGAGTTCGCCAAGTGGAAGGTCGCCGACCTGGTGCCCCGGATGCACGAGAACTCCGTGCCGTGCGGTGAGGTTGCCGCGGTGGAGGACCTGCACGACGATCCCCAGATCCGCCACAACGAGACCCTGGTGGAGTGGGACCATCCGACCGCGGGCCTGATCCGCCAGGCCCGGCTGGCCCCCCGGTTCTCGGCCACCCAGCCCGAGTTCCGGGCCTCTGTCCCCCGGCTCAACGAGCACGCCGGCGAGATCCTGGCCGAGCTGGGCCTTGATGCCGGAGCGATCGAGGACCTCCACCAAGCTGGCGCGGTGTTCTGAACGAGCGGCCCATTCGCCCCTTCGCTCGCACGACCTCTTCGCGATAACTGGCGACATGCGCCAGAAACCGCGATGAGACTGTGACGGCGACCCGTCCTCTCCAGTTGGGCGGTCGGCGGGTTGCCGCTCTTGGCGTCGTCGGCGATAGCTGGGAGACTGGATCGGTCGTGCTCAAGGATCAGCGGTAACGACGGGAGGAGGCTGGCTCGTGAGAGTGCTGCGCAATGCTCGGCTCGCTGACGGACGCGACGTGGATGTGCGGATCGACACCACCGGCGGCACGATCTCCAGCGTCGTCGCCGCGGGCTCGACTGCGTTCGACGGTGACGCCGACGTCGAGGATCTGGGCGGCTGGCTGCTGCTGCCGGCCATGGCCGAGCCCCACGCCCACCTCGACAAGGCCCTGACCGCCGACGAGGTGCCCAACCCCAAGGGCGACCTCATGGGAGCCATCGGTGCCTGGTTCGAGGCCGCCGAGAAGGGGCGGCTGTCCTATGAGCGGACGGTCGAGCGGGCCATCCAGGCTTTCGAGTTGCTGCTCGTGCACGGGGTGACCGCGGTTCGCACCCACATCAACGTCACCGCCGACATCGGCATTGTCAGCGTTCTGGCCGTGCAGGAGGCGGCGCGGGCCATGGAGGGCCTCATCGACTTCCAGACGGTTGCCTTGACCGGCTGGCCGATGACCGGCCCCGACCGCGCGGCCAACGTTCGTGCGCTGGAGGAGGCGGTGGAGGCCGGGGTCGATCTCGTCGGGGGCTGCCCGAACCTCCAGGACGATCCGGCGACCCACATCTCCGACGTGCTGGCGCTGGCCACTTCCGCCGGTCTCGACATCGACTTGCACACCGACGAGACGCTCGACGCGTCCGTCCTGACGCTGCGCGAGCTGGCCCGCCAGGTGAGCGGCAAGGGCTTCGACGGCACGGTCGCCGCGAGCCACTGCGTCAGCCTGGGCATGCAGCCGCCTGACGTGCAGGCTGCGGTGGCCGCCGAAGTGGCGGCGGTGGGCATCTCAGTGATCACCCTGCCCCAGACCAACCTGTTCCTGCAGGGCCGCGACGATCCGGTGGGCACGCCCCGGGGCCTCACCGCCATCGAAGCCCTTCTGGACGCCGGCGCGGTGGTGGCCGCAGGGGCCGACAACGTGCAGGATCCGTTCAATCTCGTGGGGCGCAGCGATCCGCTGGAGACCGCCGCGCTGATGGTGATGGCCGGACATCGCCTGCCCGACGACGCCTACGGCATGGTCTCGAACACCGCCCGGCAGGTGATGGGCCTGGCCCCGGTCAACTTCGAGCCGGGCGATCCCGCCGATGTGGTGGCCATAGACGCGCCCTCGGTGCGGGGCGCGGTGGCCGACGCACCGATGTCGCGCCGGGTGTACCGCAGGGGGCGGCTGGTGGCCTCGGCCGACCAGCAGACCCGGGTGCTCCGTCCGGAGGCCGAGCGGTAGCCCGTAGAACCGCCGGGCGCGGCCCCTACTGGCCTACGTAGGAGTACTCGGTGGGAAGGGTCTCGTCGTCCGGTCCCACTACGTAGTTCCCGGCTCGTAGCGACACCGGCGGCTCATCGGGGTCGAAGCTGACGCCCACCGGGTCGCCTCCGGAGGCCACCACCCGGACCTGGTCGAGGAACTGGCGCCGCACCATCGACACCCCCCGGTCGCTGGAGGCCAGATGCTCGGTGGAGTGCAGGGTGATCGGACCCTGGCCGACCTGGGTCTCGTAGTCGCCGGGATAGCGCTGATGGCCCTCATCGTCGAGGTCGAACCAGGTCTTGTCGCCGCCGTAGGTGGGCAGCCCCTGGGCCGGACGGTCCTTCGGCTTGCGCAGCATCGACACCACCCAGGTGTGGGTGTCGTCGATGGGCACGGCCCACGACATGTTGTTGGTCTTTCCCACCACGGTGAGGGTCGGCGTGGGAATCACCCTGATGGTGGGGACGCGGATCTCCGTCACCCGGTGCAGCACGTTGCCGTCGGGCAGATCCCGGTCCTGGCTGGCGGTCACGCCCCAGGCGTGACCCTGCCAGTCGATGCGGGGCCAGATCTCCAGCCTCGGATCGAACTGGTGGCCGCTGGAACACGTGGTACGGGTCCATGGCGTTCTCATGGGTCTGGAACCAGTTGCAGGGCGCCACGGTGGGACCGCCGAAGGCGTAGTGGTCGATGAGGACGATCTCCTCGTCTTCGCGCTGGTCCTCGAAGATGTCGTAGCGGGGCAGGACCGGCTGGCGATCGGCCGGCCCCAGATAGGCGAACACCAGCCCGTTGTAGTCCTGCACCGGGTACCAGGGCTGGCGGTAGGAGGACCGGTTGCGTCCCCGGTCGGGTTCGCAGGGCTGGTCGAGGCAGGCGCCCTCCACCGCGAAGAGCCAGCCGTGGTAGGGGCAGCGGATCCCGTCGTCCTCCACCCGGCCGTAGTAGAGGCTGGTGCCCCGGTGGCAGCAGCGGGGCTCGACGAGGCCGGGGCGGCCGCTGCCGTCGCGGAACAGGATCAGGTCCTCGCCGAGGATCCGCACATTCCGGGGAAGGGAGGTGGCCTCGGAGCTGCGGGCGACCGGATGCCAGTAGCGCCGCAGCAGCTCCCCCGCGGGAGTGCCGGCCGACGTCTCCACCAGATCGGGATTCCACTCGCCCTGGGGCCGACCGTAGGCCCGGCCGTCGGCGGAGCGCCCAGGGGACTCGGTGCCTGTTGGCCCGGCGCGCTCGGCCCTCCTAGTTTGAGGCTCAGTCATGAACGGATTGTCCCACAGCCCGCCGGCCGCCGATGAACCCGGAGCCTCGCCGCCAGCGGGAGGGCCGGGGGAGGCTCCGCCGAGCCCCGCTGAGCTCAGGCCGCAGACCATCGACATCTCGGCCCTGCGCCGCAACGGCTCGGAGCCGGCCCGCCGGTCGGCGATCACCGCTGAGATCGAGTCGGCCTGCACCCGCGCAGGCCTGTTCATCGCGGCCGGCCACGGCATGGACGAACAACTCGACACAGCCTTCTCGGCGGCTCGGGCCTTCTTCTCGCTGCCCGCCAGCATGAAGGACCGGGTGCCGCGGATCAACCGGTACGGATACGTCCCGGACCGGATCGAGGCCCGCGATCCGTCGAGCGCGGCCTACATGGGGCGGTCGAGCCTGGCCGCCGAGTACCTCGACATGGGCCTCGCCGACGAGGTCGACCTTGGTGCCATTGAGGCGCTGGGGTGTGGTGGGTTCGTCTCGGCCGTGCGCACCTATCAGGCCGCCGCGCTGGCCACGGCCCACGGCGTCTTGGAGGCTCTGGCGACGACTCTGGCGGTGCCGGGCTTCTTCGCGACCCGCATGTCGGAGCCTCAGTGCCGGCTGCGCTTCTTGCACTATCCGGAGACGGACCGTCTCGACGACGGCTCGGCGCCGGTATTCAGCACACCTCACACCGACTATGGGGCCATCACCCTGCTGGCGGTCGACGGGCTGCCGGGCCTAGAGGTCCTCCGGAGCGGAGTCTGGACGCCGGTAGCCGCCCCCGCGGGGAGCCTGATCGTGCAGCTCGGGGACATGCTGGCCCGCTGGACGAACGACCGCTACCGGTCCACGCCGCACCGGGTGGTGGGCTCCTCCGGCACCGACCGGTACTCGATCCCGTTCTTCGTGAACCCGGACCCCCGAACGGTGGTGTCCACCATCCCGAGTTGCATCACCGCCGAGCACCCGCAGCGCTACGGGCCGGTGACGGCAGGCGAGTTCCTGGTGTCGCGCATCGACAGCCCCACCGAGCCCTACGTGTGAGCCACCGAGCCCCACATCTGAGCCACGGAGCCTTACGTCTGAGCCGGCTGCGGCGTGCCCCTTCGGAGAATCTCGGTCGGGTTGTGTGCCCAAATCGCGTGTTTCTGACCCGAGATTCCTGGGAGGCCAGCCGTACCGGTACCGGGGCGCGCCTTGGGGGCCGGCGCACTGGGCGCCGACCCCCACTGGGTCTAGGTGTAGACGACGCGGCCCGGGCTAGAAGCCGATGCTGGCGTCGATGAACTCGTTGGTGAAGAGATCCTCG
>JAGWAO010000066.1 GCA_021296315.1 Acidimicrobiia bacterium | reverse complement strand
CCTCGGCCGCGATCTGCAACTCGCTGCCGGGATAGACCGGATTGGAGAAGCGCACCTGGGCGGCGGACAGGTCAGCCGGGTGGGCGTCCACGGCGGCGGCCACCGCCCGAGCGGTCATGCCCATCGTGGCCAGACCGTGCAGGATCGGGCCGTCCAGTCCCATGCTGGCTGCCACCGACGGATCGATGTGGACGGGATGCTTGTCGCCGGTGAGCCGGTACAGCGTCGCCGCGTCGGGTCCCACCCCGACCGTGCCGGTCCAAGTCTCCACCAGCGGCGGGTACGGCTCCGATGGCTCGGGAGGCGGCCCGCCCCATCCTCCGACGCCGGGCAACAGGATCGTGTAGGCGGCATCGAAGCTGGGGGCCGACACCTTTATCTCGACGATCGTGAGCCTGCCCCTGTCGAAGACGGGCCCGACGCAGCCGTGCATCTCGACCGATCCGGGCCGAAGCGGCTCGTGCACCGTCAGGGTCTGACCCACATGCAGCGACCTGGTGCGGTCGTAGGCGCCCAGCTCGCCGGCCGCCTCCACCGCCCACAGGCCCAGAGCGCAGCCGTAGGTGGGCAACACCCGCAAGTTCTGCTCGTAGACCAGATCGAGCTGTGAGGCGGAGGCCCCCACCGCCAACGCGTAGAGGATGGCGTTGTCGGCCGAGAAGTCGACTCGGCGCGTTCCCAGGTCGCAGCCGGCCAGGTCCTTCAGCTGCATTCGCTCTGGTCCCCGCGGATCGCGGCCCGGCGGGCCTCCAGGGCCCGGAGACGGTCCGGTGAGGCCAGTAGAGCCTCTCGCTCCGGCTGCCACTCCGCAGGATCGAACTCCTCGCCGCGGTCGAGCGACGCCAGCAGCGCCTTTGTCGCGGCGGTGGCTGCGGAGTCGCAACTGAGGACCTCCAGCATGCTCTTGGCCGTCTCGACCGTGGTTCCCGACGGCACCACGGTTGCTGCGCTGGGTGGGAGCTCCCGGCCCGCCAGCTGCTGCTGGAGCACCATGAGGCGGCGGACGGTGGGTGAGCCGAGACGGGCGTGCAGACGAGCCGTCGATGACGGGTTGTAGAGGATCCCGAGGCTGGTCGAGGGCAAGCCGAGACGCGCCTCCTCAGAGACCACGACGGCATCGCAGGCCCATGCCAAGTCCACAGCCGCTCCGTAGCAGGCACCCTCGACTGCGGCGACCATCGGCAGCGGGCTGAGAGTGAGCCGCCGGGAGAGCCGTTCGAGCTCGTCGTCGAACCCGAGATCATCGATGGTGCCGCTCATCTCGGACAGGTCCGCGCCGGCGCTGAAGACCCTCGGGCCGCCAGTGAGTAGCACGCCGACCGTGCTGGCGCCAGCCTCGCGGGCCGCGTCGGATCCGGCCGCCTCGGCCGAGTCCAGCACCGCCTCGATCTGGTGGACCGTCCGGCGCCGGAGAGCGTTGGCCCGCTCCGGCCGGTCTATCTCGACCTGCCAGATCGAGCCGTCGATGTGGTGGATGACGTCGCTCACGGCGTTGACGAGTGGACCGGCATGCGGGCGAAGGGACGCACGTCCAGCCGGGTCTCGAGTTGTTCGGCCACGGACAGCAGCTCCGTGTCGCAACCGTGGCGTCCAACGAGCTGGATTCCCGCCGGCAGACCGTCGGCGAATCCGGCGGGAAGCACCACCGCGGGATGTCCGGAGACGTTGAACGGCACCGCGAACGGGAACGCCCCCCAGAGTCGGGTCACCGGCTCTCCGTTGATGGACCTCGGCCGGCATCCCAGCTCGAAGGCGGTGGTGGCAGTGGCGGGGGTGGCCAGCACGTCGTAGTCGCGGAAGCAGCGGTCCACTCGCTCCCGGTAGCGCGACTGGGCGGAACGGGCCGCGGCTACTGCTTGCGGTCGGACCTGCTCTGCCGCCATCAGGGACCGCTTGTGGTACCAGGTCAACTCGTGCGGGCCACCTAGGAGATGGCCACGGCGCTCGCCCTCCTCGGCCAGCACGAGCGGACCGAAGATCTCCTCCCAGCCCCCCAGGTCCAGCACCGTCTCGCTTACATCGTGGCCGCAGGCCGCGAGCTTTGTGGCCGCGGCTGCTGCGGCGTCGCAGACGTCCGCGTCGATAGGGCGGCCCTCGGGTTTGGGACACCAGGCGATGCGGAGCGGTCCTAGGTCGGCCGGGGCGTCTCTGTTCCCCGCGTCGTCGCCGGACAGCACCGAGTGCAGGCAGCGGGCGTCGGCGACGCTTCGAGCCAGCGGCCCGACGGAGACGAACGGACTGAAGGCGCGGAATCCTCCGTTGTCGTCGATGGACCCGTAGGTGGGCTTGAACCCCACCAGGCCGCAGAACGACGCCGGGATACGGATCGAGCCTCCGCCGTCGGACCCGAGGCCGAGGGTGCAGGTGCCCGAGGCCACCGAGGCCGCCGCGCCGCCGCTCGACCCGCCCGCGGTCCGGCGGGGGTCGAAGGGATTGGCGGTGTCGGGGCCCAGCAGGTTGTCGGTCGTGGCCGACTGGCAGAACTCCGAGACGTTGGTCTTGCCGACGACGACCGCTCCGGCGCGGCGCATGCGGCGCACCGCTCCGGAGTCATGCCGGGCCACGTCGTCGGCGTGGGCCAGCGAGCCAAGCGTGGTGACGTGTCCCTCGATGTGGAAGGCGTCCTTGATCGAGACAGGAACGCCGGCGAGGGGGCCGGCGCTGCCGTTGCGGTAGGCCGCCTCGGCCGCGGCAGCCTGGCCGCGGGCCAGTTCCGGTGTGGCCAGAACGAAGGCGTGCAGGGTCGGGTCGACCTCGGCGATGCGCGCTTGAGCCAGTTCGGAGACCTCTACCGGTGACAGCGAGCCGCTGCGGTAGGCGTCGACCAGCCGCTGCAGCGGCCACCACAGGGGGCTGTCATCCACGAGCCGACACGCCTCCGGAGACGGTGAGCACCTCGCCGGTCACATAGCTCGCCTCGTCCGATGCCAGGAACGAGACCATGCTGGCGACATCGTCGGGCCGCCCTATGCGGCCGAGGAGCGCCTTGTCGGCCAGGTAGCTGTCGAAGAACTCCTGGGGGTAGATCTTGCGCAGGAAATCGTTGTAGATCAGGCCCGGAGCCACCGCGTTTACCCGCACCCCGTGGGCTGCGTTCTCGGCCGCGGCCACCCGGGTGAGCGCCAGGACGCCGGCCTTGGCTGCGGAGTAGGCGGCACCGTGCTCGGTCGACATCTCCCAGGCCGCAATCGACGAGATGTTGATGATCGAGCCGCCGCCTCCGGCGATCATGGCTTCCAGCGCGTAGCGCATGCACACGAACGTGCCGGTCAAGTCGACGTCGAGGCAGCGCTGCCAGGTGTCCAGCGACATCTCGGCCACCGGCTCGATCCTGGACCAACCTGCGTTGTTGACCAGCACGTCGAGCCCGCCCCTGGCTGCCGCCACCTCCGACATCACGGCGCGAACCTGATCGTGGTCGGTGACGTCGAGGTGGTGGGCGCTCACCTCTCGCTCGACCTCGTCGGCGAGGGCGTCGGCGAACTCGCGGCACCGGCGCTCATGCGCGTCGGTGACGACCACGTCGAATCCGTCGCGGGCGAGCCGTCTGGCCACCGCCGCTCCGATGCCGGCACCGGCGGCCGCGGTCACCACGGCTACTCTCGGGTCTGCAGCCATCAGCTTCCCCCTCCTGCCTCGACGGCGCTGATCACGGTGTCCGCCAAGTGGGCCAGACGTTGCTCGCGCCCGCCCGACAGCAGCGCGAAGGTGATCCGGTCGATGTCGAGCTGCCAGAGCTGGCGGAGCCGGTCGACGCACGTCTCGAGGTCGCCCACCAGCGCCACGGACTTGACGAAGTCATCGGACACGGCGTGCTTGTGGCCGGCCTGCAGCGAGAGGTGGTCGACCAGGCCGTAGGCCTCCGCAGCGCGCTCGAAGTCTCCGCGGAACCTCTCCCAGGCGGGCGGCATCCGCTTCCACGGATGGAAGGTGGCCGCCTGGCTGGTGGCCCATGCCCTGACGTCGTCGAGGGCGCTGCCCTCGTCGTCGCTCACCGACATGGTGACGAACAGGTCGACAGTCAGATCGCGGCGATCCCGCCCCGCGGCCTTCAGTCCCTGGTGGATGTAGTCGAGCTGCCACGAGCAGAACTCCGGGTCGGCGGCGCCCATGAGCACGGCACCGTCGCAGGTTTCGCCGGCGAGGCGCAGCATGGCGGGCTGCGACACCGCGAGATAGACGGGGATCTGGCGCGTGGCGGTGGCCAGGCGTACCTCGGTGCCGTAGAGGTCGCACGGTTCGCCGCTGAAGAGTTGACGGAACTCGTCGATCCCGGAGCGAAGAGCATCCAGCCTGGACGGAACGCCTCCGGCGCCGAGCACGGCCGACCAGCCCGCCCCGAGTCCCAGCACAGCCCGTCCCTTGGAGAGCTCGTCGAGCGCGGCGGTGGCATTGGCCGTCACGGTGGGGTGGCGGGTGACGAGGTTGGTGACCCCCGCGCCGATGAGCACGTTCTCGGTGGACAGCGCGGCCAGGTTCATCGCGGCGTAGACGTCCTTCATCCCGAGCTGGAAGTCGATGTACCAGAGCATCTCGAACCCGTGCTGATCGACGGCCTCCGCCATTTCCGACGCCCGGCTCAGCGGTTCGCGTGGACTCACTCCCATGGAGATGCCGTAGCGGTGGGTCATGTGGCAGCCCTTTCGCGCAGGAGCCGGGCGAGCAGTTCGCCGTAGGCCTGGGGTTGGTCGACGGACAGCAGGTGGCCGGCCCCGGCCACCTCGTGATAGCGACTGTTGTGGACTGTCTCGGCGATGATGTCGGACGCCCGGCGTGGGCAGAAGACGTCGTGCTCGGCGCCCACGATGTCCACCGGGGCCTCGATCTGGCTCAGCAGCGGATTCAGCGGCTCCGAGCGGATCTGAATCATCGCTCGGGCCGCGTTGATGTAGCCGTCGCCGCGGCCCTCGCCGACGGCGTCCATCCGCCTGGAGGTCAGGGCGCCGAGGTCGGCCTCGCTGACGATCTGCATCTTGGTGTCGCCGCGGAGCCCGGCCTCGAAACCGGCCCGGTCGCCGGCTTCCAACTGCGCGATGCGGCCGGCGAAGAACTCCGCCGCCGCCGTCCCGACGACCGAAGAGGTTGCGACCACGACCAGATGCTTGATCAGGGCTGGTTCATCCACCGCGGCCTTGAGCCCGATGGTGCCGCCCAGCGAGTAGCCGACGACCGCGGCCGGGCCACTGACCGCACCCAAGAACGCGACCAGATCATTGCCGAGCTGTGACAGCGTCCCCGCTGGCTCGCCGGCAGCAGTTCCGCCATGTCCACGCAGGTCGACGGCGTAGGTGGTGAATGATCCGAGGTGGGCGATGACCGGGTCCCAGGACCGATGGTCCTCGGCCAGTCCATGCAGCAGCACTACCGGCGGCCCCGAGCCTCTCAGCCGGTAGTTGACGACGATGTCGTTCAACTCGACGGACATCGGAGCCTGCGTCGCCACGAGCCGCCGCGGTAAGGGCGGAGGCGCTTACGAGCTCGTCGCGCAGTTGCTGCTTGCGAATCTTGCCTGCGGCTGTTCGCGGGAAGTGCTCGACCTGCACCAGCCGTTCGGGCCAGTACCGGCGGGGCAGCCCCTGCCGCCCGCAGAACGCCACGACATCGTCGAGACCGAGGGGAACGCTGGCCTGCACGGCCGCGCAGATGCGCTCGCCGAGGCGTTCGTCGGGCCAGCCGATGACAGCCACGCCGACCACGTCAGGGTGGGCGGCGATCGTGTTCTCGGTGTCGACCGGTGAGATGTTCACCCCGGCGCGAATGATCAGGTCCTTCAGCCGGCCGGTGATCGACACGTAGTCGTCGGCGCCGATGCGGGCCAGATCGCCGGTACGGAAGAATCCGTCGCCGACGAGGTGCTCTTCGTACAGCTCAGCCTGGCCGTAGTACCCGTTGAACACACCCGGACCGCGCATGACCAGCTCACCCGCACCCGAGGCCCGCAGTCGCATGTCGGCGTCGAGTGTGCGCAGCTCGAGGTCGGGCAGCCCGACCCCCACCGTGGTCTCGACCTGCTGTTGGGTGGACTCGGCCACACACGTCGTCAAGCCTCCCTCGGTCATGCCCCACAGCGGTGTCACGAACGTGTTGGGCAGCTCGGTACGGCAGCGGCGGATGAGTGCGGGCGGTACTTGGGCTCCGCCGCACAGGAACGTCTTCAACGGTGCCAGCTTGGGCTCGTAACCGTGCCAGCGGGCATCGGCCAGATCCAGCAGGAACGGGGTCGCGGCCGCGGTGAATGCGGCCCGGTGGCGGGCCACCAGTTCCAAGGCGGTGATGGCGTCCCACTCGTCTTGGAGAACGAGCGGCGCGCCCAGGAACAGCGACAGGCGGGCACCGTGGATGGAGCCGACGCTGTGGCCGAGCGGTGACGGCATGAAGACGGGGGTCTCGGAGTTGAGCGAGAAGCGTTCGGCGAACTGGCGGTTGAGCGTGGCCAGGGTGTCCTCGCTGTGGCTCACCGCCTTCGGCGGCCCGGTCGTGCTCGATGTGAACATCAGGTGTGCGGTCGCCTCGGGCACGTCGAACGTCGGATCCGGACCGGCCGCTGGGCCGGACACCGTCAGCCGGGTGCCGTCCGCGGCCGCCGCCGCGACCTGGATGGAGGCTGCCGAGGCGGCTCGCCCGACCACTTCATCTGGCGACCCCTGCCCGTTCCGGTCAGCACAAATGACTAGAGCCGGCTCGACCAGCTCGAAGATATGGCGCAGGTGGGCCTCGGGGGTGGTGACCGGGGGCGTGGCCGGAACATGGCCCGCCCTTAGGGTGGCCAGGAACATGACGACCCAAGCCGCGCCGTTGGGGAGGAGGATCACGACCACCCGCCGCCGGCTGCCGATGACCGAACGGATCTCCTCGGCGGCCGCGCCGGCTGCGTGCCACAGGTCGGATCGGGACAGTGTCTCCCGCCCGCTAGCCAGGCCGAGTTCGTCCGGCCCGTCGGCGGCGTGCGATTCGAAGCGGTCGATCAGCCGGTGGCCGGTCCACCATCCAGCGAGCCGGTAGCGCTGTGCTACGTCGTCGCCCACTGTTCTCCTCCATTCCGGGCCGGCTCGCCTGCCGAAGTATTGCAGGCGAGCGACAGCACCAAAAGCGACGTCACTTTTGCATATGTAGGGTAGGTAGTTCACACTCAAACACTTGGACCAGCCACATGCTCCAGACACTTCATACGTCATGCAACGGCGTCGGTGACGATGGCTACTGAGCCGACCACCCGGAAAGGCCAGCGAACCCGGCAGGTGATCCTTGATGCAGCGTCGAAGGTCTTCACCCGCCACGGCTACGTCGACGCTCGAATGATGGATGTCGCCGCTGAGGCTGGGCTCTCCCTCGGCGGCCTGTACAGGTACTTCGAGAACAAGGAGGACCTCTTCGGAAGCGTCATCCGGGACCTCCACGAGGAACTCTTCCGGCGCAGCCGGTCGTCGACCCCCATCTCCGAGGACCCTGAGGCCGCTCTGTTCGAGGCCAACCTCGGATACCTCCAGCACTACCACGCCAACAGCGGCGTGCTGCGAGCCTTCATCGAGGCGACGACGGTGGAGGAGCGCTTCACCACGATCTGGTGGACGATGCGTGAGCGCCACGTCGCCCGGTTCGTGCATGCTGTCGAGAACGACGACCGCGTCCAGCTCGACGGGCTCGATCCGGTCACGGTCGCCCGGGCCATGGCCTCGCTGGTCGAGCAGACCGCATACACAACGTTCGCGCACGCCGCGCTCAACACGGCGCCGGTGGACGTGGAGACGGTGGCGCGCATCGTGACCAGAGCCTGGTACCGCAGCTTCTACGGCGAACCCGCCGGAGGCTGACCGCGCCGAGCGCGCCTGGCGCCCCGCCCCCGGCGTGGGGACGGGGCTGGCCCTAGGAGGAGCACCATGAAGCTGGCAGAGACGGGCTCTTGTCAGTTCCAGACGGGCTGGCACACTGCAAACTCCACCGGATAGACGGTGCACGGGATCAGCCTCCCGTCCACCTCCTGCCACTGCGCCAGCACTCCGAAGTGCTGGTCGACCCGGCCGGTGGAGCTGAAGCTGATCGCCGGCGTCGGCATGAGGTCCACCGCGACCCCCTCGGTCAGCTTGACTGTGTTGAAGGCCTTTGTCACCGCGGCTGGGGAGGGATCGTCGGCCTGCTCCAGCGCGGCCGCGATGAGATGCGCCACGAAGTAGCCGCCGATGTGGTCCTGGCGGGCGAAGGGCTGGTCGATCGCGGCCGCCAGCTCGTCGAAGGCGTCGCTGCCCGCCAGCGGATTGGCGTAGACGAACGTCGACAGCCCAGCCACCTCCGGGCCGAGGTCTGCCCATGCGGGCAGCAGCCCCTGCCCGCCGTTCTGGATCACCGGGGCGGTGACGCCGCGGGCGATCAGCTCGTTCTGGAGTCCGCTCACGTCGCTGAAGGCGAATGCGATGTTGAACATGACGTCGACATCGGCGTTGGCGATCTTGGTCGCGACGCCCGACCCGGCGCCCACGTGTCGGTGACTGCGACGTCGATCCCTCGCTCCTCAAACTCGGCCAGCAGGGCTTGCTGTAGCGGCATGGCCGCCCCGACGTTAGGCAGTCTCAGGGCATTTATCAAAAGTGATATCACTTTATTTTTGGAGTCGAGGCCGTGAAGAAGGCCAGGTTCACCGACCCCGGCTACGGCTCGACTTCGTCGAGGGTCGCCTCAGAGACCAGGAACCCGGCCGCAGCTGCTTCCATCGACTCCGACGCCGAGCCGATGGGCGTCGCGAAGGGCTTCGGTGATCCGCGCACGGGTCGCGCTCTCGGACTCCCGGTCGACCGTGTGCATCTCCGCAACTGCCATCATCAGGTCACCACGGGCCTTGCCGTCGATCCCGACCGTCGCCACGCCCCGCTCCAGGCAGTGCTTAATGGAGGCCGCGATGCACGCCAGCGGCACCCTTGGATCGAAGGTGGCCGATGCCGTGCCGCCAACGCGCGCCGCGACCTCGGCTGCCGCCAGGGCATCGGGCGCGGTTGCCCAGGCCGACGTGGGAAGTTCGAGGGTCTCGAGCGCCTCGCAGAAGGCGCGCACGGCAGCGCCGTGACGAATCTCTGCAAGGGTGACGTTCTCGGCGATCCGTTCGGCGGTTCCCGGGTCGCACCCGGCTATGCGGCTGGCCCGGTAGACGAGGTCGTGAATCTCCCGTGGGGCAGCGGTGATGGTCGCATCCTTGTCACCGCCGACGTCGCGGTTCGTCATCGGAACACAGTGGAGAAGAGGCGCAGCCAGTTGCCGCCGAGGATCGAGTCCCGCTCGGCGGGTGAGAACCCGGCGTCGTCGAGACCCTCGGCGAGCGAGTCGAAGTCCTTGGGCCCCTGGAACCACGGGGGCCATTCGGGCATGCTCGGCACCGCGCTCGCGCCGGCCGGGCGGTCCCAGCGCCCGCCGCGCATCCAGCCCAGCGCGTCTTGGTGCCATCCGAGAACCGCGTCGGTGCCGATGGCGACGTGCTCCACCCCGATCTGCTCGGCGAGCCGGGCGATCATTGAGCAGTAGTCGCGGCGGCTCACTCCTGCGCCGCCCATGAACAGCGGGTAGAGGGTGCAGCCGATGACGCCGCCGCGCCCCGCCACCG
>JAGWAO010000019.1:84205-102077 GCA_021296315.1 Acidimicrobiia bacterium | reverse complement strand
CCTGGACGTTCCCAGCGGCGAGTTCGTGCAGGTGTCGGTGGGCGACGTCCACTCCTGCGCGGTCCGCATCGACGGCGACATCCAATGCTGGGGCGTGGGCAAGCCTGAGGTGCTGCTCCCGCCCGGCGGTCACTTCGCGGCGGTGGCCACCGGCAGCGGCCACGCCTGCGTCTTGCGCGGCAACGGCACCGTCCAATGCTGGGGCGACAACCACCGGGGCCAGACCGATGCCCCCGACGAGAGGTTCGTGTCCCTGTCGGCGGCCGGCGACCACTCGTGCGGGATCCGCCCCGACGGCGCCCTCGACTGCTGGGGCCGGCCCCTGTTCCGAGGGTTCCTGTCGGACTGGGTGGGGGACGACACTTCGTGCGGTCTTCGGCCCGATGGCGGCATCGAATGCTGGCGACCGTCCTACGCGGTTGGTCAGGAACCTCCAGACGGTGCCTTCGGCGCAGTGGCCACCGGCGGGCGCCATGCCTGCGCACTGCGCGCCGGCGGCAGCATCGAGTGCTGGGGTGCGAACTACCGGGGCCAGACCGATGCACCCCCCGGCCGGTTCGGATCGGTGTCGGCCGGCTGGAATCACACCTGCGGGTTGCGCGCTGACGGCGGCATCGAATGCTGGGGCCAGCGCTTCGCCTCCCGGATCGACGCGCCCCGCGGCCAGTTCACTGCCCTGACGACAGGCAACGACCACAGTTGCGCAATCCGCGCCGACGGCGGGGTCGCATGCTGGGGAGTCAACAACAACGGCCAGACCGACGCTCCCGGCGGAGAGTTCACTGCGATTGCGGCCGGCACCGAGTTCTCCTGCGGACTGAGGCCCAACGGCAGTCTCGAGTGCTGGGGCGCCGGCGTTCCCCTTGCCGACGACCAGCTGGAGCCGTTCCTGGAGCGCTTCGGTGGGCGAATCGAGGGGAACAATGCCTGGCCTGCGGGCTCGTTCCGCGGCGTCTACGCCGGAGGCAGCCGGGCCTGCGTACTTGTCGTCAACGGCACAGGGCTCTGCTGGAACAACGCCACAGTGTTCAGTCCGGGTCTCGTCGGCGTTGCCGGCGTCGTTGAGCCTCTCACGCTGGTGGCGGTCGGCAACGGCCACTCGTGCGGGCTGCGCACGGACGAGACGCTTCAATGCTGGGGACCGAGGGCGGGCCTGAGGGGCGACCCGCCCAGCGGCCGCTTCCGCGACGTGTCGGTAGGAGCCAGCCACTCGTGCGCCGTCCGCGCCGACGGCTCCATCGAATGCTGGGGCCTCGACTACGGCGGACTCCTCGACGCACCCGACGGGCAATTCACCGCCGTCTCGGTGTCCGACTACTACTCCTGCGCCATCCGCGATGGCGGCGATCTGGAGTGCTGGGGCCTCGACTACGGCGGACTCCTCGACGCACCCGACGGGCAATTCACCGCGGTCTCGGCCAGCACGGCCCACGCCTGCGCCATCCGAGACGACAGCTCCATCGAATGCTGGGGCACCTTCCGCCCGCCTCCGTCCGAAGTCACCCTCCACTGACCAGCGTGTCGCCGGTCTGCTGCAGGACTTCGAGGTGGTCGAGGGCGACGCTCCTACGCTCCACGGCGGCCTCGCTCGCGGTCTGTGTAGACAATCTGTAGACAGTTCTGTAGCTTGAATGTATGGACAGCACCACCATCCGGGTGGACCGCGACACCCACTCCCGGCTCCTGGAGATGAGCAGCGAGACGGGCGACAGCCTCACCGAGACAGTCCGTCAGGCTGCTGAGGCCCTGCGACGACTGCGATTCGGCCTGCGCGTGCAAGAGGAGTACGCCGCGCTGCGCACCGACCCCGAGGCTTGGGCTGACTATCTCGCCGAGGCAGAGTCGTCCGACGTGGCCGATGGCATCGATTGACGAACTCTGGCTTGCCGACTTCGGTCATCCATACGCCGGCGAGCCTGCCTTGAGGCGCCCTGCACTGGTGCTCGGCCCGCCCGACACATTCGGCTCCGGCTTCCCTCTCGTGATCGTGGCGCCCCTCACAACAACGCGCCGAGAACTATCACTGCATGTGGAGGTACCGGCCACCGCCCAGACCGGTCTGCGCCAGACCAGCTATGTCCAGTGTGAGCTTCTGCGCTCGATCAACACACGACGCCTGCTGCACAGGTTGGGCGTGATCGACCCTGACATCAGCGAGCAGGCCGGCCTAGTCGTGAGAACTCTGCTCAACTGCTAGGCGCACCCCCATCCGAGTCCATCTCAGCCGCCGGGGACCACTCATGTGGACTCCGCGCCGACGCAGCCGTCCGTGCCCGACGAGCAGTTCACCGACGTCTCGACCGCCGTCAACCACTCTTGCGCCATCCGCCTCGACAGGACCATCGAGTGCTGGGGAGCCTTCCGCGCCCCACCGCAAGGCGTGACCCTCCACTGAATCACCAAGTCGCAGTGGCACCCCTGACAACCCCGTACCCTCGGCGTGGTGACACGCGAGCTGCTGGGGGCGGTGGAGGCGGGCGGGACCAAGTTCCGGGCCGCGGTGGTGTCATCGGACGTGACGATCGTCGATTCCCGCTATGTGCTGACAACGGACCCCGACACGACGCTGGCAACCGTTTCCGAGTTCTTCGGGCGGTTCGAGCCGGTGGCCGCGCTGGGGATTGCCTCGTTCGGACCCGTGGATCTTGATCCCGACTCGCCCGGCTATGGCTCGTTGGAGGGCACGCCCAAGCCGGGATGGTCGGGCGCCCCGATCCTGGACCGGCTATCGGATGCCCTCGGGGTGCCTACCGGCATCCAGACAGACGTCGAGGCGGCCGCGGTGGCCGAGCAGGCTCTGGGGCCCGGGCCCAGGCCCCGGCGACTGGCGTACGTGACCGTGGGCACCGGCATCGGCGCCGCGGTGGCGGTGGACGGGAGGCCCTGGCGGGGACGGCGGCACAGCGAGCTGGGCCACATACCCGTGCGCCGGGCCGCCGGCGACGATTATCCGGGCCGTTGCCCGTTCCACCGCGACTGCTTGGAGGGAATGGCCTGCGGGCCGGCCATGGCCGAGCGCTGGGGACTCGATCCCTCGGAAGCAGGTGGCCGCGATGACATCTGGAACCTCGAGGCCTCCTATTTGGTCCAGCTCGTGAGGGTGCTCGCCTACTCGTTCGCCCCCGACCGGATCGTGTTCGGAGGCGGGGTCGGCAGCCGACCCGGCCTCGCGGAGATGATCCATGCCAAGAGCCGCGCAGACCTCGGCGGCTACGCCGACTACACCGCCGGCAATGACACGTTCGTGACCGCCCCCTCTCTGGGAGACGACTCAGGCCTGCTCGGCGCAGCCCTCCTCGCCCGGTCGCTGCTCGACGACTGACCCCTCTAGGGGGCGGCGATCTGGCGGCCCAGGTCGGCAAGCTGCTCCTCGGCGTGGCCGAGGGTGAGCTCGATGTGGCGGGCGGCCAGGAAGTGGCGGTGCAGCGGGTAGTCCCGGTCGACTCCCACCCCGCCGTGGACGTGAACCGCGGCGTGCACCACCCGGAAGCCGCCTTCTGAGGCCCAGTACTTGGCGATGGCGATCTCGCGGTCGGCGGGCAGGCCGGCCGACAGGCGCCAGGCGGCCTGGTAGGCGGTCAGCCAGATGGCCTCAACGTCGATGTAGGAGTCGCCGGCCCGCTGGGTCACCGCCTGGAACGTAGCGATGGGCCGGTCGAACTGGTAACGCTGCTTGGTGTAGTCGGCGGCCAGTCCGATGGCGGCCCGGGCCGCGCCGGCCATCATCATGCACAGGCCCACGTTGGCGTGCCGCTCGATGAACCGCACGATCTCGGCCCCGTCGACCGCGCCCCCGCCGAGCAGTGCGTCGGCCCCCACCCGCACGCCCGACAACTCGAAGCGGGCCTCCGGATGGCCGGTGGTGACCTCCACCGGGATGCGCTCAAGGCCTTCGGCGTCAGTCGGTACGAGGAACACTCCCACTCCCCCACCATCGAGGCGGGCTGGTACGAGAGAAACGTCAGCATCGAGTCCGCCCGCGACCAGCACCTTGGTGCCGTCGAGGACGAAGCTGCCGTTGTCGGAGCGGGCGGCCGTGGTCGGCCCGGACGGGGCCGCGCCGTCGCGTTCCGAGCTGCCGGCGTCGGCGCGGGCCGAGGTGGTTGGCTCGACCGGGGTCGTTCCGTCCTCGGCCAGGGCCGCGCAGGCGAGCACGGATCCGCCGGCGACGCCGGGAAGCCACTCCCGGCACTGGGCCTCCGTGCCGTAGGCAGCTATGGGCATGGCTCCCATCACCGCGGTCGTGAGCAGCGGCACCGGAGACGCCGTCCGGCCGACTTCCTCCAGCGCGACCGCGGTGGACAGGAAACCCAGGCCGAGGCCGCCGTGGGCCTCGGGGACCGACGCTCCCACCACTCCGGTGGCGGCCAGTGCGGCCCACGCTTTGCGATCCATGTGGTCGCCTTCGGCAACCAGCGCCTTGAGGCGCTCATGCGAGGACATGTCGTCGAGCACCCGCGCCGTCAGGTCCCGGATGGCCTGCTCCTCCTCGCCCAGCTCGAAGTCCACGGTCGACCCTCCGCTAGCGGGAGGCTCGGGGATAGCCCAGGCCGAACTGCGAGATCAGGTCGCGCTGCATCTCGTTGGTGCCGCCGCCGAAGGTGAGGATCACCGTCGAGCGGTACATCATCTCCAGCCGGGACAGGTAGCCGGGCGAGCCCTCCACCACGTAGGCCCGCTGGCCGTACACCTGCATCAGCTTGCGATAAGCGTCGACGTAGAACTCGGTCCCCGACACCTTGACCGCCGATGAGTCGGCCACAAAGGCGGCGACGGTGGCCATGTCGGGCTCGGCTCCGTCGATGCTGTTGGCCACCGTCCAGGCCACCTTCCAGTTGGCCAGGCGCAGGAATTCGAGCCGGGCCGCCACCTCGGCCAGGTTGCGCTGCACCCACGGCTCGTCGATCACGTACGACCCGTCGGCCCGCTTGGCCGACTTGGCCCACTCCACGCACTCCTCGAAGCGCTTGGTGACCATGCCCGACGAGCAGATCGTGACCCGCTCCCGGTTGAGCTGGCTGGTGATGAGGCCCCAGCCCCGGTTCTCCTCGCCGATCAGGGCGGACGCCGGCACCCGGCAGTCGTCGAAGAAGGTGTGGTTGATGTTGTGGGACGAGAGCAGGTCGAGGGGCTCGATGCTGATGCCCGGGGTGTCCATGGGAATGCAGAACAGCGAGATGCCCTTGTGCTTGGGGACGTCAGGATCGGTTCGGGCCGCCAGCCAGATGTAGTCGGCGCCCTTGGCCAGCGACGTCCAGGTCTTCTGGCCGTTGATCACGTAGGTCTCGCCGTCGCGTATCGCCCGGGTGGTGAGCGAGGCCAGGTCGGTGCCGGCGTCGGGTTCGGAGTAGCCGATGCAGAAGGTGAGCTCGCCGCCGGCGATGCGGGGCAGGAAGAAGTCCTTCTGCTCGTCGGTGCCGAACTGCATGATCGTCGGGCCGACGGTGTTGATGGTGAGCATGGGGATGGGCGCGCCCAGCGCCACCGACTCGTCGAACACGATGAACTGCTCCACCGCGGAGAGGCCCCGGCCGCCGTACTCGGTCGGCCAGCCCACCGCCAGCCAGCCGTCGGCCCCCATCTGGCGGACGATCCGACGGTGCACCGGCCCGGTGCCGTCCTCGGCACCCAGCTCGGCGCGCGCGTCGTCGGTGAGCAACCCGGCGTAGTACGCCCGCAGTTCGTCCCGCAGCGCCTCCTGCTCAGCCGTGTAGGAGATGTGCATGATCTCTAGACCTCCCGCTATTCGTAGCGGGTTCCGTTGGCTTTGATGTAGTCAAGCCACAAAGAGCCCGCGTCAGAGGCCAACTCGCCCGGGCGGTAGGTGACCGCCTGCAGCTCTCCGGTGTAGGGGAACGGCCCGTGACGCTCGTAGACGTCCCAGCTCACCGGTGACCGGCGGTCAACGCCCACGTCGATGCCCTCGAAGGGGGCCATCGCCATCAGCGACACCAGCCCGGGCGCCTCCCCCACCGGTTCGCCTTCCACGCTGAGGCTGGCGTTCCAAACCAGGTTGCCGGGATTCTCCATGGCCAGCTGCACACTCGAGGCCTCGCCGGCCAGCGGCCCGCAGTCCAGGACCGTCATGTCTCCGTAGGCGTTGTGGGCGAACAGCAGCCGGTCGTCCTCCACGTACAACATGTAGCCGCCGCCCTGGTCGCCATGAGCCACCAGCACGCCCGCATCGCCGGGACGCCATCGCAGCGACACGTCGATGTCGAAGCTCTTCTGGAAGATCAACTGCTGGGACCGCCACCGCTCCAGGGTGGGCGTGCCGGGCCTCAGGGTCGTGTCGGCCGCCAGCTCGTCGTACCACGGTGGGCGCAGGATCCTCACCAGCTGGTTGCCCTCGTCCAGGGGGTACACCTGATTGGCCCAGGCGGCCCGGTCCCAGGCCTGCTGCATCTCCTCCAGCCGGTCGGGGTGGGTGGCCGCGAGGTCGCGGCACTCCGTCGGATCCTCAGCCAGGTTGTGCAGCTCCCAGCGGTCCTGGCTGAAGGGACGCCGGGGCCGGTGGCAGGTCACCACCGACCAGCCGTCGCGGTAGAAGCCGCGGTGACCGAAGTTCTCGTAGTACTGCTCGGGATGGGTGGAAGGCGCGGCCGGGTCGATGAAGGTGGCCGCGAAGCTGGCACCAGCCGGCTCCGGCGCCGGGACGCCGTTGCGCGACATCGGCACGGCCACGCCGCAGAGCTCGGCCAGGGTCGGGAACACGTCGGTCACGTGCTGGTACTGGCCCCGGACCCCTCCGGCCAGAGCACCGTCGGCGGTCCCGAATCGGGCCGGCCAGTTGACGATGAACGGCACACTGTGGCCGCCCCGGTGGGTGTTGATCTTGTAGAGCCGGAACGGGGTGCACGAGACCATGGCCCAGCCCATCGGGTAGTGGGCCAGGGTCCGGGGGCCTCCCAGCAGGTCGAGGCGGGCGTAGTCGGTGTCGACCACCTCAAGATCGGTGGGGCGCACCTGGGAGAGAAGGGTGCGGAAGTAAGCCGACGTGCCGGTGTACTGGCCCTCCCGGGAGCCGCCGTTGTCGCTGGTGAACAGCACGAGGGTGTTGTCCCACTCCCCGATGGCCTCGAGGTGTCGGCGCAGCCGCCCGAAGTTGCGGTCGACGCCCGCGTACACCTCCATGTAGCGGGCGAACAGCTCCTTGGACCGGTCGTCGAGATCGTCCCAGGGACCGACCTCGTGGAGATCCTCGGTGTTGCGGCCCGGCAGCACTGCGTTGGGCGGCACCACCCCCAGCTCCCGCTGGCGCTCGAACCGCTGCTCCCTCAGCCTGTCCCAGCCCGAGGCGTAGCGCCCCCTGAACAGTGCGATGTCGGCGGCGGGGGCCTGCAGCGGGGCGTGCACTGCGCCGTGGGAGAAGTACATGAAGAACGGCCTTCTCGGGTGCGACGACCGCAGCTCGTCCACCATCCGCATCGCCTGGTCGGTCAGATCGTCGGTGAAGTAGTAGCCGTCGGGATAGCGCTCGACGTCGATGTGATGGTTGTCCGAATAGAGGCGGTGGGGCTGGTGGAAGTTGGTGAAGGCGTCGAGGATCCCGTAGTAGCGGTCGAAGCCCCGCTGCAGGGGCCAACTCGCTTTGGGGGCGCCGTCGCTGAGGTGGGAGTCCTTGGTGAGATGCCACTTCCCGAGCATGAACGTGGCCCAGCCGGCGTCACGGAACGTCTCGGACATGGTCACCGCGTTGTCCCGCAACTCGTGGCTGTAGCCGGGGAAGCCGGGGTCGCTGTGGGCCACCTGAGCCATGCCGGCCATGTGGTGGTTGAGCCCGGTCAGCAGCGACGCCCGCGTCGGCGAGCACATCGGGTTGACATGGAAGTCGGTGTAGCGCAGGCCCCCGGCCGCGAGCCGGTCCAGCTCCGGAGTGTCGATCTCGGAGCCGTAGCAGCCCAGGTCGGAGTACCCCAGGTCGTCGGCCATCATCACGATCACGTTCGGCGCGCCCTCCGGGGCGGTCGGGGGCTCGGGCCAGTGGGGCTCGGAGGTGGAGAAGATCTTGCCGACAGTGCCCTCGAAGCCGGCGTACGGCGCGGTCGGGTCGGTGGGCGCGGGGCTCTCGGCCCCGGAAGCGGCCCCCGTCACGGCTTGAAGAAGGCTGGGCTGGTGGCCTTGGCCGGGATCTCCGCCAGCGGCGTGGCCACCTGGTCCACGGTGGGGCCGTGCGCCGCGGCCAGCGGGGCCAACCGGTCGAGATCGAAACCGTAGAGCTCGGCCGCGTTGGCACTGAGAATGGCCCTCATGTCGGCCTCGCTCCAGTCGCTGAAGGCCCGCTGGAGGCTCTCCAGCGAGTACGGGTAGGTGCCCTCGTGGTGTGGGTAGTCGCTGCCCCACATCACCTTGTGCACCCCCACCTTGCGGATGGCGGCCGCCTCGCCCGGCGACGGGAAGCTGGCCCCGATCCACACGTTGCGATCGAAGTACTCCGACGGCTTCATCGGTAGCACGATGTCGGCCGCGAAGCCGAGCTCGCCGACACGGCCGCGGCGCATCTGGCGGTGGTAGCCGTCCATGCGGCGCAGCTCCTCCACCAGCCAGGCCACGCCCTGCTCGGTCATCACGTAGCGCAGCGTCGGGAACCGCTCGAACACTCCCGACATGATCAGATGGGCAAGGTTGCGGTGCGAGTAGAATGGCACCTCCATCAAGAAGATCACCCCGGCAGCCGGCGCCTTGCCGTAGTCGGGGCCACCGTTGCCGCCGTGCTGGGTCATGATCAGGTCGAGGTCGGCGGCCGCGGCCCACAACCGGTCCCAGCGCGGGTCCCAATAGCCGGGGAGGTCGCTGTCGGGCGGGACGTGAGGCAGCAGGAAGCTCCCGAACCCCTCGGCCGCAGCCCACTCGAGGGTGGCGACCGCGTCGTCGAGATCGTCGGCGAAGATCTGGGGCAGGCCGCACCGCTGATCGGGGTAGCGAGCGCACCAGTCCCGCAACCAGCGGTTGTGAGCGGTGATCCCGGCGAAGCGACGCTCGTAGTCGGCCCGGTCAGACGGGGGGCGGGCGATCAGGGAACCAGTCGGGTAGAAGGGCGGGACCGTGTTGGGGAAAGTGATCTCGGCCACGATCCCGTCGTCGTACTGCTCCGAGAGCCTCCGGTCGTCGTCCCAGTTGCGGGACCGACCGTCGTCCTGCAGGTCGCGGTACGGGTTCCGGTAGGCGCCCCTCCACTCGTGGAACGCATCGCGCCAGGCCGGGTCGAGGTACTCCTCGTAGGCGGCCATGTTGCCCCCGGCATGGCAGTCGGAGGAAATGATCGTGTAGCGGTCCCCGACAATGTTGTGCGGCTCGCTCATGTGCTGATGCTCCTCGTCGCAGCGTCCCGGAAGGCGGGGCGGCGGATCGCTGGCCTCGGCGCCGAGTGCTCCCGCATCACCGTCGCGCTCGCCTGTGGCTCGAAGTGTACGCTGGCGGCTCCACGGATAGTTCGGAGCCGCGATGGTCTCGGTCGACATGCGCACCCGGCTCGATGCCGACGTGGTCCTGACCGATCGGAATGCTCCCGCCGCCGCGGGGCGGCGGTTGCGATGATCAACGCAGAGGTCGTGCATGCTGCCGAAGCCGGCTTGGGCGAGGGGTGCGTGTGGTCGCCGGTGGAGAACCTGCTGGTATGGGTGGACATCCCCGGCCGGGCCGTGCACCGTTTCGATCACGACACCGGCCAATCGGTCGGATTGTGGCGCTACTCCGAGACTGTGAGCAACGCCGCCCCCCGCGCCGGCGGAGGGCTGGCCCTCGGCCTTGGAGTATCGGTGGCTCTCACCGACCGGGTCGGAGCCATAGAGGCCGTGATCGAACTGCCCTCCGAGCCCGAGTCGAACCGGACCAATGACGGCGCCGTCGACCCGATGGGCCGGCTGTTCCAGGGAACCCTCAGCCATACCGAACCGGGATCACCGGTGGCTGCGCTCCACCGGGTGGACGGCGACGGCACAACCCGCCGGGTGGTGGACGGTGTGATGATCTCCAACGGCATCGGCTGGAGTCCGGACCAGGCCACGATGTACTACATCGACACCCTGACCTTTCGCGTGGACCGCTTCGACTACGACCCCGACACGGGCGAGATCGAGGGGCGGCGCCCCTTCGTGACCTTCGACGGCAGCACCGGCGGGCCCGACGGCATGACGGTCGACGCCGACGGCTGCCTGTGGGTGGCGATGTTCGGCGGCTACCGCGTGCAGTGCTTCTCACCCGAGGGCGAACCGCTCGAGACGGTGGTCACTCCCGGCTCGCCCCAGACCACCTGCTGCTGCTTCGGGGGTCCCGACCTCGACACGCTGTACATCACCACCGGTCTCAGTTCGATCGCCGGAGTCAGCACCGAGGGCGAGCCCAATGCCGGAGCACTCTTCGCCGCCGATGTCGACGCGGTGGGTCTGCCCACCAATCTGTTCGCCGGATAGCCGGTCACCCTGCGTATATTCGGGTTCTCCCCCGGTTGCCTTCGGAAAGACCGCGCCTGCGATGACGATCGAGCTCGCCCCTCTCCCCTACCCGCTCGACGGGCTCGCGCCCCACATCTCCGAGCGCACGATGAGCTTCCACTACGGCCGCCACCACGCCGGCTACGTGGCCAGCGTCAACCGCACGATCGCCGGAACGCCTCAGTCCGACGCCGCGCTGGAGGACATCGTCGCGGCGGCCGACGTGCCGTCCGCCCTGTTCAATTGCGCGGCCCAGGCCTGGAACCACGCCTTCTACTGGAACTCGATGAGCCCGGGTGGCGTCGAGGCACCCTCGGTTGAGCTGCTGGCCGCTCTGGAGCGGAGCTTCGGCTCGCTCGACACCTTCAACACCGAGTTCGCGGCCGCCGCGGTGGGAAACTTCGCGTCCGGGTGGACCTGGCTGGTATCGGGTACCGAGGGCCTGCAGATTGTCAACACCGACGACGCCGACACGCCGCTGCGCCACGGCCGGCGGGCCCTGCTGACCATCGACGTTTGGGAGCACGCCTACTACCTCGACTACCAGAACGCCCGGGCCGCTTACGTGGACGCCTTCATCGAGCACCTCATCAACTGGGAGTTCGCCTCCGCCAACTACGCCTAGCCACACCGGGCGCGGCGCGCGGCCAGTCGAGCGACAGACGCAGCGAGTCGCCCGTTTCCGACCGTCCTCCCATCGCTCATAGTTGCATCACAATGCAGTAGATAGTATTCTAGCGATCAAGCTTCGCTACCGGGCTATTACGCGGTGTGCCATTCATACGTCTCCCACAGCGCTCTCATCTTTGTGCCGCCAGCCCGGAGAAGCCCGTTGACCGCCGCCGCCGACCCGTCCCGCCCGCTAATGGCTGATCTTCCCGAACCCGAACCGGCCAGAGCCGACCCGCAAGCCGCAGCAACGGGCAGACCGGCTCGTCCCGGCCTACGCAACCAGATCGCCGAGAACCCACTGCTCACCCTCCTCGGCTCGATCATCGCCGTGCTGCTCGTCTTTACCCTCGGCACCACCAACCTCCGCATGAGCGACACCAACGCCCGCATGGACAGGCTCGAGGACCGCATGGACAGCATCGAGGACCGGGTCATCAACATCGACCTCAAGCTCACCGCGCTGATCGCTGCGCTCAACGCAACCGAGGAGGTCGACGCAGCCCTGGAGGGAAGACTCTTGCAACCGGACGCCGGTGAGTAGGACCAGACCCGGCAGAGCCCCTAGCGGCTGCTCAAGCCGAGCGCTGAGCCCGAGTCTCGGGAGGCGGGTTAGTCGTCGACGAGGAGCTCGATCAGCGAGCTGGTGTCCCAGCGGCCCCGGCCCTGGCGCTGGAGGCGGGCGTAGAACTGGTCGACCACCGCGGTGACCGGCAAGGTGGCCCCGACCCTCTCGGCCTCCGCGAAGCAGATGGCCAAGTCCTTGCGCATCCAGTCGAGGGCGAAGCCGAAGTCGAACTCGCGACGGGCCATGGTCACTCCCCGGTTGGCCATCTGCCACGATCCGGCCGCTCCCTGCGAGATGGTCGCCATCACCTGCTCCACGTCGAGTCCGGCCCGTCGGGCGAAGTCGATCCCCTCGGCCAGGCCCTGAACCAGCCCGGCGATACAGATCTGGTTCACCATCTTGGTGCGCTGGCCGCTACCCGGCCCGCCCAGCAGGGTCACCGCCTTGGCGTAGGCGTCGATCACCGGCTCGGCCCGCTCGAAATCAGCCTGGTCGCCGCCGCACATGACGGTGAGCGCGCCGTTCTCGGCACCAGCCTGGCCCCCGGAGATAGGCGCGTCCACGAAGCCGACGCCCCGCTCTTTGGAGACCTGGTGCAGTTCCTGGGCGAGGTCGGCCGATGCGGTGGTGTGGTCGACCAGGACCGATCCGGGTGCCATCGACTCGAGCACTCCACCGGAGCCGAGAGTGACCGAGCGAACGTCGTCGTCGTTGCCCACGCACACGAACACGAGCTCGGCATCCGCGGCTGCACCCGCGGGCGTCTGGGCAGCCGTCCCGCCGTGCTCGGCCACCCAGGCCTCGGCCCGGGATGCCGTGCGGTTGAAGACCGTGACGTCGTGGCCTGCTGAAACCAGGTAACCGGCCATGGGATAGCCCATGACTCCCAGCCCGACGAATGCGCAACCAGCCATTGGTGCCTCCTTCAAGAACGCAGCATGCGTACCTGCAGCACGGGTACCTTATGCGGCCGCAAAGCGCACACTGAGCCGAGTCGGGCGTCAGCCAGCGCTGGCGCTGGAAGGTATGGATCCGATCAGGGCACGTAGCCGACTTCGGGGTCGTAGGGGTGGATCGGCGGGCCCTTCACCTCGATTCCGTTTCCCTCGGGATCCTCGATGTACAGCGATGGTCCCCGTCCATCGCCTCCCCAGTTGTTGAGCACGGGCCCGACCTCGATGCCGTGGTTGGCGAAGTGCCGGCGGAGTTGGTCCTCATCGAAGGGCTCTACGCGGATGCAGAAGTGGTCCATGTTGTGGCCCGTAGCACCTGGTGCAGGGCCGCCCTCGCTCCCGACCGGGCCGGCAACATCGGCCAAGTCGATTATGGAGTCCCCCGCACGCAACTGGTACAGGCCGATGTCGGCACGGGCCTGTTCGACGGTGCAGCCGAGCACGGTCTCATAGAACTCCAGGCACCGCTCGACGTCGGCCACGCGCAGCACAACGTGATCCAGGGACTTCAGACGGAACACGGCGACCTCCTCGCACTCGCCGACCGCCCGCAGCCCAAGTGCTTCCGTCGAGGGAAAACTCTTGATATGGCTGCATATGGATGCTCATACGGCGGTCTGGCTGGGTGGGCTCCTCGACACCAGAATAACCCCAGTTCAGCACAGGTGGAATCTGAGGATCTTGGTCATTCCCCCATTCAGGGAGGTGCGGTTCCCCCACTCGGCGAGGGCGAGGATGCAACGACCGCAGGGCAGGCTGAATGTTGATGCGTGCGGTAGACGCGGTGTCTGGGGCCTCACAACGTCGATTAGGGCAATCCAGGCTCGACCATTGGCGACACCCACGCGCCCTCCGATGCGTCAACCAGTTGCTGCGCTGCTTGTGCGGCTGGGAGGTTTCCTGACTTGACGAGCATCCATAGGCGGTACAGGTCGATGGTAAGGACGTGGACCGCTCCAATGCCTGTAGCCGTGTCGTTAACGTTGCTATCGGGAGTGGGCCGGGATGCTGGGTCCATGAACCTGTACGGGTTGGCGACCCAGAGCGTCAGGTCAGGAAACCTGCCTTCCTCATCTCTGTAGCGGTCGCGGTGCTCTCGGATTTGGCGGGAGTCGCTCGTCTTGGTGCCGTTGGGGTAGCCCTTGACCTCCGCGATGGCCTCCCATCCATGCAGGTCTGCGAGCGTGAGGCGGAGATCTTCTCGTTTCGGCTCGCCCGGTGCTGTTTCGGCGTCCATCGGGCGCACTGCGAACCCGAGATCCTCAAGGATGTGCCCGACAGCTTCGACTAGCTCGTCCCCGTCATTCCAGATGCAGCGTCTCATCCCGGCGTCGGCTTGCTCACCCGCAGTGGCTAACTCAGCCCGGATTCGCTCCCGTTCGCTCTCGAGTTGATCCATTGAGACGGCGATCTCCGATAGCCGCTGCGCTAGCCGTGCCTCCTCAGGGGTGTACCAGTCTGCAGGATCCGCCAAGCGGGGTGGAGCCTGGGGACATTGGTCGGATCGACTTCGTGAATGTCGGCGAGAAAGGCCCGCAACCACGCTGGGAGGGTGACCTCTTCGGGCAGGGCAAGCGCCAGTGCCACCCGATCGGTGGGCGAGCCCTGCGCGTGAGGGAAGACGTATCGGCGCGCAACAGCCCTTCCCGATGTTGTCTTGACCAGGAGATCATCTTCTTGGACGGTGCCCGCGAACGAGAACGTGAAGGGCGGGTCAGCGGCCCGACTCATGCGCTTGGCCAACTCGGAAGCGAGATGTCTGTACCCGTCAGGGCAGTCGGCGGGAACCTCCAGCTCGCGTTCGGTGTTGGTGTGGGTGCTCAGACGCCGCTCGTCGTGCCTCCGGGTCGGGTGATGTCCTATCCATGTGAAGCTGGACGACCCGATCGCAAGTACAAGCCCTCTCACTGGGCTGGTCGGTTGTAGCCCAGGATTGCGCAGAATTGTTATGTCAGTCTCAGTCCAGTTGTAGTTCATGAGATACGAACTCAGCGTGCTGTGTGTTCTCAGGCTTCCACACAGGGGGGCCACTGACTCGATCTGGGGCTCCTTGAGCCCAATAGCGGCAAGCCTCGGTCGTGTGGTCGCGGTCTGCGTCATGGAGCTGCTCCCGATCTCACGATCCGTTCATGCCCGCGTCCGATGACACAGCGGATGCGTACTCACTCGGCAACGGCCAAGACGAAACCCTAGACGCCTGAGCGAGATTTGCGTGAGTTGCAAGTTGCACCGTCTGGTAGCCGCGATTCAGGCTCATCGGGGGTATCAGCGCTGATCGGTGGGTTTGCGGATGGAAGTCGGCCGATCGGGGTATGGGCGTGACGGCGAGTGCGTACCGCGGGACGCGGCCGCGGAGTGAGCGCCTTCGCCGCTGATGGTGTGTTGACCCGAATAACGTGTCGCCGATGCCCGAGTCCTCTGCGCTCGTTACGGCCATCGCGGCAGCAGTCGTCGGGTCCGTCGTGGCCGCAATGATCCCCTCGGTGAGACGCTGGGTTGGCGCTCTCTTCCGTCTGTGTGTGCGACTCGGCCGGGAACTGTCGACAAAGGTTCGATCTCGAGGCGACGCATCCACCGCGACGGAACCAACCGGAGGCGACACGACGATGATTCACCCCGGCCCAGAGGAACCCACCGATAAAGCGGCTCGCTTCCGGGCTGTTGGTGCATCGGGGCCTTCTGTCCAACAAGACGATCCTGATACTCAGGTGTCCATCTCACTGTCATCCCGCGTCGCGGAAGGTGCCAGCGAGGAGGCCGAGAAGCAGCGCAGGAGTCTGGAGGCATGGATCGTATGGCTCGTGAAAGGCGCGTTGAAGGAATCCAGTCCACTTGGTGGGGCTCGCCTCGGTGGTCCGAGGTCGCTGGGCGAGGTCTCGATCGTTGTCGAGTTGTCTACCCAGATCCACAGTGAAGCTCAACGAGTAGCTGCTGCAGACGACAGAACGCTGGAGAACTGGATTGAAGCGCTCGTAGAGAAGACGGTGAGACAGGCAGAACCCCTCATCGTTGGCGGAGGGCCTAGCTACTACGACGGAGGCCGCAAGCGCCGCCGCTGACACTCCGCCAACGACCCGAGACCCCCTGGGTACAGTGGGCCACAGGTCGCGATGGCGATGGTGAGGGCTGGTCGTGGAGAGTGGACAGATCTCCCCCGCCGACGCCTAGGGGCCCGGATGTTCCCCTCGGTAGGTAGACCGGAAGTCTGTAGACCCAAGTCACGGGAGAGCCAATGGAGAACCGACCGCCGAATGTCTTCGTGAGTTCGACGATGTATGACCTCAGCGACCTCCGTGGACGGGTTCGCGAGTTCATCGAGGGGCTCGGGTGGAGGGCTGTGATGGCCGAGCACGGCTCGTTCTCGGTCGACGCGGCCGAGACGACGGTCGAGAACAGCCTGAGGAACGTGAGGGAGAACGCAGACGTGTTCGTGATGGTTGTTGGTGCTAGGTACGGCTCGGTCGACCCCGGTGCTGACAAGTCCGTTACCCGCGGTGGACCCCGCCGAGGCGTTGGCGTCCGCCGCTTCGGTAGTCGGTTTTCGAACTGCGCGGAGATGGCTAGAGCTTTCTTGAGCAGCCCTCATGGCGGTCTTGTGGACTCGCAGGTATTGGACCCGGTTGCTGGTGGCCCCGAACGCTACTCGGGTTGTGCGCAGTGCGGCTCCCGTCTACGGTGCCAGCAGCGAGCAACCGCTAGATGCGAACTCGTAGGGGCCTCCCGGCCAAGGCGAGAGCCAGCCGGGAGGCTCTCGCGATTAGAGCCACAACCTCGGGAGGGTCGCCCCGATGCGCAAACCTGCACTGCCAATCATCCTCGCCGTAGTAGCGCTGACAGCCTGCGGAGCAGACGACGCAACGATGAGCACCGACGAAATCCCATGTCGGTCCATGCTCGCCAACGTGTATTCGTGGACCGCCACGACAGCCAGGGGCGCACACAGAGCCATAGAGGTCGCGATGGAGGCCGACGCGGAGGCAGACCACGAAGCGATCCGCGTAATGAACGACTTCCTCGAAACCCTTGAAGGCACACCCGTCTCGCCCTCTTTTCAGGATGCCGCCAACCGCTTCCCGTTCGACATGGTTGCGGCACTCGCTCAAGACACCGATGCAATCCGGAAAGCACGACGAGATGCTGTTGATGACTTTGTGGCTAACGTCCGAGCCGAAATCGCTGCGGGTGAGTTCTACCTTGATACTTGCCGGGGCGTTCCCGGTCACCCCCCAGAGTCCTTGAGCGACTACATCGACGGCCAGCGAGCCTTGCTAACCGACTTGGATGCCCTGTCGAACTAGGCACCTTGGCTACACAGATCAGTAGTCGCCCTCGGCTAATGGCACCCCTGGCCATCCGCCCGTATCCGCAATCGCCTCGGTCGCGACACGAACTACCCGGGCATGGGCAGGATTTCACCGAGGACCGCTTCCACCCAGGTCCGTAGCTTGTCGACCTCCTCCTGGGGTGTGTTCCTGCCTAAGTGCGTCACTGCTGATGCACGCTCGTATGTGGAGCGCGCAACTGACCCGATCGCCGAATCGATGATCTCTAGCGTCTGAGTCGGTGGTGCAGACCGTTCCTTGTCGCCCAGGATCGCTCGGATGCGCTCTGCCCTCGTTGGCTTGCCCAGGTGCCCTTTGAACCACGGCTTATCAACTATCTCGTTGTCGGGAGGGGACAGCCGACGGATGGTCACCCCCAGCACCTCGCGCAGCTCAGTGGCCGGCCCGACGTAAGTCAGCCGGTTGGGGTCATTCAGGTCGAGGAGTGCCTGCCGGTAGCTCCGGGCAAGCGCCTCATCGACGGTAGTCAGCCTCTTCAGGATTGGTCCGTCCTCTGACTGGTTCGCGATGTTCGAGGCCAGCGACCACCGATTCGCGTCGTAGACGGGCAGCAATTCTCGGCTAATGGTGCGGGCGATTCGCCGCAATCTCGCGCAGAACTCACTGGACTCGGTTCGAACGCCGGAGCGGGACCGGAGCCACGTCACATCATCATCAACCTGAACGAGTTGATCAACCACGCCCAGAGAACTCGCAAAGACGGGTCGATACTCCTTCATCCACCCTGCGGAAAGTGCTCGCATTCGCTGGGCGTCATCGCGCGCGGTGACCCATCGGATACCTCGCTTCTTGATGTCCTTCTCAAACGCGAGATACTCCTGCGGTACCAGATCGAGGTCAAGCATCGCCGTATTGACATCGGCTACTGGCGCTCTCCGAGTGTGTGAACGACAAGGTTGTGCCCTG
>JAGWAO010000019.1:83446-84165 GCA_021296315.1 Acidimicrobiia bacterium | reverse complement strand
ACGAGGGTCTGATCCGTCCGCTTGGGCAGCTTCCACTGAGCCTGACGGAACACGTCGCCCAGAAGTTCCTTTGTGATGGTGGTCGATCTGTCTCTCGTGGGTGCTCTCTCGGTCAGGTAGAAGGCGGCCACAGCTGTTGCTTCGCGGTTGTTGGTGGGGGATCGCTCCTGAAAGAACCTCAACGCGCCGACACGCTCTTGGTCATCACCAGTGTGCGCTCCGCTTGAGCCCGGCCCGTCGGTGGAGACGGCATTCTCTCCTTCTTCCTCAGCCGCTGCTCCCGAATCCATGGGAGGTGCGGACGATGCCGGAAATTCGAGCGTCTCACCGCTCACTAGAACCTCTCGCAATACTGCAGCTATCTCGGTCGAACTCCCGACTAGCTCGACTTCGAACCCGGCCTTCCCGATTGTTGCTCGCACCTCGCTCTACCCCCGATGTAATACGACTGCTGTAATTACGGAAATGCAATCCTATAGCTGTGGCCAGACCCCCCGCAACGAGAATCATGGGGCTTGCAGCGACGCCTTATCTGTGGGTGCCCAAGACTCGGTTGCGGGCGTTGACCTCAGAGATGCCAGCCGATCCTGATTCCTCGTGTACCGACTCTTGTACCGATTCCCGGCACCACTCACTCGGCCCGCTGTGCGTTCAGGCCGTTCGAGCGCATCCTTGGTGTGGAACATGCGAGCTATTGGTGTGGAATAACCCTGGGTGCC
>JAGWAO010000019.1:62590-83435 GCA_021296315.1 Acidimicrobiia bacterium | reverse complement strand
TTAGGACAGCCCGTTTTAAGCGGGCCGCGTCTGCCAATTGCGCCACCCGGGCACGTTCGCCACGGTAGCCCGTGTCCCGCCGAGCGCCAGTCCGAACAAGGTCAAGCTGCGGCGGCTGCGTTGGATTGCGGTGGCGTGGGCGGGACGGTCTCGACTACCTCCGTCCTCAAGGTGAGTTCGCCGGCGTCACCCTCTACACCCTCGCCGTCGATGGCCAGCCACAGTGCCGACCGCACCAGGTCCGCTCGGGCACCCTCCAGGTAGTTGGCCACCACGATCCCCTCGATCATGTCGGCCAGTACCGCCGCCCGGGGCCGGTCCCGGAGTCGGATGGACACGACCGGCGATCCGTTGCGGCGGCGAATAGACCGGTGGAGGTCGGGGCGGGACGGCGGGCTGGCGAACACGGGCACGACCAGGCCGCGCAGGCGGGACGCCCGGGCGAGCGAGCGGGCTGCGGAGCCGAAGTCGAGTGATGTCATTCCCACGAGAACTATGGTCGCGCCGGGGTGTGACAGCGCCCCCACCCTGCCCAAGGAGCCAGCCCTCAACGCCATGCGCGCAGCCGACTACAACCCGGCCCAGCAGGAGGTTGTGAGCCTGCTAGGAGCCCCGAAGGGCGAGCGTCCCACCTTCGACGCAAGCCTGCGCGACGAACTGCGCTTCTTGCTGGAGGAGCGCCTGGAGCCGCTGGTAGCGATCATCAAGTCGGACCGGTTCGACGACGATGTCCTCTACTTGAGCAAGTTCAGGCTCGTACAGGCTCTCGGATGCGAGCGGAAGCTCCTGGCCGAACTCGCCGCGCCGTTCCAATGGTCCATCCCCACCGCGCGGGGCACGGTCACTCACAAGGCCATCGAGCTGTCGGCGCACTGGCGGGGCGAGACATCTCCGCTGGCGCTGGTCGACGAGGCCATGGCTCGCCTCGAGAACGCTGACAAGAGCATCGCCGACTACCTGCAGAGCTGCGAAGAGACTGAGCGGGCCGAGCTGAGAGCCGAAGTAGGCACAGCCATGACCCACTTCCTGGAGTGCTTCCCGCCGCTCAAGCCCAAATGGAGGCCCACGACGGACAGCCCGATACGGGCGGAACTTCACGCAGGTCTGATCGTGCTGTCGGGCAAGCCTGACCTGACGCTCGGCCAACCCGAGGGAACGGTGGCCGGCAAGGTGATCATCGACTTCAAGACGGGCCGATTCTCGCCCGTCCATCGCGAGGATCTGCGCTTCTATGCCCTGCTGGAGGCCCTGCGCATCCTGCCGCCCCGGCTGCTGGCCACCTACTACCTCGACCAGGCCAAGTTCCACCCCGAGGAGGTCACCCGCGAGCTGCTGCTGTCGGCGGCCGAGCGGGTCATCGACGGTGCCCATCGCTATGTAGAGATCGCGTCCCGTCATCGCGAGCCGACCGTCGCGCCGGGGCCGGCCTGCCGATGGTGCCCGGTCCAGTTCGGCTGCGACGAGGGAACGGCCTATCTCGATGAAGCGCCCGACGAGGGAATCGACTGGTGAGCAGAAACCCCGCCTATCCATCTCCAGCCGGAGCCGGCTAGTTGGGTGTGCTCCCCCTGGGGCGGGGCGGCGACGGGGTGGTCGGATGGATCTCGGGCACCACCTCGGGGGAGTACTCCCCGACCTCCACGTCCAGATCGCGCAACCAGCCCACCGCGTGAAGCGCAACCGTTCCCGCCAGCAGCAAGGCGCCGTATGCGCCGAAGGCAGGCCGGGCTCCGACCGCCTCGATCAACTGGCCCAACACAAGTTGGCCGAGAGGATTGGACGACATCAACACCATCACATAGAGCGACATCACCTGAGTCCTGCGGTCCTCGTCCACCTGAAGCTGCACTGCGGTGTTGAGCGCGCTCGCCGACGCGAGATGGGCCGCCCCGATCAGCGCCAGCGGCACCAGGTACGACCCGAACGTTGGTGCCACTGCCAGCGCCAAGACGGCAAAGCCGTACACGACGAGTGCAACCCGCTGGATCTGGGACCTCGGCACCCGCCCACCCAGGGAGGCCACCACCGGCGCGGCCGCCACCGCTCCTACCCCGAGCATGGTGAGCATCAATCCGAATCCGCCGGGTCCCCGATTGAACACGTCCTCGGCAAAGACCACGGTCAGCATCTGGATCGGCAGCCCGACCGATCCGATCAGCGCCGCCGTGATGAAGGCGACTACCAGGCCTCGGCGAGCCCCCACGTACCGGGCCACGTTTATCGTGTTGCGTATCAGCCGCATGCTTGGAGTCCCGACCGATGAAGCGGTCTTGCGAGACTCGATCCTCGCCAGCACCAGCACCACCACGAGGGCACCCGCTGCGCTCACCCCGAATGCGACTGCCGGACCGGCCGCGGCCACGGTTATGCCCCCCAGCATCGGGCCTACCAGCCGGGAGCTGTTGAACTGCGTGGAGTTCAAGGTGACTGCGTTGAGAAGGAGGTCCCTGGGTACCAGCTCGCTCACGAAGGCCTGCCATACGGGCAGGTTGAGACCTCCGGCCAGCCCCGAAGCCGCAGCCAGCGCCACATAAGCGGCAGGCGATCGCACGCCCTGCATCCAGGCCAAGGCCATGGCCACCGCAACCAGGCCCATGAGCGACTGCGAGGCCATGAGGATCTTGCGCCTCGGATAGTGATCGGCCAGCACACCCGCAACCGGCGCGACCAGGGCCATGGCCGCGAACTGCGCGAACCCCGCGAAGCCGACCCACCCCGGGCTGGCGGTCAGGTCCCAGACGACCGCGGGCAGGGCCACGTACTGGAACCACCGAGCCGAGTTGGCCGTGACCCCGCCGAACCAGAAGTAGCGGAAGCTGCGATGGCCGAAGGAGGCGAACGCAGCGGGGGGCACCGGAGCACCGTACCGTCGCCGACCCGCCATACTGCGAGCCATGTCCTACGTGATGATCAATGTCTCAGACGGTGTGGCCCAACTGACGCTCAACGATCCCGGCAAACGCAACGCGATCAACCAGGCCATGAACGACGACATCGTCGCCGCCCTGGACGAACTCGAGCCCGACCCGGCCATCGGCGCTCTGGTGGTGACCGGCGCGGGCAAAGGCTTCTGCGCGGGAGCCGATCTGGACGATCTGCTGGCTGCGAGGTCCACCGGCATAACCCGCATCTACGAGGGATTCCTGCGGGTGGCCCACTCACCGCTGGCAACTGTGGCCGCGGTCAACGGCGCCGCGGTGGGCGCGGGCATGAACATGGTGCTGGCGTGCGACCTCGTCCTGGCCGGGCGCCGCTACGCCCGCTTCGACTCGCGCTTCCTGCAGATCGGCATTCATCCCGGCGGAGGCCACACCTGGCGCCTTCGTCACGCGACCGACCGCACCACCGCCATGGCGATGGTGATATTCGGCGAGGTGCTGGCGGCCGACGAGGCGCAGCGCACCGGGCTGGCCTGGGAAGTAGTCGACGACGACGCCCTGCTGGCGCGGGCCCACGAACTGGCCGCCCGGGCCGCGGCCCAGCCCAAGGAACTGGTGGCCCGTACCAAGGCCACGATCCTGTCGCTGGACGAGATTGCAGACTCGGCCGCCGCGGTGGACCACGAGCTGCATCCCCAGCTGTGGTCCATGGACCAGCCCGCCTTCACGGATCTGGTGCGCAGGCTCCAGTCGCAGATCGCTTCCAGGGAGTAGTCGCCCGGAAGTAGTCGCCCGGGAGCGCCGCATGCAGCGCACGCGGGCCGAGTACCGGGTGCGGGGGTGTCGCGTCGGGACGGGGTGTTTCCCGCTCCTGTTCGCTGCGCTCACGGGCCGCTCGGGCCACGGCCTCGCCCGTATGAGGCCGGATTCTCTCGCCTACCCGCTCGGCCACTAGGGCTGCCGGTTCCCCGCCGGAGCCCGGGGAGCAGAAACCGGCCGGGGCGCGATCCACTCGGCGATCAGATGGGGGGCGCGAACCCGCCACTCCTCTTCGGTGATGGCGAAGCGGTGGTGGTCCTCCCACACCCCGTTGATCTCGACGTAGCGCTCGGCCAGACCCTCGTAGCGCAGCCCGAGCTTCCCGACCACCCGCAAACTGGAAGAGTTGCGGGGCACGATGGACACCTGAAGCCGGTGCAGCCGCAACTCCTCGAAGGCGAAGCGGGCCGCCACCACCAGCGCCTCCGGGGCGTAGCCGTTGCCGGCGACGGCCTCATCGATCCAGTAGCCGACATAGCAGGACTGGAACGGGCCCCTCTGGATCGACGACAGGTTCATCTCGCCACGGAAGCAACTGTTGACGAACACCCCGAATCCGTAGCCAGTCCCCTGCTGGCGCTCACGGCGGCGGGCCGCACAGCGGTCGGCGAACGCCCTCGAATCCTCAGCGGTGTCGGGCCGGCCGGGCAGGGGTCGCGGCTCCCACCGCTTGAGCCGGTCGCGATTGCGCCGGCGCACTTCCCGCCACGCGCCGAAGTCGTCGCGTGTCAACGGTCGCAGCAACACTCGCCGCCCCAGCAGTGTGCTCACGGCCGCGCACTCTAGCCCCAGAGGCCGAGCGGGCACAGGTCGAGCAGTCAGGCCTCGAGCAGCGACAGGGCCAGGCCGTCGAGCAGGTCGGCCTCCGACACCAGACACTCGGCGAAATCGAAGTACCGCATGATCCTCACCAGGATGCAGACTCCGGCCACGATCACATCGGCCCGGCCGGGATGCAGTCCGGGATTGTGGACCCGATCAGCCAGCGCCTCGGTGGCCAGGGTGCGGAAGATGTCCTCGGCCGCGTCCTTCGAGAGTCTGAAGTGATGGACCCGATCCCGGTCGTAGGTCGCCAGGCCCAACTCCACCGCCGCCACGGTTGTGATGGTCCCGGCCACACCGACCAACCGGCAGGGCCCGCCGAGGGCGGGAATGGCCCGCACCGCGTCGTCGAGGTGCAGTTCGGCCACGGTCAGGCATGCCGAGAGCTCCTCGGGCAGGGGCGGGTCATGACGGATGTACTTCTCGGTGAGCCGCACACTGCCGATGTCGAGCGACAGCGCATCGGTGCACCGTCGCTCGCCGAGAGACAGCTCGGTGGACCCACCGCCGATGTCGACGACCAGATAGGGGCCCTCGGCCGGGTCCAACTGGCTGACCGCGCCGCGGAAGGCCGTCTCGGCCTCCTCGCGTCCCGACAGAACCTCCGGCACCGCTTGAAGGATCGCCTCGGCCGGCTGGAGGAACTCCGACCGGTTGGCCGCGTCACGCACCGCGGAGGTGGCGATGACCTTGACCGCCGTCGGGTTGTGACTGTCGATGGCCCGCCGGTACTCCCTCAGGCACTCCAGGGTGCGCTCGACGGCGGACGGATCCAGGCTGCCGGTGGCGTCCACGCCCCTGCCCAGACGGGTTATCTCCGAGCGCCTGACGGCCGCGGGCTCCTGGCCGCCGGTGATGAGAAGCCGGGTGGTGTTGGTGCCGCAATCCACCACGGCCACCGGACCACCGGTCACTGCACCCTCCGCAGGGACGCGGCCACACCCGGTCCGAGGCGCTCGGCTACCCAACGCCCCACCGGGTCGTCGCCACCGGCCAGATGCCAGGCATAGTGGGCGTGGAGGCACTTCACGCCCCGGCGGGTGCCGCCCACGCCGGCCGAGGGCCTCGGTCCCCGATGGCCTTCGGGGACGGCGGCGTCACGCTCCGCGGCGTAGCGGTCATGGGCCTCGGCCAGCTCGGTGGCGTCGACCGCCGTCTCCGCGGCGCGCACTCCCCCCTCGGACTCCAAGCGCCCGACCAAACGCCGCAGCTGCTCGTCGACCAGCCAGTAGCGGGTGGGCATGGGCCGCCCGTCACCGAGGATGGGCGCGTTGCGGATCACTGCAGGGCCGCCCGAGGAGTCCCGCACGACGACCTCGAAGTCCCCGGCGGGCTCCCGACCGAGGAGCGAGGCGACCTTGGCGAGATCGTCCTCGCTGCCGCCCGGCACCGCGCCCGCGGCCGCCGATGCCCCCACCTCCAGTGCCTGCCCGCCCTCGATTCCCGAGGGTTCTAGGCGGCCAGGGCGATGATGACCACGATCACGATCAGGATGACCACGAGGACGACCGGCAGGAGGCGCTTCAGCACCGGGGCTCCGGCCACCTCCAGCAGGTCCACGGCCTCGACCTCGGCGGGGGGCTCCGCCGCGGGCTCGGGGGCCGCAGTCTCGGTCGCGTCAACCTGGGCGGAATCATCGGCGGCGGCTTCGGGGTCCGAATCCTCCGCAGAGTCGCCGGCAGCGTCGGCGGCCACCAGCTCGGCGAGGTTGTCGGCGAACTGCCCCATCAGCTTGCGGCTCACATCGGCCAGCACGCCCCGGCCGAACTGCGCGACCTTGCCCGTGATGGTCAGATCGGTATGGACGCTAACCCTCGTGGACGTGTCGGTCACGGCCTCGAGCGCCACCGTGATCTCCGCCGATGCGTTCCCCGCGCCACGGGTGTCGCGCCCACTGGCCGACATCAGCAGCCGGTGGGCGTCGTCGTCACGCTCGGTGAACGAGGCTTTTCCCTTGTACTGGGAGGTGATCGGTCCGACCTTGACCTTGACCAAGCCCTCGTGGACATCGCCGTCGCTGCCGGTGAGCTGCGCTCCCGGCAGGCACGGCGCGATCCGCTCCACGTCGGTAATGACCCCCCAGACCGTGCCGATGGGATGGGCTACATCAAACGAGTCGTTCAGTTCCATTTTCGGAGGTCCTCCAGCGTGTCGATGTCGTCGGGATTCCCCTCGCAGGGTATCGCCCGCACCAGCTCGGGTCTGCGGCGCATCAATACCCGACCGCCCTCGTCGCCGGTGAGGGGCAGATGGCTCCACAGCGCGGCACCGATCCGGACCGGAGGACGGCGGGCTCCGCCGAAGTCGCCCACTGCGAGGTCGCAGTCGGCGCTTCCCACCGCCGCCCACGCCTCTGCAGGCACGCCGGGCTGGTCGCCGCATCCGAACACCACCGCCCTGTGTCCCCGCGAGCCCGCGTAGCCCACCGCGGCTGCCAGCGACGTGGCCTGCCCTTGCTCCCAGGCCTCGTTGTGCAGCACCGTCACCTCTTCGGGCAGCACCTCCAGCAGGTCGACGGCCCCCATGACCACGATGGTCTCGTCGAGGTCGGCGGCCAGGGCCGAGTCCACCGCCCGGCGCACCAGCGGCACACCCCCCACCTCGCAAAGCAGCTTGTGGCGCTCCCCCGCGAAGCGGACGCCCGCCCCGGCGGCCAGCACGACGGCCGCCACCCCCAGCCGGGGACCCTCGGTGCGGCCGTCACTAACGTCGCCGGATTCGCTCGGCCTCTCAGTCATGGATGGGGCCGGTGGTGCTGGAGAGGGCCTCGGCTCTGCGCCCGGTGCGCAGCGAGATGATCTCGGAGACTATGGACACCGCGGTCTCCTCGGGGGTGGCCGCCCCGATGTCGAGCCCGATGGGCGAGCGCAAGCGGGACAGCTGATCCTCGGTCGCCCCGGCCTCGACCAGCCGGGCGGTGCGGTCGTCGTGGGTGCGGCGGCTGCCCATCACCCCGATGTAGCCGACTTCGGTGGCCAGTGCCGAGGTGATGGCGGGCACGTCGAACTTGGCGTCGTGGGTGAGCACGCACACCGCGTCGCGGGGGCCCAGGCCCGCCCCGACCGAATCGAGCAGCCGGTCGGGCCATGAGACCACCACCTCGTCGGCCATCGGGAACCGCTTGGAGGTGGCGAACACCGAGCGGGCGTCGCACACCGTGACCCGGTAGCCGAGCACCTTGGCCACTCTGGCCAGCGCCGAGGTGAAGTCGACCGCGCCGAAGATCAGCATCCGGGGCGGAGGGGCGAACGACTCCACGAACACCGCCACCTCCTCGCCGCGGATCTCGCCCTGCTCGGAGTACTCGCCCTGCTCCGAATAGCGGCGCAGACCCGAGCGTCCCGCGACCAGCTCGCCGCGGGCGTCGCGCTGCACGGCCCGGTCGAGGCCATGCGTTCCCAGCGAGCCGACGGTCTCCAGACCCTCGGGGCGCACCAGCATCTTGGCACCCGTTCCAGGGCCTTCGACTACGGTGGCCAGCGCGGCCGGGGACTCAGTGGCGAGATCCGAACTCAGCTCGTCATGGACCGGATCCCACTCCAGAGGCTCCACGAACAGGTGGATGGTCCCGCCACAGGTGAGCCCGACCGCGAAGGCCTCGTCGTCGCTGTAGCCGAAGGTGACGATGCGCCGGTCGCCGGTAGCGATCACCTCGAGAGACTCGGTGACCACCGCGCCCTCCACGCAACCGCCCGACACTGAGCCGACCACCTCGGCGTCCGCGGTCACCGCCATCGCGGCGCCCGGAGCCCGCGGCCCCGAACCTTCGAGGTCGACGACGCGGGCGACCGCGGCCTGCTCCCCGGCCAGACGCCAGCGAGCCAGGTCGGCAAGGATCTCTTTCACTGCTCCGCTCCCGCGGCTACCGGAACCGGACCTTCACCCGCTGCGTGCGGCCGCGGTCTCCGCGAGCCCCGACCGGTCTCGGTCAGGACGAGCTCGGCCAGCCGTTCCAACGACTCCAGGTTGTGCCCCTCCACAAAGTCGTCCACGAACGGCAGGGCCGCGGCCATCCCCCGCGCCAAGGGGGCATACCCCGGCGAGGCCTTGAGGGGATTCACCCACACCACCCGATTGGCGACCCGGCGGAGGCGCTGCATCTGCTCGGACATCTCTGCCGGATCGCCCCGATCCCAGCCGTCGGAGAGGATCACCACCACCGCGCCGCGAGCCATCCCACGGCAGCCCCACTCGTCGTTGAAGGATCGCAGGCCCGAGCCGAGGCGGGTGCCGCCGCTCCAATCGGGCACCGCGGCCGACGCGGCCCGCAAAGCCCGGTCCGGATCACGCGACGACAGCTCCCGGGTGAGCCGGGTGAGCCGGGTCCCGAGAGCGAAAGCCTCGACGCGGCTGCGGCCCGCGACCGCGGCGTGGACCAGGCGCAGCAGAGCCCGGGCGTAGCGCTCCATCGACCCCGACACGTCCAGCAGCAAGACCAGGCGCCGGGGCCTGCGGCCACTGACGCGGCGGTGCATGCGCATGGGCTCGCCCCCCGAGCGCATAGCGGCCCTTACCGTGCGCCGCACGTCCAGGCGGCCCCGGCACGACCGGGTCGGCTCGAGACGGCGGCTGGGCCTAGTGGGGCCGCAGAACCTCAGCCGCTCCATCAGCCGGCGGGCCTCCTCGAGCTCGGAATCGGTGTAGTCGGCGAAGTCCTTGGTGGCGAGCGTCTCGGTAGCGCTGTAACGAACAGTGATCACGTCCGAATCGCGGTCGGGCTCCTCCTCGTCGGTGGCCGTGTCCGTGCCGTCGTCGACCTGCAGCATCACCGGGACGCTCACCGCGGTGGTGGGATTGGCCATACCCAGCGGCGAGCCCAGCCAGTAGGCCCCGAAGACGGCGTCGTAGACGCCGACCTCCTCGAAGCGGTGAACCAGCGCACACCGGCCGGCCCAGTACAGCGACGCCCGGCTGCTGACGTCGCACACCGACAGCGCCTCCGCATAGAGCAGAGCGGAAGTGAGTGAGACCTCCAGCCCGGCCCGGCGCAACGCGCCTGCGAACCCCACAGCCACGTCGATCGGATCGGCGTCGCCGCGGCCCGGCCCGGTGGCCGCGGACGTTGGCTGGGTCATGCGAGAGGGGCGGCTGCAGCCTCGGACACGATGGCGGCCAAGTCGTGCTCGATGACCCTGTCGCGATCCTCGCGGTACTTCAGCAAGGCGCCCAACGTTGCCGAGGCGTTGGCCAGATCGAGCTTGGCTCCGCCGAGGAGGTTCAGGGCGCGGGCCCAGTCGATGGTCTCAGCCACTCCGGGCGGCTTGTAGAGGCCGACGTCGCGGATGGCGGCCGCGGCGTTGGCCACCTCGTGCGCGAGGGTGTCGGTCACCTCCGGTGCCCGCAGCCGGATGATCTCCGCCTCGCGCCGCGCGCCGGGATGCGACACCCAGTGGTACAGGCAGCGCCGCTTCAGAGCGTCGTGCACGTCACGGGTGCGGTTGGAGGTGATGACCACGACCGGCGGGTCGACGGCCGCGAACGTGCCGACCTCGGGGATGGTTATCGAGTAGTCCGACAGGACCTCGAGCAGGAAGGCCTCGAATTCGTCGTCGGAGCGGTCGACCTCGTCGACGAGCAGCACGGGCGGAGGACCGTCGCCGGCCTCGATCGCCTCCAGCAGCGGCCGGCGCACGAGGAAGCGCTCGTTGTAGAGCTCGTCGGCCAGGCTGGCCTCGTCGGCGCCCTGGGCCCTCCCGGTGGCCTCCATCGTGCGGAGGTGCATCAGCTGGCGGGCGTAGTCCCACTCGTAGACGGCCTGGGCAGCGTCGATGCCCTCGTAGCACTGCAGCCGGATGAGGCGCCCGCCGCCCCAGTCGGCGATCACCTTGGCCACCTCGGTCTTGCCGACGCCGGGCTCGCCCTCCAGCAACAGCGGCCGGCGCAGACGCAGGGCCAGGTACACCGCAGTGGCCAGGGCCTCGTCGGGCAGGTAGGCGTTGTCGCGCAGTCCCTGCCATACGTCTTCCACGCACGACACGGAGCGCAGGTCGGCAGCCGGCATCCGCCCGATCATATGCCCGTGACCCCCATATCACGAAGTAGGGGCCGCATCCGTCGCCCCTCGTTGCGGCGCTATTCGACGAAGTACGGAGCCAGAGCCTCCGCCAAGTCCTCTGGAGCGCGCACAGGCTTGCCGCCGTTGTCGGTGATGGCGGCCCGCAGCTCCTGGCGGGCCACCACCTCGCCGCCGCGCACCAGGCGCTGACGCCAAGTCGACGAGGCCCGCCTCAGCTCCGCGACCTCCGTTTCGACCGTCACCGTGTCGCCCGCGTGCACGGGCCGATCGAACGACGTGTGGATGCGGTTCACCACGAACCGGTATCCGCGGGCTGCGAAGGACTCCAGGTCCATCCCGACCTGCTCCAGGAGCTCGACCCGACCGGTCTCGAAGAACTGGATGTAGGCGGAGTGGTTGAGATGGCCGTAGGGGTCGAGCTCGTAGAACCGGACCTTGACGTCGAACCGGTGGGCGGGCACGGGATCCTCCGGCTAGGGGTCGCTGGGCCGCGTAACGCAGCCTTCGAGGCCCATCACGGCGTAGACCTCGGTTCCAGGCTTCACGTAGGGGCCGAAGCAGAGCGCTTCGCGCCGTACGCCGCCGTCGCTGGTCCGCCTGGCGATCTCGCCCTCGAGGGCGGTGATCCGGGCATCGAGCTCGGTCCCGAGGCTCTCGGCCTCCTGCTGCTGGGCGTTCTGGTCCATCCAAGTGCGCACCGACGACGCTCCCAGCAACACGGCTGCGACCACCATGGCCACAGCCATACCCACCAGCAACAAGCGGTGCCACCAAGCCGACTTCATTACGCGCCAGCAGCTTCCCGGTTGGTCCCCAGCGCCAGCGCAGCCCGGCCGCGATAGGAGGCCGCCTCGCCCAGTTGCTCCTCGATGCGCAGCAACTGGTTGTACTTAGCCACCCGGTCGCTGCGCGCCGGAGCCCCGGTCTTGATCTGCCCGCAGTTGGTGGCCACGGCAAGATCGGCGATCACGGTGTCCTCGGTTTCACCGCTGCGGTGCGACATCACCGCTCCATACCCGCCGCGGACGGCCAACTCGACGCAATCGAGGGTCTCAGTGAGCGAGCCGATCTGATTGACCTTCACCAGAATCGCGTTGGCCACGCCGCCTCGCATCCCCCGGGACAGCCGCTCGGAATTGGTGACGAACAGGTCGTCGCCCACCAACTGAACACGCTCCCCCACCGCGGCTGTGAGCTCCGCCCAACCGGTCCAGTCCTCCTCGGCCATGCCGTCCTCCACCGACAGGATCGGGTACTCGTCGCACAGACGCTCCAGCGCAGCCGCCATCTCGCTCGAGTCCAGCGTCCGGTCCTCGCCGGCCAGCACGTACCGACCGCTGTCGAAGAACTCCGTCGACGCCACGTCCAGAGCGAACCCGACATCGTCACCCGACGCCAGGCCGGTTCGCTCGGTCGCCTCGGCCAGCAGAGCCAGCGCCTCGGCGTTCGACCCGAGGTTCGGGGCGAACCCGCCCTCGTCGCCGAGTCCGGTCGACAGGCCCCGGCCCTTCAATACCGCCGACAGTTCGTGATATATCTCGACGCCCCAGTGCAGCGCCTCGGAGAAGGACGCGGCGCCCACCGGGACCACCATGAACTCCTGAAAGTCGACGTTGTTGTCGGCGTGCGCGCCGCCGTTGAGCAGGTTCAGCATCGGCACCGGCAACACGTGGGCGTTGGCCCCTCCCACGTGGCGCCACAGCGGAACCTCGAGCTCGGCGGCCGCAGCCCGGGCGGTGGCCAGCGACACGCCGAGGATGGCGTTGGCACCCAACCGGCCCTTGCCGTCGGTGCCGTCCGCATCGATGAGCGCGGCGTCCACGGCCCGCTGATCTCCGGCGTCGAGACCCCGGACCGCGCCGGCCAGCTCGCCGGTGACATGGGCGACCGCGTTCAGCACGCCCTTGCCGCGCATGCGGCTGCCGCCGTCGCGCATCTCCACGGCCTCGAATGCTCCCGTGGACGCACCCGACGGGACCATCGCCCGGCCGTTCGCTCCCGACTCCAGCTCAACATCGACTTCCACGGTGGGGTTGCCGCGCGAGTCGAACACCTCACGAGCGCGGACTGCCTCAATTCGACTCACCGGCGAACCTCCGGTCGTTGGCGACGCCGCGCCGAACCCGGCTCGACATCAACTTCGGGCGCCGCTCCGCTTGAGTCCCTCGGCGTCCGCAGGTGCGGAGGCCGATTTTATCCGGAGTCCTGCTCAAGTGTGCGATAGCGGCGCTGGGCGCGCTCGGTGGCGGACCGCAGGGCATCCTCCGGATCGATCTTGAGGCGCCGCCCCAACTCCACCGCGGCCAGCAGAAACTCACCGAAGCCTCGCTCGCTCCCGTCGGCTCGAAGGTCGGCCAAGGCCCGCTCGGTCTCGGCGAATTCGCGCTCGTACCAGTCATCGATGATGAGCCCGGCCGCGGCGGCCCGCTTCTGCACCTTCACCGCCTGCAGCAACGCGGGCAGCGTTTCGGGTATGCCGTCCATCACCGAGTCCCGCCCCTTCTCGCGGAGCTTGAGGACATCCCACATGCCCCGCACCGCATCGGCATCGCGGGCCTCCACGTCCCCGAAGACATGGGGGTGGCGGGCCACCAGCTTGGTGTGAACCTCCCGGGCCACGTCCGCCATGTCGAACGCATCCCGCTCGGAGGCCAGATGGGCCTGGAACCAGACCTGGTACAGCAGATCGCCGAGTTCCTCACACAGGTGCCGATCCAGATCTTCGATGTGACTGCCTTCGCTGCCGCCGCCACCGCCGTCGCGGTCAGAATCGGTCCTGGCGTCGAGAGCCTCGAGCGTCTCGTAGGTCTCCTCCAGAAGGTAACGCCGCAGGCTGGTATGGGTCTGCTCACGGTCCCACGGGCACTGCTCGCGCAAGGTCTCCACCAACTCGTCGAGACGGAGGATCGCGCTGATCAAGTCGCCATCGGCATCCGCGTTGCCGCCGGAGCACGAGTCGCCATCGGCATCCGCGTTGCCGCCGGAGCACGAGTCGCCATCGGCAGCGTCTTCGTCCACGCAGACCAACCCCCGCTACCCGAGCGGCTCCAGGACCACGCGGAACTGCTCGGGATCCCAGTACCCGTAGCGCTCGTCGATCCGCACCCGAGGTGCGTAGCTCTCCAGGACGTTCTCCTGCAGTTCAATCAGCAATTGCTGGCGCTCGTCCTGCACCGCTGTCTGGGCTCGTTCGGCTGCCGCCAACTCGGCGTTCTCGGCCATGAAGTCCAGCTGTTCGGCGTCGAGTTGGGGATGGTTCTCAGGGGTCGCCGGACCCGAACTGATCACCTCGATCACGTGGAAGCCGAACTGCGATTCGGCCACCACCACCGCGCCGGGCTCGGCCGTGTATGCGGCCGCCTCGAAGGGCGCCACGAAGGAGCCCTCAACCACACAACCGAGATCCCCGCCCAGCGATCCGCTGCCCGGATCCAGTGAGAGTTCGATGGCAAGGAACCCGAACTCCTCCCCCGCGTCGAGGAGGGCCGCAACGGCGTCCGCCTCTGCTTGCGACGCGACGAGAATGTGCCTCGAGCAGAGATGGCGCAGCGGACCAGTGCCCGGCGCGCCGGGCACCTCGCGCTCGGCCCACTCCAGCGCGGCAAGGACTATCGCCCGCTGGTGGACGGCGACATCGCCGCCGCCGGCACCGGGTATGAAGGCGGGGTCCGCCTGGGTCATCTCGGCGACCGCCCGCGCCTCATGGCCGTTGGACACGGCCATTCCCCGCTCGGCCAGCTCCAGCTCCACGGCCGAGAAGAACACCCAGTCGCTGAGCCAGAGAGCGGCCGCCTCGCGGGGTGCCCTCGCGGAATTGTCGGGATCCGAGGTGGCCAGGTAGTCGTCCAGATCGTCGACCGTGTACTCAACCCCGGCGACCTCGGCGGCCACGTCCGCGGAGGCGCCGCAGCCGGTCGCCAGGATCAAGACCGTCGCCGCGGCCGCGCCGACCGCTGCGATGGGGCGAACGAGGCTCACGAGGTCTGAACCCTAGCGGCGCCAGCGTTATCGCCCGGTGGATCGGCTGCCACCACACCGGTCAGCAGCGCCACCACTTGGTCGATCACCGGACCGGCGTCGGCTGGGAGGGGAACGTGCAGCTCCCGGGAGTCCTCCTTCAGGATGGCCCGGTCCCCGTAGAGCCGGCGAAGCCGCACTCGGCGGCTGGGCGGCAGGTCCACCGGAGCCAGGCGCGCCGCGAAGCGCTCCGCTGACAGAGCGCCCCTGCCCCGGCGGGTTACCACCACTTCCGATACACCGGCCTGAAGGCATTCCACTCGCAGCCTGCCAATGGACAGCAGGGACTCGGCCGGCTCGGGGACGGGGCCGAACCGGTCGGTCCACTCGGCCCGGATGTCATCCAACTCATCGTGCCCGGTCACGGAGGCCAGCCGGCGGTAGGCCTCGAGCCGAGCCGCTTCCCGGCTGATGTATTCGGCCGGGATGTGGGCGTCGACGGGCACCTCGATGCTCACCTCGGGTGGTTCCCGGATCGCCTCGCCCCGCAGCTCGGCGACTGCTTCGTTGACCAGACGGCAGTACAGGTCGTACCCGACCGCGGCGATGTGTCCCGATTGGGCCTCGCCCAGCAGGTTGCCGGCGCCGCGGATCTCCAGGTCGCGCATGGCGATCCGGTAGCCCGACCCGAGCTGCGTGGCTTCACCGATGGTCTTGAGCCGCTCGTAGGCGTCCTCGCCGAGCACTCTGTCGGTCGGGTGGAACAGGTAGGCGTAGGCCCTTCGCCCGGCCCGGCCCACCCGGCCCCGGATCTGGTGCAGCTGACCCAGTCCCAGCCGGTCGGCCCGGTCCACCACCAGGGTGTTGACCGTGGGCATGTCGATGCCCGACTCGATGATGGTCGTGCATACCAGCACGTCGTAGCGGTAGTCGGCGAAGTCGAGCACGACGCGCTCGAGCGTGCCCTCGTCCATCTGGCCGTGGGCCACCGCCACCCGGGCCTCGGGGACCAGGGAGCGCACCCGCTCGGCGGCATGCTCGATGTCGGCCACCCGATTGTGGACGTAGAAGATCTGCCCCTCGCGTAGCAGCTCGCGTCTGATGGCCTCGGCCACGGGCCGGTCGGCATGCTCCCCCACGTAGGTGAGGATGGGCTGGCGGTCGGCGGGCGGGGTGTCCAGGAGCGACATGTCGCGTATGCCAGTCAGGCTCATCTCCAGCGTCCGCGGCACCGGCGTAGCGGTGAGCGTGAGTACGTCCACATCCGCCCGCATCGACTTGATCGCCTCCTTGTGGCGGACTCCGAAGCGCTGCTCCTCGTCGATGACCAGCAGTCCCAGGCGCTTGAAACTCACGTCGGCGGACAGCATCCGGTGGGTGCCCACCACCACATCCACCTCACCGGCCTCGAGTCCCCGCAGCACCTCCCGAGCCTGGGGAGGAGTCAGGAAGCGGCTCAGGGTCTCCACTCTTACGGGGAACGGTGCGCAGCGGTCCCGGAATGTCTGGGTGTGCTGCTGGGCCAGCAGCGTGGTGGGCACCAGTACCGCGACCTGGTAGGAGTCCTGCACCGCCTTGAACGCGGCCCGCACCGCGATCTCGGTCTTGCCGAAACCCACGTCTCCTACGATCAGGCGGTCCATGGGCACAGACCGCTCCATGTCGCTCTTGACATCAACAATGGCCTGCAGTTGGTCCCGCGTCTCCTGGTACTCGAAGGAGTCCTCCAACTCTCGCTGCCACGGGGTGTCGGGCCCGAAGGTGCGCCCGGCAGTGGTCATGCGCTTCTGGTAGAGCACAACCAGCTCCTGGGCCACCTCGGCCACGGCCCGGCGCACCCGGCTCTTGGTCGCCGACCAGTCGGAGCCTCCCATGCGCGACAGGGTTGGCGCCTCCCCGCCGGTGTAGTGGCGGATCGAGTCGATCTGGTCGGAGGGCACATAGAGCCGGTCGCCGCCCCGGTAGGCGAGCAGCAGGTACTCGCGCTCATGGCCGCCAATGGCCCTGCGCACCATCCCCTCGAATCTGGCAACGCCGTGATGCTGGTGAACCACGAAGGCGCCCGGCGCGAGGTCGGCGAGGAAGCGGCGCTGGTCCCGCGATCGGGCTCTGGGGGGTCGGTGGGTGCGCCGCCGTCCCGTCACGTCGGTCTCGGCCAGCACCGCCAGCTTGATGTCACCCAGCACCGCGCCCCGGTCGAGATTGGCGTCCAACGGTTCGACGCGGGCACCGTGGTCGGCCAGCAGAGCGCTCAACCGATCCGCGGTCGAGCCCGGCGCGCCCAGCATGACCTGATATCCGTCGGCCGCCAGATCGCGAAGGCGCGCCGCCAGCGGTTCGATGCTTCCATGGGTGCGGTCCCAGCCGGATGCGGCGAGAACCTGCGTGCCACCGGAGTCGGGCGCGGTGGGGAGCATCCATACCGGCGCGGTGATGCCGCCGAGCAGGCCCTCGAAGCCGCCGTGCAACCGCGGCATCCCGGCCGCATCGGTGCCCCAGGTCTTGGCCAGTCCGGCCGCCAAGTCCTCCTCCTCGGCCAGGATCTCGCCGGCCCTGTCACCCAGCCGGCGGGGCTCGACCAGGGCTACCGCCCCGTCGTCGGGTACCAGATCGGGCACCACCGCGAGCCGCTCGACCAGCCACGGCCACCACGACTCCATGCCCTCGAAGAGAGCTCCGTCGGCCAGGCGGTCCCACTGCTCGCGGCCCCAGGGCTGGCTCGCCACCAGCGACGCGGCCCGCTCGCGCATAGCCGCGTCGGGTCGCAACTCCCGGGCGGGATAGACCTCGACCTGTTCAAGTGACGCCACCGAACGCTGGTCGCCCACCGAGAACTCGGCGATCCTGTCGACATCGTCTCCCCAGAAGTCGATGCGAACCGGCGCGGCGGCTGTCGATCCGAAGACATCGATGATCGAGCCCCGCACCGCCATCTCCCCGCGGTGCTCCACCTGGTGCTCGCGCCGGTATCCGAACTCCGACAGGCGCTGCACCAGTTCGAACTGGTCGAGGATGTCCCGGTGGCGCACGGTGACCGGCGCGGTCGCCGCGGCCGGGTCCACGAACTGGGCCAGTGCCCGGGCGGAAACGACCACCACGGCAGGCCGGTGCCGCCCCTCATCCGCCATCCGGTGCAGCACACGGCAGCGGCGACCCATCGTCTCGACCGAGGGACTGACCCTCTCGAAGGGCAGTGTCTCCCAGGCGGGCAACTCCTCAACCTCGCCCGGCCCCAGGAAGGCAGCGAGATCGGCGGACAGAGTCTCGGCCTCCAGGCGCGTCGGCACCGCCACCAGCAGCGGCCGCCGGCCCGACGCCGCGCTGAGTCCGGCCACTGCCATGGCCCGGGCCGCGGTGGGAACGGCCAGTGTGGACGTGCGCCGCCCCAGCAGCGACAGGAGCGCGGGATGCTCGGCCAACCGCGGCAGCAGGCGATGCAGTCCGGCCACTGAGACTCAGGGCGCGTTGAAGCGGTTCATGGTGGACTCGAGGCCGTGGTCGAGGAAATGCTCGATCGCGTCGGCGGCCCGCTCGACGGTGGCCTCCAATTCGGCTCTTTCCGCCCGACCCGGCCGCTTGAGCACGTAGTCGCCTCCCCTGGGCGTGACGTCGGGCCGGCCGACGCCGATGCGCACACGGGTGAAGGCGTCGCTGCGCAGGTGCGCACGGATCGACTGCAGGCCCTTGTGCCCTGCGATCCCGCCACCGGTCTTGATCTTCAGCCGCCCGACGGGCAGGTCCAACTCGTCGTGCACGACAACGAGGTTGCTCAAGTCCCTGATCCCGAAACGGCGCACCAGCGGCCCGACCGCCCGCCCCGACTCGTTCATCCATGTGACTGGGGCAGCCGCAGCAACCCGCCGCTCGGCCAGGCGAAGCTCGCACACCAGAGCCTGCTGGCGCCGGGCACGGCGCAGCCGCCCCCCGTGACGCCTTACGAGCTCGTCCACCACCCAGCGTCCGGTGTTGTGCCGGGTGCGGGCGTAGTCATCACCCGGGTTGCCCAGACCCACCACCAGCAGGTCGGCCGAGGAGCCGGAGCGCGAGCCGATTGCCACGACCGCCCCGCAGGCCGGTCTCAGGACTCGTCTTCTGCCGCGGCCGCCTCTTCGTCCTCAGCGGCTTCGCCCATGATGATGAGCGCCTCCGCCGCCTCCTCCTCGGCCTTCTGCTGGCGCAGGTACTCCTTCGTGGAGCGAGTGATGAGGCCCACCGCGAAGGTGGCGTCCCGGTCGCCGGCCGCGGTGACACCCGAGGGGAGTTCGATGTCGCTCACTCGCAGCGACGAACCGACCTCCAGATCGCTGACATCCGCGGTGACCTCGACCGGGATGTCGGCCGGCTTGGCTCGTATCGGCACGGCGTGCATCACCTGGTCGACCATCCCGCTCGCCTGCGTCACCTTCTTGGCCTCGCCGGTGAGCACGAGCGGGATCTCCACCTCTACTTCCTGGTCGGGATCGATCCGCAGAAAGTCCACGTGAAGCACATCGCGGCGGACCGGGTGACGCTGCAGGTCCTTCACGATGGAGAGCTGCCTGCCGCCGTCGACATCGAGCGTGATGAGGGCGTTGAGCCCGGCGTCGGTGTTCAGCGCAGCCCGCAGATCACCCGTGTCCACCGACACCGCCAACGGCTCCGAGCCCATGCCGTACACCACCGCGGGAACACGCCCGGTTCTGCGCAGCCGCCGGCTGGGCCGGGTGCCGCGCTCTCGGCCGGTTTCGGCCTTCACCAAGTTCCTAGCCATCCGCTTGAGGCTACTGCCGGGGGCAGTGATTCCCGCTCCTGGTCGCTGCGCTCACGGGCCGCTTTGGCCACACTTTCCGCTCTTGTTCGCCTCTGGTGCTAAACCAGGTTGTTGCCGCCGAAGATCTCGCTGACCGACGTGTCCTCGAACACCGCCGAGATGGCCCGGGCCACGATGGGCGCCACCGACACCACCTGCAGCTTCGAGAACTGCTTCCGGGGCGTCAGCGGCAGTGTGTCGGTGCAGACGACCACATCGATGACGGAGTCCCTGAGGCGCTCCACCGCGGGCCCGGAGAACACGGCATGGGTGGTGGCCGCGATCACCCGGCTGGCCCCGTTGGCGGCCAGCAGTTCCGCGGCGGCCACGATGGTGCCGCCCGTGTCGATCATGTCGTCGACGATGACACAGGTGCGGCCGTTGACGTCTCCCACGATCTCCTTGGCCGACACCTCGTGCTTGGCGTTCTGGCGGCGCTTGTGGACGATGGCCAGATCGGCGTGGAGCAGGTTGGTGAAGCGCTCGGCCACCTTCACCCGTCCCGCGTCGGGCGACACGATCACCAGATCCTCGCCCTTCAGGGACTGCAGGTACTCGAGAAGCACCGGCATCGCGGTGAGGTGGTCGACCGGACCGTCGAAGAACCCCTGGATCTGGCCGGAGTGCAGATCGACCGACAGCAGCCTCTTGGCTCCGGCCGCCAGGAACAGGTCGGCCAGCAGCCGGGCCGAGATGGGCTCCCGGCCAGATGCCTTGCGGTCCTGGCGCGCGTACCCGTAGAAGGGAGCCACCACGGTGATGCGCTTGGCGGAGGCCCGCTTGGCCGCGTCGACCATGATGAGATGCTCCACGATGGCGTCGTTGATGGAGCCGCCCGCCCACTCGGCATGGGTCCCGACGATGAAGGCATCGCAGCCCCGGATGGACTCGCCGTAGCGCACATGGATCTCGCCGTTGGCGAAGTTCTCAATGTGGCTGGTGCCCAACTCGACACCGAGCTCCGCGCACACGCTCGCAGCGAAGGCCTCGCTTGACCGCCCCGACACGATGCGGAGCTCTTTCTGGGTCTGCTGCTTCATAGCGACCGGCATTGTAGGACGGCGCCGGCGCCGCGGGACGACCCGCGGGCTTCCGCAAGGCCTCTTGGTCGTGCTGGCCGGGCAGGACTCGAACCTGCAACATCCGGAGCCAAAGTCCGACGTTCTACCTGTTGAACTACCGGCCATCGGCGTCCGCCCGGGGGCGGACGGCCGGGCCAACAATAGCGAGCTTGGAGGCCGAGCGGATAGGGAGCGACCAATGAGAATGTCTGCGAGGAGTCGAGCGAGGCCGTGGCCCGAGCGGCCCGTGAGCGAAGCGAACAAGAGCGGGAGTTACACCGATGCGGCGCGAAGGGCTCTCACCTATGCGCGCTGCTCTTGGCCGAGATGCGTGTTCGGACGCCCATCGGTGTAGCGTTCTCCCTCCGTGGGATCGCTCATAAAGAAGCGCCGCAAGCGCATGCGCAAGAAGAAGCACAAGAAGATGCTTCGGCGAACCCGACATCAGCGACGCAAGTAGTCGATGCTTCGGCGAACCCGACATCAGCGACGCAAGTAGTCG
>JAGWAO010000019.1:23253-62529 GCA_021296315.1 Acidimicrobiia bacterium | reverse complement strand
GTCGATGCTTCGGCGAACCCGACATCAGCGACGCAAGTAGTCGATGCTTCGGCGAACCCGACATCAGCGACGCAAGTAGCGCCCCACACGTCGGGCGCGAACTCCTCAGGCTGTTCGAGCAGCCGCTCGGGTGGTGGTAGCCACGACGCGGCCCGGGCCCGGGTGGGCACCGCTGACGAACCACGTGCTGCCGCTTCCTGCCAGCCTCGGGGTCAGCCCGGTGGAGTCGCCGAACCCGTCGCGCCAGGCCGCCAGTTCCGGGACCACCCGCAGCGCCGCGTCCTCCAGATCATTGCCATGCTCGCCGGCAGGGCCCCCCAGCTCGTCCCAGGCGGCGTAGACGGCCGCGGTGTCGCATCCCACCGGCGCCAGCGACAGGGTGTACTGCTCGGACACGTAGGGCAGCGGTTCGATGATCTCGCCGATGCCCCTCACCCGGGCTCGGCCGCCCGCCAGGCAGAACGCCACATCCGCGCCTATGGACGCGGCCGACGCCGCGTCGGTAGTGCCGGCCCAGCGCAGCACGGCGGCCGCGTCGGCTGATCCGCCCCCCAGCCCGGCGCCGGCCGGGATCCGCTTGTGCACCGTAACCCGGGCCCGGCGCCCGGCCAGCGCCAGCGCACGCTCGACCAGATTCTCGCCGGGCCCGACCATGCCATGGAGCTCTCTCCCCGCTCCATCGAGCATCCGCACACCGGACTCGCCGTCGGTGATCTCGAGCCGGTCCCCGAAATCAAGGGTCACCATCTCGGCGTCGAGCTCGTGATAGCCGTCCGGCCGGATCCCGGTGATCCGCAGACTGAGCGTCAGCTTCGCCGGCGCGAATGCCTCGATCACACCGCGAAAGCTACAGTCCACAGGTCTCGCAGCGAAGGGAGGCAGAGAACCTTGCCTGCAGGCTCGTTCATGGGCAACGCAGTGCTGAGACGGGAGGATCCCGATCTGCTCACCGGTGCGGCCCGCTATGTGGGCGATATGGACCCGTCCGGCACGGTGCACGTGGCCTTCGTGCGCTCGGTGATGGCCCACGCCCGCATCGCCTCTGTCGACGCCGAAGCGGCGCGGTCGGCACCGGGCGTCCTCGGAGTGTGGACCGCCGCGGACGTGCCCATCGCCCCCCAGCCGCTGTTCATAGTGCTCCCACCGGAGCTCGCCCGCCGACCGCTGGCAGACAAGGCCCGCTACGTGGGCGACCCGATCGCGGCGGTGGTGGCCGAGTCTCGGGCCGCGGCAGTGGACGCGGTCGAGCTGGTCGAGGTGGACTACGGCCCGCTGCCGGCTTTGACCGACCCGTTCGAGGCCCTGGAACCCGACGCCCCAGTGGTCATCGAGGCCCACGGATCGAATCGGGCCGTCGAGTTCTCCAACGAGGCCGCGCCCGAGACGATGACCGGGCACGACCTGGTGGTGACGGGGCGCTTCGTGAACCATCGGATGTCGGGAGCGCCGATCGAGCCGTCCGCGGCGCTGGCGGCCCCTGGCGACGGCGACCGCGGCGACGGTGTGACGCTGTGGTGCACGACCCAGCGGCCCCACGAGACCCGCGACGCCGTGGCCGCAGCCCTCGACGTGCAGCGAGACCAGGTGAGGGTGATCGCCCCGGCCGTGGGGGGCGGCTTCGGCCCGAAGGCCGTCGTGTACCCGGAGTTCGTCATGGTCGCGTGGTTGGCCGGGCAGCTGGGGCTGCCCGTGAAGTGGGTGGAGACCCGCAGCGAGAACCTCGTCAACATGACCCAGGGGCGGGACGCGGTTCACGACGTCGAGCTCGGCTTGACCGCCGACGGCGCCTTCCGCTGGATCAGGATCAAGGCAACCTGCAATGTGGGCGCCTATCCCGGCATCGGAGGGTTCCTGCCGTTCTTCACGATGTTGATGGCATCGGGGCCCTATCGCATTCCGGCCGTCCACTACGAGGCGGTCGCGGCCATCACCAACACCACGCCGATGGCGGCGTTCCGGGGGGCGGGGCGACCGGAGGCAACCGTGACGCTGGAGCGGATCGTCGACCTGGCTGCAGCCAAGCTCGGAATGGACCCTGCCGAGCTGCGGCGCCGCAACCTGCTCGAGCCCGGCGACTTCCCGCTGACCACCCCCACCGGCGCCAACATGGACTGCGGCGAGTACGCCCGGGCCCTCGAGCTGGCTCTGGAGACGGCCGGATATCCCGAGCTGCGTGCGGAACAGGCCCTCCGTCGGGCCTCGGGCAGCCGGAAGCTGCTCGGCATCGGCGTTTGCACGTATGTGGAGATAACCGCGGTCGGTCTGTTCAACGAGTTCGGATCGGTCACCGTCGAACTCGACGGCACCGTCACGGCCCGGGTGGGCACCGCGTCCCACGGCCAGGGACACGCCACCGCCTTCTCTCAGATCCTGGGCGAGGTGATGGGTGTGCCCGCCGACCAGGTCAGGGTGATCCACAGCGACACCGGGGAGGTCCCCCGCGGCACCGGCACGGTGGCGTCCCGGTCGCTGCAGATCGGCGGCAGCGCGGTGTTCACAGCCGCCAACGAGGTCCTCGAGACGGCCAGGCGCCTGGCGGCCGGCCTGCTGGAGGCCGACAGCGGAGACATTGTGGTGGCTCCCGGGGGCCTCGCCGTGGCCGGCGTGCCGGCGAGAACGGTGTCATGGGCCGAACTGGCGGCGGCCGCCGAGACCGACGATCTTGCGGCCGGAGTCGAACCCGGGGGGCTGGCCGCCGAGACCGACTTCACCCAGAGCGAGTCCAGCTACCCGTTCGGCGCTCACGTGTCGGTGGTTGAGATCGACTCCGACACTGGTGACACGAGGGTGCTGCGCCACATCGCGGTGGACGACTGCGGCCGGATCCTCAATCCGCTGCTCGTGCAGGGACAGGTTCACGGAGGCGTGGCCACCGGGATCTCGCAGGCCCTCTACGAGGAGACGACCTACGACTCCGACGGCAACCCCCGCAACACCAACTTCGCCGACTACGCCATCCCGGCCGCATCGGAACTGCCTCGATTCGAGACCGCCCACACCGAGACGCCGACACCGCTCAACCCGCTCGGCGCGAAGGGCATCGGCGAGTCGGGAACCATCGGGTCCACCCCGGCCGTTCAGGCCGCGGTGCTCGACGCGCTGGCGCCACTGGGGATCGATCACTTGGACATGCCGTTCACGCCCCAGCGGGTGTGGCGGGCCATCGCCGGGTCCTGACGGTCTAGAGGCCGAGAGAATAGGCCGCGATCCGTGCGAGTCCCGGCGACGTGCAGAGCGAGGCCGTGGCCCGAGCGACCCGTGAGCGCAGCGAACAAGAGCGGGAATAGCACCGCTGCGACACGACACGCTTCTCGCTCATTCGCGGACGCTCCTACGGCTGGGCGCGGGCCAGGCCGACCCACTGACCCAGGGTGAGCGTCTCGGGGCGGCTGGCAGGATCCACCCCCGCCGCTGCGAACCCCGAAGAGGTGACCAGCCCGGCCAGCGAACGACGAAGCATCTTGCGGCGCTGACCGAACCCCGTTCGCACAAGCAGCTCGAAGCGAGCCTCCGTCTCCGGCGGAAGCCTCAGCGACTCCGGACTCGGGGACCGCTCGACCCGTACCACCACCGACTCGACCCTGGGCCGGGGCCGGAAGACTGACGGTGCGACTCGGGCCACCACCCGAGCGGTACCCCGCCTTTCCACGAGAACGCTGGGTATGCCGCGAACTCTCGATCCAGCCGGCGCGGCGAGTCGCTCTCCCGCCTCCCGTTGCACCATGACCACCATCGTCTCGATGGAAGCGGCATCGCGCAGCAGGTCCACTACCAGCGGCGTGGCGATGTTGTAGGGAAGGTTCGCCACCAGCATCCACCGCTGAGAGCCGCTCAGCACCTTGTCCAAGTCCAGCACCGAAGCGTCCCCTTCCACCACCTCGACATCGGATGCGCCGGCCTCCGCGACCACCTCGCGCAGAGCTGCGGCAAGACCGGAGTCGACCTCCACGGCCCGCACTACCGCACCGGTCTCGGCCAGGGCGAGGGTGAGAGAGCCCAGCCCTGCACCGATCTCCAGTACGCAGTCCCCCGGCCCCGCACCGCTGAGCCGGGCGATCCGCCTGACCGTGTTGGGATCCACTACGAAGTGTTGACCGAAGGACCGGCGCGGCGACACGCCGAAGCGGTCCATGAGCGCCTTCAACTCCGACTCAGTGTGGGTCAGGAGGGCAGCCTCTTCTTGCAGGTCGGCCAGGGATCCCAGCCGTTGATCTCGTAGAGCTTGTAGGCCATCTTGTCCTGGTCCGAGGGCGATGCGTCTCTGGGATCAACCCCGACCAGGTCCGGGTAGTGCATTCCTGCGACCCAGTCCCAGGTACGGATCGAGAACTGGTAGGCGCCGCGGTACCGGCCACTGACGCTGACGGCCCGGTAGTTCTGGGTCGACTCGCACTGCCGCAGGGCGTGCCACTGCTCTTCGGTGGTTCCCGCCGGTATCGGATGCTCGACGGCGGCAGCCTCGGTGGATGTGGTCGGCGGCTCGGTGGTCGTAGTCGTAGTCGTGGAGGTCGTGGTCGTGGTCGTGGAAATGGTCGTCGTGGAGGTTGTGCTCCTGTTGGCGATAGCCAATTCCTCGGCTCTCCGAAGGGCCTGCTCGCGGGCCCGCCGACGAGCCTCGGCCCACCGCTGGGCCCGATTCTCGAAGTCCTCCACGTCAACGACTTCGGTCGGCTCCACTCCGGGAGGTGCCGTTGTCGATGTCGTCTGGGCCGGCGCGGGCGCGCTCACCAGGACCAGCGTGGCGAGGGCGGCTGTGCCGACCAGTCCCACCCGAGTGCCCCGGCCGAGAGCACCCATCTCAGTCGACCTCCCGATCGAGCCCGTAGAAGGCGCGAGTAGTCGCCCAGGTGGCCTGCTCCACGTCCGCGACCTCGAGGCCCTTCGCCTCGGCCACCGCCGCCCCCACAACGCCCACCAGCGCGGGCCGGTTCTTCTTGCCGCGATGAGGCACCGGAGCCAGGTACGGGCTGTCGGTCTCGACCATGAGCCGGTCAAGCGGGCAGGCGCGGGCCGCGTCGCGCACCTCGGGAGCCTTGGGGAAGGTGACGATCCCCGAGAACGACAGGACCGCGCCCCGTCGCAGACACTCCTCGGCCTCCTCGGGTCCGCCCGTGAAGCAGTGCATCACCGTTCGCGACGGGACGCCCTCGCGGTCGAGCACCGCGAGCGTGTCGTCCCAGGCCGACCGGGAGTGGACCACCAGCGGAAAGTCCCTGCGATTGGCCAGTTCCACCTGTGCGGCGAATACCCGGCGCTGAACGGGACGCGGCGAGTGGTCGTAGTGATAGTCGAGTCCGGTCTCGCCCACAGCCACCACTTCAGGCCGCGCCATCAGGGCCTCCAATCCGCCCGTGCCACCGGAGGCTTCGTGGGGATGCACGCCCGCAGTGGCCCACACCCCCTCGTGGGCCTTGGCAACCGAGATCGCGCGGCAGGAGCTCTCCACATCGGTACCCACAGTGACGAGCACCCCGACGCCTGCGGCCCGGGCGTCGTTGATCACCGGGCCGGCCGCGTCGCCGGCCGGGAGGTGGCAATGGTGATCGGCCCAGGCCACAGCAACCACGCCCCCTCAGGCCCGGTCCTCGCCGTCAGCGGCGAGATCGATGGCGTCCAGGTCCACCTTGGCGAACAGCGGCTCAGGCTCGGGCATACGCGTTCCCGGCGGCAGGTCGGGGCGTTCCCAGTGCTCGACCGGACCGAACAGGCCGTCGAGAGCCGCCGTCGAGAACGGCAGGTACGGGGCCAGTCCCGTGCGCACTCCTGCCATCGCCTCCAGCGCAGTCACCAGCACCGCCGCAGCACGGTCCGGATCCACCGAGGCCAGCTTCCACGGCTCATTCGAGTTGAGGTAGGCGTTCACCCTGGCAGCCGCCTCCATGGCGCGGCGGAGCCCGGCCCGCAACTCCACGCGCTCGATGCAGTCGGCCTCCTCGCTCAAGGCGTCGTCGGTGGCGGACAGCAGGGCGGTGTCGGAGGAGTGCCGGTCTCCAACTTCCGGGACCACGCCCCCCAGCGCCGACTGGGCCAACGACAGCACCCGGTTTACGAGGTTGCCCCAAGTGGCGACCAACTCGTCGTTGATTCGCCGAGCGATCTCCTCGATGGAGACCTCGGTGTCGGCGTGCTCGGGCAGGGCCGCGGCCAGGGCGTAGCGCAGAGCGTCGGGCTCGAAGAGGCTGAGGCCCTCGCCGATGGTCAGGCCCACGCCCCGGCCCGCGGCCATCTTCGCCCCGGAGAAGGTCACGTACTGGTTCGCGGGCACGTTGTCGGGCAAGTGCAGGCCGCCGTAGCCCATCAGCTGGGCCGGCCACAGCATGGCGTGGAACGGAATGTTGTCCTTCCCGACGAAATAGGCGTGGTGAGCGTCGTCGTTGTGCCACCAGCGCTTCCAGGCGTCGGGATCGCCACGGCGGGCCGCCCATTCCTTGGACGCCGACAGGTAGCCGATCACCGCGTCGTACCAGACGTAGATGCGTTTGCCCTCGCCCAAGTCGTCGACGGGCAACTCCACTCCCCAGTCGAGGTCACGGGTTATCGCCCGGTCCTGAAGACCCTCGTTGGTCCAGCCGAAGCTGGAGTTGAGCACGTGCGGTCGCCATCGGCGGCGGGTCCGGAGCCAGGCGTCGACCTTCTCGGTGAAGTCCGAGTAGCGGAAGTAGAAGTGCTCGGTCGGGCGCAGTTCCGGCACTGCACCGCTGATCTTGGACCTCGGTTCGATCAGGTCGGTGGCGTCCAGGGTGGTGCCGCAGTGCTCGCACTGGTCCCCCCGGGCTGCGCCGTAGTCACAGCGCGGGCAGGTGCCCTCGATGTAGCGGTCGGGCAGGAACCGTTCGCCGACGGGGTCGTAGAACTGCTCGGAGACCCGCTTGTCGATATAGCCGTTCCGAAGCTGCACCAAGAACATGTCCTGGGTCACTTCGGCGTGGTTGGCGGTTCCGGTGGTGGTGTACAGGTCCCACGAGATACCGAGCATCTCCCACTGGCAGCAGAACTCGGAGTGGTAGCGCTCGACGATCTCGGATGGCGTAACCCCTTCGGCATCGGCCCGCACGGTGATGGGCGTGCCGTGGACATCCGACCCGCTCACCATCAGAACGTCGTTGCCGGCCAGCCGCTGGTACCGGGCGTAGATATCCGCCGGCAGGTAAGCCCCGGCGAGGTGGCCGAGGTGGCGACTTCCAGACGCGTAGGGCCACGCCACCGCGACCAGTACCGGCACCGCCATAAGGGGCCACGTTATCCCCAGATTCCAACGTCTTCCCCAGCCGGGATGACGACCTTGCCGTCAAGCTGCCGACTACGAACGTTTGCTGGTTCGAGGTCAGTCTCCGGTGCTGACAACGAGGTTGTAGACCCGGCGGCGCGATATCCCATGAGCCGCCGCGGTCACCTCGACTGCGTCCTTGCGGCTCGCTCCGCCGGTCACGAGAGACTCGACCTCGACCCTGAGCTCATCTTCGGTCGCTTCGGTCACGGCCTCTGCGGCTCCCTCGATCACGATCACCACCTCTCCCTTCACCGGGCCGGTGGCCCATTCGCACAAGTCGGCGAGGCTCCCCCTCGCGACCTCCTCATGCAGCTTGGTGAGCTCACGGGCCACAACACCCCGGCGGGACGGTCCGCACACCTCGGCCAGGTCTTCAAGACATGACCGCAAGCGATGCGGCGACTCGTAGACCACAGTGGTGCGCCCCTCCCGCGCTATCTGCTCCAGGCGCTCGGCACGGGCCCTGCCCTTGCGGGGCAGGAAGCCCTCGAAGCAGAACCGGCCTGCGGGAAGACCGCTGATCGCCAGGGCAGCCAAACCCGCGGAAGGGCCGGGGACGACAGTGACGGTGTGACCGGCCTCTGCTGACGCCGCTACCAACCGGCCACCGGGATCGGTCAGCGCGGGCATGCCGGCATCGGTCACCACCGCGACCGTGGCTCCGCCGGCGAGCAGCTTGAGAACATCGGTGGCCGCCGCGGCCTCGGTGTGCTCGTCGACGCGCCGGAGCCGCACCCCCTGCACGCCCGCACGCTCCAGCAGTCGTCCGGTGCGCCGGGTGTCCTCGCAGCAGACCAGGTCAGCGGAAGCGAGGGCCTCCACCGCCCTCGGGCTGAGGTCGCCGAGGTTGCCGATCGGCGTGCCGACCAAGACCAGCGAACCGGTCACCGCCGGAGGTGCAGACCCGAGCCCGGAACCGCTCACCGCCGGATCTCCAGTTCCACGCCGGGAGCTATCCCCCAGCGCCGGAAGCTGCCTGCCTCGGCCTCGATGACCGATGCGGCCCGCCGCACCGGGCGCCCGACACGGTTGGCCCGCATCGTGGTCACCCGCAACACCTGCATGTCACTGTCACAGTGGGCTACGTCGATCGGGAAGCGCATGCCGAACGAGTGCACCGAGCGGGTCCGTTCCAGCAGCAAGGCTCCCTCGATTCCATCTCTTCCAAGAAGACCTCTGCGACGGTCTCGCCGGCTGGAAGCGACCTCCAGCGACGCCACCACCCGGTCTCCGACCATCAGCCAGGCCATGGTCGAGAATCTAGTTCCAGAAGCCTCGCCCATCGTCTCTGGCATGCACCCGACGGGGAGCGCCGGTGCGAGATCTCCCTGCCGGCTCAATGCTCCCGGCGCGACCGGCGCTCGGCACGGCGCTCCAGCATGAGCCGACCGACCCGGCCGATCCGGTCGATCAACTTCAGGAGCCTGTCACGGGCCGCCTCGGCCACCCCCGATAGACCGGCGAGGCTCGGAAGGTTCCAGTCCCGCATGACGACTGGCTGAAGAATCTGATCGTGATGGATGGCCATGTCGTAGATGCCGGCTTCAGCAATCGTTCGGGCGTGTGCATCGAAGTCGGTAATTCCCACGCCGGGCATGGCGAAGCGCTTCACCTGGTTGGCGATCGCCACGACCGCGGCAGACGGCTCCACCTTGAGCGCGGCGCCCATCAAATCGCGATAGAAGAGAAAATGGAGGTTCTCGTCGAAGGACACCCGGCGCATGATGGCCTTGCCGGCCGGGTCGTCTATGTGCCGCCCGGTGTTGAAGTGCGAAATGCGGGTGGCCAACTCCTGGAGCGTTACGTAGGCGAGACCCTCCAGCGCATTGGGCGGCTCGGGAACCTGTCCGCACTGCACCTGGGCCATGCGGGCCCGCTCCAGACTGACGGGATCGACGGACCGGGTGACGGCAAGGTAGTCGTGTATCACCTGCCCGTGACGGCCCTCCTCGGCCGTCCAACGCCTCACCCAATGGCCCCAAGCGCCGTCGCGGCCGAACATGCGCTCGATGTCCCGGAAGTAGTAGGGCAGGTTGTCCTCTGTCAGGACGTTGACGTACAGCGCGCTACGGGCCTCGGCACTGAGCCCCGCCTCCTCGGGAGTCCATTCGTAGTCAGCCGGGAAGTCCTTGCCCCGGCTCCAAGGCACAAGCACATGGGGATGCCACTCCTTGGTCTGTCGAAGGTGCCGCTCGTAGAGTCGCTCGACGCTGGGCTCGAGTTCGGAGAGCAGTCGCTGATCGGAGTCGACGGGCATGAGGCAGGCTAACGCACCAGCGTCCGGCGCGTCGCGAGATTGGCGGAACCCTCACACGTTGAACAACCCTCACACGTTGAACTTGAACTCCAGCACGTCGCCGTCGGCCACGCGGTAGTCCTTGCCCTCGGACTGCACCAGGCCCTGATCGCGGGCCGCGACCCAGGAACCGGCCTCCAGCAGCCGGTCCCACCGGATGGTGTCGGCTCGGATGAAGCCGCGCTGAATGTCGGAATGGACGGCGCCGGCGCATTCAACGGCTGACGCTCCGGCGCGGAAGGTCCAGGCCCGGCTCTCCTTGGGAGCCGTGGTGAGGAAGGTCCGGAGTCCGAGAAGGTGATAGGCGACGGTCAGGAACCGGTCCAGAGCGCCGCTGCCGAGGCCCAGAGCGGACAGCATCTCAGGCCGCTCCGCCTCGTCGAGCTGAGCCGCCTCAGCCTCGAGCTGAACGCAAAGCGCCACGACCTCGGCCTCGCCCAGCTCGGCCCGCACCGGTTCGGCCAAGTCCTCCGCGGCTTCGATCTGGTCCTCTCCGATGTTCACCACCGCAAGCACCGGCTTGTTAGTGATCAGGAAGAACGGGCGAAGACCGGACCTGGTGTCGCCGTCGAAGCCAGCTCGGTACAGCGGTACGCCGTCTTCGAGAACCCCGATCGCCAGCGCGAGCAGGTCGCACCCAGCCCGCAGCGAGGGATCACCCTTGGCGGCTCGAGCAAGCTTGTCGAGCTGGCGGGTGGCGCTGTCGAGATCGGCCAGGGCCAACTCTGTCTCGAGCACCCGGAGGCTGTTGAGCGGATCGTCATCACCGGCAGTGTCGGGGTCGGCAAAGGCACGCAGCACGTAGACGATCGCGTCGGTGTCGCGAATGTGCCCCAGGAAGGCGTTGCCCAGTCCCTCGCCCCGGTTCGAGCCCGATACCAGGCCGCCGATGTCGGTGAACTGCACCGAGGCGCGAACCGTCCGTCGGCTGCCGCTCATTCTTGCCAGCTGGAGAAGGCGCTCGTCAGGAACCCTCGCCACACCCACGTTGGCCGACTTCGTGGAGAAGGCGTGCCGGGCCGCGACCGCATCGCCGCCGGCCAGAGCATTGTGCAGCGATGTCTTGCCCGAATTGGGCAGCCCAACGAATCCGAATCGCTCCATCGTGAGTTCCGCGTCCTGCCGGCGACACCAGCCGGCTCTGGATCGCCGGGTCAGCTGTTGCGGCCGGCGTTGGGCTTGCGTCCGTGGTTCGCCTTAGATCGGCGAGCCTTGGCGCGGCGCTTGCTCGTGCGCTTGGACATGGCCCATCACGCTACCGTCGAACCCCCGCGAACTGGCAGCCGGGAACGCCCAAACAGGAGTCCACCGCTGCCAATTCCGGGTGGGCGGGTGACGGCGATGCGAAGATGGGGAGTGTGATTCTGGTCTACGACGGGCAGTGTGGGTTCTGCGTCCGGTCGGCCCGCTGGATCGAGGCCCGCCTGCCCGCCGATGCCCGGGTGGAGCCTTGGCAGTCGCTCGAGCCGGAGGAGCTGGGCCTGTCCCGACCCGACGTCCAGGCTGCGGTGTGGTGGATCGACGACCGCGGTCCCGGCATGCAGCGTTCCTGCGGCGCCGACGCTGTCGGCCGAGCCCTTGTCGCGGCGGGCGGAGCATGGAGAGTCATCGGTCGCCTGATCGTTCATCCGCCCCTGCGCTGGCTGGCCCGACCGATCTACGCACTGGTAGCCGCCAACCGTCACCGCCTGCCCGGCCCCCGCGCCGCTGCGCCGTGATCGCTCGGGCCAGTGGCGGGTAGCTTCGGAGCCATGCGGCCCTCGGTGGCACTAGGACTTGCCGTGCACTACTTGGACCGCGAACTTGCTCCCGCACCCAAGGTGCGAGCGTTCCAGCGGGCACTGGCCGTCGTTGACGCCCTCGACGGCGCCGAACTCGCTGAGCGAGCCGCCGCAGGCACCCTTACCGAGATCGACGGTCTGGGCCCCAGCACGGCGCGGGTCATAGCCGAGGCCGTCGCGGGCGTCGACGACGGTTACCTCGCCCAACTCGAGCGACGCAGCCGGGTGCCCAGCGGCGCGGGCGGCCCCGTGATGGAGCGCCTGCGCGGTGACTGCCACTGCCACACCACCTGGTCAGACGGTGGGGCGTCCGTGCGAGCCATGGCCACCACCGCGGCCGCCCTGGGCCACGAGTGGGTAGCGATCACCGACCACTCGGCCCGCCTCACCATCGCCCACGGGCTCGACGAGAGCCGGTTGCGGCGCCAGATGGGGGAGATCGCACAACTCAACGTCGAGATGGCGCCGTTCAGGATCCTGACCGGGATGGAAGTTGACATTCTCACCGACGGGTCCCTGGACCTGTCCGAGGAGCTGCTGGCTGAACTGGACGTGGTCGTGGCCTCGGTCCACTCGAAGCTGAGGATGCCCTCGGCGGAGATGACGCCGCGGATGGTGGCCGCGATCGCCAATCCGCACACCGACATCCTCGGCCACTGCACCAACCGCAAGGTGGTCGGAGGCGGGCGCCCGCCGTCGTCGTTCGACGCCGACATCGTGTTCGCGGCCTGCGCCCAGTTCGGCAAGGCGGTTGAGATCAACTGCCGGCCCGAGCGCCAGGATCCGCCCGAGGAATTGCTGCGTCTGGCGGTGGATTGGGGATGCAGGATCTCGGTCGACACCGACGCCCACGCCACCGGTCAGCTCGAATGGCAGCCGTACGGCGCCGACAAGGCAGTGCGCTGCGACGTGCCCGTCGACGACATCGTGAACACTTGGCCGGTTGAGACGTTCCTGGCATGGACCGCGAGCCATTCGCCCAAGCTCAGCTCCGGCCCAGAGCCCGCTGGCTAGTTGCCGCCAGAGGTTGCATTCGCGCGAACGGCCAGCCTCCGTTAGCATTCGAGCGCGCAACGTTCACAGATCCATGGAGGGAAGCCCAATGCGTAAGCGTGGAACACTCGTTCTCGCGGTCCTGCTGTCCTTTGCCCTGCTCGCGGCAGCCTGCGGGGACGACGACGACACCGAGACCGTTACTGAGCCCGAACCGGCTGCAGCCGAACCGGAGCCGGCAGCCGAGCCCGAAGAGGAAATGGCCGAGCCCGAAGAGGAAATGGCCGAGCCCGAAGAGGAAATGGCCGAGCCCGAAGAAGAGATGGCCGAGCCCGAAGAAGAGATGGCCGAGCCCGAGATGACCGATATCTCCGTCGGGCTGGTGTTCGACATCGGCGGCCGGGGTGACCAGTCGTTCAACGACTCGGCCGCCGCCGGCATCGAGCGGGCCGCCGCCGAGCTGGGCATCACCTTCACCGAGGCGTCCCCCGAGCCCGACGGCTCGAACCGGGGCGAGCTGCTGCAGCTGGCCGCCAGCGAGCACGACATCGTCATCGGCGTCGGTTTCCTGTTCGAGGGGGACGCCGCCGCAGTCGGCGCCGAGAACCCCGACACCATGTTCGGTGTGGTCGACTCGGCCATGCTCAACTTCGGCGCAGACCCGGTTGCGCCCTACGGCGACAACATCGCCGGGCTGGTCTTCGCCGAGCACGAGGGCTCCTTCCTGGTCGGCGCAGCCGCGGCCCTCAAGAGCCAGACGGGCACCATCGGCTTCATCGGCGGGGTAGCCAACGTCGGTGGCCTGATCGAGCGCTTCGAGGCCGGCTTCAACGCCGGAGCCCGAGCCGTCAACCCCGACATCGAGATCATCGGCGACTACATCACCGAGGCCCCCGACTTCGACGGCTTCAACGCCCCGGACCGGGCCAAGGAGATCGCGCTGGCCATGTACGAGGGCGGCGCAGACATCGTGTACCACGCAGCCGGCGGCTCGGGCGCGGGCCTGTTCCAGGCCGCCCTGGAGCAGAGCGAGGCCACCGGGTCCAAGGTGTGGACCATCGGCGTCGACTCCGACCAGTACCACACTGCCGATGCCGGCGTGCGCGACTACATCCTGACCTCGATGCTCAAGCGGGTGGACGTCTCGATCTTCGAGATGATCAAGTCCGTCATCGACGGCACGATGCAGGCCGGGCCGACCGCCTACGACCTGTCGGTCGATGGCGTCGGCTACAGCACCTCCGGCGGCTTCGTGGACGACATCGCCGACCAGCTCGAAGCCCTCAAGGCCCAGATCGTGTCGGGCGAGATCACGGTGCCGACCGAGCCCTAGGCACAGCGCGTTGGAGCGCGTGACGCGTTTCGACAACCGACAATCGAGTATTGGCGACCGGGCCGGGCCCAGAGGCCGAGCGGACCGGTCGCCTCAACCAAGAGGAGTTCGCAGGCGCTCAGCGAGGCCCCGGGCCCGAGCGGCCCGTGAGCGCAGCGAACAAGAGCGAGGCCCCGGGCCCGAGCGGCCCGTGAGCGCAGCGAACAAGAGCGGGAGACAAAACACTTCGGACCGCGATAGCGGTGACTCTGCGGCGCGGCCTCTAAGCTCCGGCCCGGTCGTCGTTCTGCCGTCGTTCAAGGAGGCCGCGTGACGCTAGCCATCGAGCTGACAGGGATCACCAAGCGGTTCCCCGGCGTCGTGGCCAATGACGACATCAACCTCGCGGTGGCCGAGGGCGAGATCCACGCCATCTGCGGCGAGAACGGGGCCGGCAAGTCGACCCTGATGAAGATCCTCTACGGCATGCAGCCGCCCGACTCCGGCACGATCAAGATCCACGGCGAGGCCGTGGAGCTGCACTCGCCGGCCCAGGCCATCGACCTGGGAATCGGAATGGTCCACCAGCACTTCATGCTGGCCGATCAGCTCACCGTGCTCGAGAACGTGATCCTCGGGGCCGAACCGATGCGCTCGTTCGGCCGCATCGACTTCGACGCCGGCCGCGAGCACCTCGACGAAGTCGGCCGGGCCTACGGCCTCGACATCAACGCGGACGACCTGGTGGAGACGCTGGAGATCGGCGAGCGGCAGCGGGTCGAGATCATCAAGGTCCTGTACCGGGGGGCCAAGATCCTCATCCTCGACGAGCCGACCGCGGTCCTGGTCCCCCAAGAGGTCGACGAACTGTTCCGCAACATCCGCGAGCTCAAGGCCAGTGGCGCCACCATCCTGTTCATCGACCACAAGCTCGACGAGGTCCTCGAGATAGCCGACACCATCACCGTGCTGCGCCAGGGCCAGACCGTGGGCACGGTGAAGCCCGAGGACGTGACGGCCCACGACCTGGCCGAGATGATGATCGGCTCGGAGCTGCCGGTCCCGGACGCGGGCGCCTCCACCGTGACCTCCGAGGTGGCCCTCGCAGTCGACGGCCTGAGGGTCATCGGAGAGGGCGACCGGGCGGTAGTCGACGACGTGAGCCTGAGCGTCCACCGGGGCGAGATCGTCGGCATCGCCGGAGTGGAGGGCAACGGGCAGGCCGAGCTGGTGAACGCCATCATCGGCCTCGACGACCCCGACGAGGGGACCATCACCCTGCTCGGGCGCGAGATCACCCGTTTCTCGGTGCGCAGCCGGCGCGAGATGGGCCTGGGCTACGTGCCCCAGGACCGCCACCGCGACGGCCTGCTCCTGGGCTTCACCCTCTGGGAGAACTCGGCCCTCGGCCACCAGACCGAGGGGCCGTACTCGCGGGGCCCGTGGCTGAGCCGCGCCGGCATGAGGGACCGGGCGAGCCGGATCAAGGCCGACTTCGACGTCCGCACCCCCAACATCGAGGTGTCCGCCCACGCGCTGTCGGGAGGCAACCAGCAGAAGCTGATCCTGGGCCGCGAGATGGTGGCGGGACCGGCGGTGCTCATCGCCAACCACCCCACCCGCGGCATCGATGTCGGGGCCCAGGCCGCAGTGTGGGACGATATCCGCGAGGCTAGGGCCCAGGGACTGGCCACCCTGCTCGTGTCCGCCGACCTGGAAGAGCTCATCGGACTCTCCGACACCATCGTGGTGATGCTGCGGGGCCGTCTGGTGGCCAGCCTGGACCCCAATGAGATCACCCCGAGAGACCTGGGCGCCTACATGACCGGCGCGGCTCTAGAGGCGGAAGCGCCATGACGGCACGCCTCACCCACCGGTTGATGCTGTCCTCCGCCGCGCCCATTGCCGCGGTCGTGATAGCGGTCGTGCTCTCCTCGATCGTGCTGCTGATTTCGGGCAGCAACCCCCTGGCGGCCTACGCCGACATGGTCGGGCACGCCAGCAAGCTCGAGACGCAGGTGGACATCCTCAACCGGGCCACCCCGCTGTACCTGTCCGGGGTGGCCGCGGCCATCGGCTTCCGGATGAACCTGTTCAACATCGGCGTGGAGGGCCAGTACCTGCTGGCCTTCATCGTCTCGGCCCACCTCGGTGCCCAGGTCGAGCTGCCGGCGGTGCTCCACATCGCCTTCATCCTGGTAGTGGCCATGGCCGTCGGCGGGGCGTTCTCGGGCGCGGCCGGCGTGCTGAAAGTGACGCGCGGCGTCAATGAGGTGATCTCCACCATCATGCTGAACGCGGTGGTGATCTCGGGCCTCTCGGCCTGGTGGATCGTGGAATGGCAGGCCGGCGGCGAGATATCGGCCACCGGCGGCCGGGTCGGAACCGAGCCCATCGCGGACAGCGGGATCCTTCCCAACATCAACTCCTGGCTGGAGCTGTTCACCCGGGAGATCGGTCTGGGCAAGAAGCTCACCGGCATGCTGGTCATCGCCGTCGCTGTCGGGATCGTCTACCACGTGATGCTGAACCGGACGGTGTTCGGCTTCGACCTCAGGGCCAGCGGCGCCAACCCGACCGCCTCCCACGTCGGGGGCGTGTCACCCAAGCGCATGGTGGTCATCGCCATGGCTCTGTCGGGCGCGGTGGCCGGGCTGGTCGGGATGACGGAGCTCATGAACACCGGCTACTACCCGTCCAACCCGATCAGCCTGCTCGGCTTCACCGGCATCGCGGTGGCCCTGCTCGGTCGCAACAATCCGGCGGGGGTGGCCGTGGCCGCGCTGATCTTCGCCTTCCTCGACGTCTCCTCGGGGATCCTCCAGATCTCAGGGGCTGCGTCCCGTGAGATCGTCGAGATCATGAAGGGCGTCATCATCCTGACCGCGGTCATCGCCTATGAAGTCGTGCGGCGCATCCGCGAGCGCGAGGAGGCCGCCGCCGCGGCCGCCGCTATGGCCACCAGCCCGGCGGCCGCGTTATGACCGCGGCCCTGGGACGGCTGCCGGCGTGGGCCCGCTGGATGGTCTACGCGGCCATCGGCGTGCTGGTGCTGACCGTGATGCAGGGCTTCGACGACACCGAGCGCCTCACCGCGGTGACCTCGTCGCAGGCCATGCTGCGGTGGGCCGTGCCGATCATGCTGGCCGGGCTGGGAGGCCTGTTCTCGGAGCGGGCCGGAATTGTGAACATCGGGCTGGAGGGGATGCTGATACTGGGCACCTGGTTCGGCGCCTGGGGGGCCATCAACTACGGAGGATGGGCCGGCCTGCTCACCGGCATGATCGGCGGTGGCCTCGGCGGCCTCATCCACGCCATCGCCACCGTGTCGTTCGGCGTGGACCACATCATCTCGGGAGTGGCCATAAACGTCACCGCCCCAGGGGTGACCCGGTTCCTGTCGTCGGAAGTGCTCACCGGCTACGACGGCGGCTCCATCACCCAGTCGCCCCGCACCCCCGGGGTGGGAAAGTTCACCTTCCCGTTCCTGGCCGGGGGCGACCTCTTCGGCTGGGACACGCCCGACATCCTCGGCTGGTTCACCGAGAAGGACTGGTTCTTCGTATCGGACTTCACCGGGCTGGCCCGGGGGCTGGTGGCCCAGCTCTCGCTGACCACGATGATCGCCTTCGCCCTGGTCCCGGCGACCGCCTGGCTGATCTGGCGGACCCGGTTCGGGCTGAGGCTGCGCATCTGCGGCGAGCATCCCGTCGGAGGCGAGACCCAGGGCATCAACATCTACCTGTACAAGTACTACGGCGTGGTGATCAGCGGCGCCCTCGCCGGGCTGGGCGGAGCCTTCATCGCCAGCCCCGAACTCGGCGGCATATACCTGGAGGGCCAGACCAATGGGCGGGGATACATCGGGCTGGCCGCGCTCATCTTCGGCAACTGGCGCCCGGGAGGCGTGATGGCCGGCGCCCTCCTCTTCGGCTATCCCTTCGGCGTGGGCTTGCGGGACCTCGACGGCTCAGCGTCCCACGCTCTGCTGCTGGTCAACACCATCGCGCTGGCCGCGGTGGTGGCGTGGGCCCTGAGCCGGCGCCGGCGCATCGACGCCGGCATCGCGGCCGGCCTCGGGCTCGGCGCGGCGGCGTGGTACTTCCTGTCGACGACGGTGCCCGACTGGTGGATCGAGATCCTGCCCTTCGTGATCGTGCTGGTCGTGCTGGTGTTCTTCTCGCAGAGGCTCCGGATGCCCAGAGCCGACGGCCTGGCCTACCGCAAGGGTGAGGCCTAGGACGGGCCGTGCCGGTGCTCGACGACTCGCAGCTGGCCGATTGGGAGCGCGACGGCTTCCTGGTGCTGCCCGGCTTCGTGCCGGGCCAGCGCTGCGAAGCGCTCAAGACCCACGTGGAGGCGATGCTGGCCGGCATCGACCCCGCGCACGACGGCGGCTTGACGGTGTTCTCCACCACCGAGCAGAGCCACGCCCAGGACGAGTGGTTCCTCGGCTCGGGCGACACGATTCGCTGGTTCTTCGAGGACGGCGCCATCTCCGGTGGGCGCCTCACGAGGCCGATGCCGCTGGCGGTCAACAAGATCGGCCACGCCATGCACGACCTCGATCCCGCCTTCGACTCGTTCTCCCGCACGCCGGAGTTGGCGACGGTGGCGGCCGATCTAGGGTTCGAGGACCCCCGCCTGCTGCAGTCGATGTACATCTTCAAGCAGCCCGGCATCGGCGGCGAGGTGATCTGCCACTGCGACCACAGCTTCCTGTGGACCGAGCCCCAGAGCGTGATCGGGCTGTGGTTCGCCATCGAGGACGCCACCGTGGCCAACGGCTGCATGTGGGCGATACCGGGTGGCCACCGGATCCCGGTGAAGACCCGCTTCCGCCTCACCGATCCCTCCGATCGCAACCGGGGCACCGTGACCGACATCCTCGACGACACGCCGTACCCCGTCGACGGCCTCGTACCGCTGGAGGCCGCCGCGGGCACGCTGATCGCCCTGCACGGCACGCTGCCGCACTGGAGTGCAGCCAACACGTCGGACCGCAGCCGTCACGCCTACACCATGCACCTCATCGACGGCACCGCCGACTACCCGGCCGACAACTGGCTCCAGCGCCAGCCCGACTTCCCCCTGCGGGGCTTCGACTGATCACGCGGGCGTGATCAGATCGGCATGACCGGACGTCGGGGCCCCGGGCCGGCCCGCCCACGGGTCAGCAGCAAGTAGAGAGCCGAGCACGCGATCAGGACGATGCTCATCCAGATGTTGACCCGCACGCCCCACACCAGGCTGGCAGGGTCGATGCGCACCGCCTCGATCCACAGACGACCGAGCCCGTACCCGAGCACGTAAACGGCCAGCAGCGAGCCGGGACGGTCTGTGCGCCGTGGGTTGGTGACCAGCGTCGGGGCGCGGCGGCGCAGCCGGTTGCGGTCAAGGACCACCAGCAGCCCGCACAGCAGCAGATTCCAGACGGCCTCGTACAGGAAGGTCGGATGGAAGGTCTCAACATCCAGGTACTGGGCCGGGCGGTGCGCCTGATCGATCTCCAGCCCCCACGGCAGATCGGTGGGTGAGCCGAACAGCTCCTGGTTGAACCAGTTGCCGAGGCGCCCGATGGCCTGAGCCAACGGCAGTGCCGGCACTACCGCCGCGAGGGTCTCGCCCCGGTTCATGCCCTGGCGCCGCACGATCCACAAGCCCGCGAGGATTCCGGCTGTCATCCCGCCCGGTATTCCCAGGCCTCCTTTCCAGATGGCGAAGGCTTCGAGCCAGCCCTCGTCCTGGAACTTCCGCCAGTCGGTGATCACGTGGTACAGGCGGGAGCCGATCAAGCCGGCGGGCACGGCCCACAGCGCGATCCGGCTGATCTGCTCGGGATCGCCTCCTCGGGCCTCCCACCGCCGCCGCGACATCCACACCGCGGCCAGGACGCCCAGCGCGATCATCACTCCGTAGGCGCGCAGCTCCAACGGCCCCAGCTCCAACCCATTGCGGGAGGGGCTCGGGATCGACCCGATCAGGCCGCTGGTGACGCAACCCACCGGATCCCCGCTCGGCCTCTACGCCAGTATTCGCTGCGTCGCGGCTGCGAGATCGTCGGCGGGCTCGGTTACCGCCGCGAGCAGTCCGGGCACGCCGGACAGGCGGTTGGCCGCGAAGAACCGGGCCAGCACGGCGCGGTCGGCAGCCGCATCGGGGTCACCCAGCCTGGTAGCCGCCAGCGCGCCGTCGGTCAGCGCGGCTGCACCGGTGGTGATGGCCAGCATCTTCAAGTAGGCGTCGGCGCCTGCCAGCCGCTGCGCCAACCCTGCAGCCAGCAGCCATTCGCTGGCTTCGCCGGTCGCTTGCAGCGCGGCCTCGAGGTGCCGGCCCACCGAAGCCAGTTCCCCGGTGCCATCGAGTGCCTCCACGGTGGCCTCGATGTGCGCCAGGTGGTCGCGCACCGCCCCGCCGTCTCGCATGGTCAGCTTGCGGCCGACGAGATCGGCCGACTGGATGCCGTTGGTTCCCTCGTAGATCGGGGCGATACGGGCATCGCGATAGTGCTGGGCGGAGCCGGTCTCCTCGATGAAGCCCATGCCGCCATGCACCTGGAGGCCGACGCTGACCAGTTCGCAGCCCATATCGGTCGCCCACGCCTTGGTCAGCGGCGTCAGCAGCGCGGCCTGCTCGCCGGCCGCCTGACGCTGTTCGGCATCGGAACCGTTACCGGCGCGGTCGATCGCCTCCGCGTTGCGGTAGGCCAGGCCCCGCATGGCGCTGGTGCTGGAGCGCATGTCCAGCAGCATCCGTCGCACGTCGGGATGGTCGATGATCGCCGAGGACTCTGTTGCCGGCGCGCCCGGGGCGCGGCCCTGGCGGCGCTCGTGGGCGTAGGCGAGGGCCTGCTGGTAGGAGCGCTCGGCGATGGCCACCCCCTCCAGTCCCACGCTCAGACGGGCGTGGTTCATCATCGTGAACATGGCCCGCATGCCACCGTTCTCCTCACCTACCAGGAAGCCCACCGCGCCCTCGCCGTCGCCGTAGGCCATGACGCAGGTCGGGCTGGCGTGGATTCCGAGCTTGTGCTCGATCGAGACGCATCGCACGTCGTTGCGAACACCGGCCGAGGACGGGTGCTCGTCCGGAAGATATTTGGGCACCAGGAAGCAGCTGATGCCCCTGGTGCCGGGCGGCGCGTCAGGGGTACGGGCCAGCACCAGGTGCACGATGTTGTCGGCGAGGTCGTGCTCGCCGTAGGTGATGAAGATCTTGGTGCCGACAAGACGGTAGGAGCCGTCGGGCTGCGGAAGCGCCCGGGCCGCGACCGCGCCGAGATCCGAGCCGGCCTGGGGCTCGGTGAGGTTCATGGTGCCGGTCCACCTACCGGTGACCATGGGCGGGAGATACCGCGCCTTCTGGTCCTCGGTGCCGTGAGCGCTCAACATGTTGATGGCACCCTGGGTGAGCAGCGGGCACAGCGACCACGACATACACGCCGCGGTGAACATCTCCTCCACTGCCAAGCCCACTAGATGAGGGAATCCGCCGCCTCCGTACTCGGGGTCGATCGACAACGCTCCCCAACCTGCCTGCACGTAGGCGTCGTAGGCCTCGCGGAAGCCCGTAGGCGTAGCCACCGAGCCGTCGTCGAGCCGGCGAGCGCCCTCGGTGTCGCCGACGCGGTTCAGCGGCGCGATCACCTCCTCCGCGAAGCGGGCGGCCTCCGCCAGGACCTGGTCCACCACGTCCGGCTCGACATACTCGAACTCCTCCAACTTGGCCAGACCATCGAGGTCGGCAACGTGTCGCAGGTTGAAGGAAATCTCACCAAGGTCGACCCGGTAATCACTCACGCCAGCGAGAATATCCCTACCGGGCGGATTCTGTCTCGGTGCTCAGGCCGCGACGATCGTTGAGCACGCCGTTGATCTCGGCACCGACGAGCAGGCCCATGGCCAGCAGATAGAGCCAGACCAGCAGGATGAGAGCCCCTCCCAGCAGTCCGAACACGGCGTTCATCCCACTGGCCGCTGCATCGAGGTACACCCGGAAGCCGAGCGACACCGCGAGCCACCACACGGTGCCGACGACCGCCCCGGGCAGGTCGCTGCGCCACGGGGTGCGGCGGCGGGGAGCGAAGTGGTAGATGGAGGCAGCCCAGCAGACCACCACCACGCACACGACCGGCCAGCGGAACCAGTCCCACGCGGTGGTGAAGGCGGAGCCGGCCCCAAAGCGGTCGGCCAGCTCCTCTCCGCCGCCGAGCAGAGGGCCGACCACGACCATGGCAGCCACCAGGGCCGACACCAGCACCGTGAACAGGGTCAGCACGAAGCCCATGACCCGGGTGGAGAGCCAGTTCCTGCGGTACTCGTGGCCGTAGGTGACGTCCAGGGCGCCGACCACGGCGGTGAAGCCGCGCGAGGACGCGTACACGGTCAGGACCACACCGGCGGTGATCAGCCCGGCGTTGGAGCGGTCGAACAGCTCCTCGACCGTGGCTCTCAGCGTGTTGTCGCTGCCGAACGTCTCAACCACCCGGTCCAGGAGCCATTGCTCGGTGTCGGCGGCCGCGCCCGCCCCGATCACGACATCGAGCGAGCCGAGAGCGGCTGCGAACACGATCACCGCCGGGAACAGTCCGAGAAGGCCGAAGAAGGCGATCTCGGCCGACAGGCCGCCTACCCGGGCCCGGGACCACTCGCGGCGCAGGTCGGCGACGAAGGAGAGAGCCTCACGCCAGAGCGTGCGCGGAGAGAGCAGCGGGAGGCGCGCCATGCCCGACCGATACTACGGTCCGGAGACAATGGACCCCTACGACGTCACCGCGATCACCAACGAGTTGTTCCGCTACGCCGAGCTGATCGACGCGGGCCGCTTCACGGAAATCGGCGAACTCATGGAGCACTGCACATTCCGCTACGGCACCCAGGGCGCGCCGGGACCGGCGGGCGCGGCCGCCATCGCAGAGAGTTACCGGTCCTCGGTGACGATCTACTCCGACGGCACCCCCCGCACCCGGCATCTCACCACCAATCCCATAGTCGAGATCGACGGAGACGTCGCCCGGGTGCGCTCGGTCTACACCGTGCTGCAGCAGGTGGAAGGCTCGCCGATGCAGACGATCATCACCGGTCGCTACCACGACACCCTCACCCGCATCGACGGACGGTGGCGCTTCACCGAGCGCACCTTCCTTGTCGACCTCGTGGGCGACCTGAGCGGCCACCTACGCTTCGAGCTGCCCCGCAGCAACCCCGCAGCAGACGGTCAACCCACCGACAAGGAGCAGCAACCATGAGCCGATGGAGCCGAGCTGAGATCGAGGAGGCGTTCGCTCACTACCAGGAGACGGCCCTGAAGGCCGGCACCAGCGGGAACTGGCGCGAGTGGGCCGACCTCTTCACCGAGGACGCCACCTACATCGAGCACCACTTCGGCACCATGGGCGGGCGCGAGGCCATCTACAACTGGATCCAGTCCACCATGAGCCAGTGGCCCAACAACGAGATGATCCACTTCCCCATCGAGTGGTACATCATCGACGAGGAGCGGGGATGGCTGGTTTGCCACGTATGGAACCGCATGGCCGACCCCGGCGACGGGTCCCTGCACCAGGAGTACAACTTCACGCTGCTCAAGTACGCGGGCAACGGCCTCTGGAGCTACGAGGAGGACGTGTACAACCCGGCCCGCTTCGGCGAGATGATCAAGAACTACCTGGGCCGCAAGAAGGACCTCGCGGCCGAGGCCGAGGACAGCTGACGTCAGCTGCAGCCGCTGGTGGCGCCGCAGTCGGCGCACACGTAGCACGAGCCGGCCCGACGCATGGGAACGCCGCAGGTCATGCAGAACGGCGCGTCCAGCGCGAGTTGGGCTATCAACTGCGCGGGCGAGGGGATCGAGGGCGGATCGGGCGGAAGGTCATGCCCCTGCTCGGTGGCGGTGACCTGTTCCTCCACGCCGGGCAGGGTGGGCTGGGTGCGCTCGCCGGTGGTGTAGACCCCCAGCGCGGCCCTCTCTGCGGGGGTCAGGTACATCACCGCCAGCTTGCGGAACAGGTAGTCCATGAGGCTGGTGGCGATCCGGATGTCGGGGTCGTCGGTGATGCCGGCCGGCTCGAACCGGACACCCACGAACGTCTCCACGAAGGCGCTCAACGGGACTCCGTACTGCAGGCCGTGGCTGAGCGAGATGGCGAACGCGTCCATGATGCCGGCCAGGGTCGAGCCCTGCTTGGAGACCTTCACGAAGATCTCGCCGGGCCGGCCGTCGGGATACTCCCCCACCGTGGCGAATCCCTTGCAGTCGGCCACGCGGAACTCGAAGGTGCGAGACCGGCGCGACCTGGGCAGTCGCCGGCGCACCGGCTCCGGCGTCAATCCGCCCTCCAACCGAACGCCCGCCTCCGGGGAGGGGGCATCGGCACCGGCGGAGGCCCCGCCGTCTCCGACGGTGAGGGGCTGGGCCACCTTGGAGCTGTCGCGGTAGATCGCCACCGACTTGAGGCCGAGCCGCCAGGCGTCGATGAGCAGCTGCTCGACGTCGTCGGCGGTCGAGGATGCCGGCATGTTCACGGTCTTGGAGATGGCACCGGACAGGAATGGCTGCACCGCAGCCATCATCTTGACGTGCCCTGAGGCGCTGATGGCATTGTCGCCCAGCGAGCAGGAGAAGACGTCCCGGTGCTCGGGCTCGACGGGCGCGCCCTCCACCGTGTTGTGCTCGGCGATGTGGGCCCCGATCCGATCGGTCTGCTCCTGGCTGTAGCCGAGCCGCCGCAGCGCTCTCGGGACGGTCGTATTGACGATCTCCATGGTTCCGCCCCCGACCAGGCGCTTGGACTTGACCAACCCGAGGTCGGGCTCGATGCCGGTGGTGTCGCAGTCCATGAGCAGCCCGATGGTGCCGGTGGGCGCCAGCACGGTCGCCTGGCTGTTGCGCACGCCGTGGCGGTCGGCCCGCTCGCAGGCCTCGTCCCACGCCAGCTGCGCGGCCTCGAGCAGATCCGAGGGCACGAGTTCCTCGTCTATGGAAGCCGTCGCGCTCCGGTGCTGTTCGAGCACACGCAGCATGTGCTCGCGGTTGGCGTGGAAGCCGGCGAACGGACCCATGCGCTCGGCCAGCCGGGTCGAAGTGAGATAGGCCTCGCCCGTCATCAGCGCGGTGATGGCGGCGGCCACGGCCCGGCCCTGGTCGGAGTCGTAGGGCAGGCCCAGGGCCATCAGCAGCGCCCCGAGATTCGCATAGCCCAGGCCGATCTGGCGGAAGGCCCTCGTGGTGTCGGCAATGGCCGGCGTCGGATAGTCGGCGTGGCCGACGAGGATCTCCTGGGCCGCGAACACCACCTGCACCGCCCGGCGGAACCCGGCGAAGTCGAAAATGCCGCCGTCGTCGAGAAAGCTCAGCAGGTTGATCGAGGCCAGGTTGCAGGCGCTGTCGTCGAGGTGGACGTACTCCGAACACGGGTTGCTGGCTGTGATGGGGCCGGTGGCTGCGGCCGTGTGCCAGCGGTTGATGGTGGTCTCGAACTGCACGCCGGGATCGGCGCACTCCCAGGAGGCCTCGGCCATCTGTCGCAGGATCGAGCGCGCCGGCACCCGCTTCAGCACCGCACCGTCGGTGCGGGCGGTGAGATCCCAATCGCGGCCGTCGAGCACGGCCTGCATGAACTCGTCGCTGACTCGCACCGAGTTGTTGGCGTTCTGGTACTGCACGGAGTCGCTGTCGACGCCGTCGACGCCCATGTCAAAGCCGGCCGCGGCCAGCGCCCGCGACTTGCGCTCCTCTCGGGCCTTGCACCAGATGAAGTTCTCGATGTCGGGATGGTCGGCGTCGAGGACCACCATCTTGGCGGCCCGCCGCGTCTTGCCACCCGACTTGATGGTGCCCGCCGAAGCGTCTGCGCCCCGCATGAAGCTCACCGGGCCCGACGCGGTGCCCCCGCCGCTCAGCGGCTCGGTGCTGGCCCGAATGCGCGACAGGTTCACACCCGCGCCGGAGCCGCCCTTGAAGATGCGGCCCTCCTCGGCGTACCACTCCAGGATCGACTCCATGGTGTCGTCCACCGACAGGATGAAGCACGCCGAGGCCTGCTGGGGAACCCCGGCCACTCCGATGTTGAACCACACCGGGGAGTTGAAGGCTGCCTTCTGCGTGTACAGCAGGTGCGACAGCTCGGCTCGGAACAGCGACACCTCCGACCCGTCGGCGAAGTAGCCGTCGCCGTCGCCCCATCGCACGATGGTGCCGACGATGCGGTCCACCACCTGCCTCAGCGACCACTCCCTCTCCGGTGTGCCGAGGGCCCCGCGGAAGTACTTCTGGGCCAGGATGTTGGTGGCGTTCTGCGACCAGGTGGCCGGAACCTCCACCCCCGCCTGTTCGAATGCGACCGATCCGTCGCTGTGGTCGAGCAGGCGCGCGTCGCGCCGCTCCCAGGCGATGCTGCTCGCCGGGTCGTCCGCCACGTCCTCCCCGTCTGGCGGGAGGTCGGTGCCGGCAAGGAGACTGTTCCGCTCGGAGGCCAGAGTCATCGGATTACCTCACTGAAATTCTATCTGAGCGCGCCACGGGCATCCCCCTCGAGACCCTACGACGTCCGCTGCCGCCCCCGGCGGCGAGACTGTGGAACAACCTCTGGATTGCTGTGCACAGCACTGTGCACAGCCGCGCCGGCCGTCCAGAGATTCCCGTCAGCCTGTAGAGAACCGCTCGCGGGGCTGGACCCCGCCGGGGCGGTACCGTCTGATCGTGCGAAGGCTTCTGCCGGGACCGGTCGCCGAAGTCGATCCGATGGAGTTCTACCCGTCTCTGCCGAGACCCAAGCCGTCGGGACGGCCGTGGCTGATGATCAACATGATCGCCTCGGCCGACGGTGCCATCGCGGTCGACGGAACCAGCGGGGCGCTCGGCAACCCCGCCGATGAGGCCGTGTTCTCGGCCGTGCGGGCCTGCGCCGACTGGATCTTGGCCGCGGCCGGCACGGTGCGAGCCGAGCGCTACGGCCTGCCCCGGCCGGGAGCCGCGTCCCGGCGAGCGCGGCGCGCGGCCGGACGCGCCGACCGTCCCAGGCTGGCCGTCGTGAGCGGCAGCCTGGACCTCGGCCTGGGCCTGCCGCTGTTCGCCGAACAGCACCCCGACGACGACCCTCCGCTGATCCTCACCGGCCGGGACGCCGCGGCCGGAGCGGTCGAGGCGCTCGAATCCGTCGCCGAGGTGGTGAGACTGGCCTCGGCCCGGCCCCAACCGGCCGAGATCCTCGCCGAACTGGACCGCCGAGGCGCCGGAGTCGTCCTGTCGGAGGGAGGCCCGTCGTTCAACGGACAGCTCGCCGACGCCGGGGTGATCGACGAGCTGTGCCTGTCGATCGCGCCGCTGGTGGCAGGGGGAGCCAGCCCCCGGATCGTGCACGGATCTCTGCGGACCGTGCCTATTGACCTGTCCATCGACCATCTTCTCGAAGCCTCCGGCACGCTGTTCGTGCGTTACCTGTCGGCGACGGCCTGCTGACCGAGCTTCCGGTTCGCCCCATCCGGGTCATCCGAGAGCGCCGAGGCATCGATCACGATCTGCTGGCCCGGCTCCAGCGCGGCACCGCCGGACGACTCGGCCAGATCGTGGACCAGAGCCCTGGGATCACCCGGCGCTATGGCCAGGGCGATGTCCCACAGCGTGTCGCCCGGCTGCACCACGTAGACGCCGGGCAGCTCGGCCGGGAGCGAGGCGTCGACCGTCGAGGACCAGGGGTTGGCCTCGCCCGGCGGTACCCGATCGGGTCGGGCCAGGGCCAGCACCAGCGCCAAGGCTGCAACCACGATCATGGCCACGGCCAGCCGGCGGCGGCGGTACACCGCCTCCGGCAGCCGCACGGACTGCCCGTTTGCCGGTTCTGCCGAGACACCGGAGGGGACCAACGCGAGGTCAGGCGGCCAAGAAGCTTCCATGCCGCCATCCTCCCGCGGGGGTGTGACATCGGGATGGATTCTTCCGAGACGCCCCAGATGCTTGACATCGAACGCGTGTTCCGCAAACATGTGTACGGGTTCCTCCCCCCATGTGCCCGTGGGCCTCGTATAATGTGATCGAACTAATGTTCGGTTGCACTATAGCGAACATCTGTTCGCATACCCACCCGAACCCCCGAGATCGGAGATTCGTCATGACGCCGCCGGCCAACCGGAAGCCGCTCACCGCCCGTCGCCGCCAGATTCTCGACGCGATCGTGGAGCATCAGCGGGTTCACGGCTACCCGCCCTCGATCCGGGAGATCGCGTCGGAGGTAGGGCTGAAGTCCCCGGCCTCGGTCAAGGCCCACATCGACGTGCTCGACTCGGCCGGCTACCTGCGGGTCGATCCCACCCGGCCCCGGGCCATCGAGGTCCGCTACGACGAGAACTCGGGAGCCGCGCTCGATCGCCGCCCGGTGCGCCATGTTCCCCTCGTGGGCGAGGTGGCCGCGGGCTCCGGCGTGCTCGCCGCGGAGAACGTGGAGGAGCTGGTGCCGATGCCGGCCGACCTGACGGGTGAGGGCGACCTCTTCATGCTCCGGGTGCGCGGCGACTCGATGATCGACGCCGGCATCCTCGACGGCGACTACGTCGTGTGCCGGGCCCAGAGCACCGCCGAGAACGGCGAGGTCGTGGTGGCGGGAATCCCCGGCGACGAGGCCACGGTGAAGACGCTGCGACGGGGCCACGGGCGGATCGTGCTCGAGCCGGCCAACGAGTTGCTGGAGCCCATGGAATTCGCGCCGGACGAGGTGACCGTCTACGGCAGGGTCGTCACCATGATGCGGCGGTACTAGGCACCGTCTTCAGCCGCACCGTCCGCGACGTTCAGACGCCGTCTATCAGCAGACCCTCGAGTGCGGCGTGCACCGAGACGAGTTCGTTTCGGTGCACACGCTCTCCCGCCGTGTGAGCCAACCGGGGATCGCCAGGGCCGAAGTTCGACGCAGGCACGCCGCGCGCCGCGAAGAATGCCGCGTCGGTCCAGCCCAGCTTGGCCCTCACCGGCGCACCGGTGCGCCGAACCAGACCGGCTAGAAACGGGTCGCCGAGGCCGGGGGAGGCCGCCGGGGCCATATCGGTCAGCTCCACCGTGTCACTGGCATCAAGCACGCTCTCAAGAAGCGACCGCACGTGCTCCTCAGCCTGCTCAGGGGTCCGGTCGGGCGCGAACCGGTGGTTCAGCGTCAAGGTCGCGGAGTCGGGCACGACGTTGCCCGCCACCCCGCCGCTCACAGCCACCGCCTGCAGGCCCTCGCGGTACTCGCAACCCTCCACCACGGGGCGCCGGGCCTCGTAGGTCGACACCGTGGCCAGCACCTCCGCGAGCCGGTGTATGGCGTTGCGGCCCATCCATGCGCGGGCGGTGTGAGCCCGCTCCCCCGCCAGCGTCACCTTGAGCCGCATCGTGCCCTGGCAGCCAGCCTCCACCGCGCCCGCCGTCGGCTCCCCCAGCAGGGCCACGTCGGCCTGGAGAAGGCCGGGACGGGCCGCAGCCACCTCCAGCAGGCCGTTGTCGGCCGCGTCGACCTCTTCGCGAGCATAGAACACGTAGGTGACGTCGACGGCCGGCGCGACAACGGCCCGGGCCAGCGTCAGCATCACCGCTATGCCGCCCTTCATGTCGGCCGCTCCCAGGCCCCAGAGCACATCCCCCTCGACTCGGGCCTCAGCATTGCCGTTGGCCGGCACGGTGTCGGTGTGGCCGGCCAGCAGGATGCGCCGTCCCCGGCCGAGTCGGGTTCGGGCCACGAGGTTGTCGCCGACGCGCTCCACGCTCAGGTGTGGAGTCTGTTGCAGGTCGGCCTCGATCAGGTCGGTGATCAGCTCCTCGGCATTACTCTCCGAGGGGACGTCCACCAGCGCGGCCGTCAAGGCGAGCAGATCGCCCGCGGGCAGTGGCCCGAGCGACACGTCAGGTGGTGGCGCCGTGGTCGCGCAGGATCTGGTTGAGGGCCGACTTGTCGTGTCGCTCACCCTCGGACAGGCGCTTGATCACCAGTACCGCCGGTAGTCCGAACTCGCCGCCACCGAACCGGCGCGCCCGGGTGCCCAGCACAGCCACCGACCAGGGCGGCACCTCGCCCCGTCCCAGTTCTTCGCCGGTGGAGGCATCGATCACCGGGATGGAACCAGTGAGAATCGCCCCTGCTCCCAGCACCGTCCCCCGCCCGACCCGGGCGCCGTCGGCCACGATGCAGCGGCTGCCGATGAGGCAGTCATCCTCCACAATCACCGGTTGGGCGACCGGAGGCTCGAGCACGCCGCCGATACCGACCCCGCCCGAGAGGTGCACGTTGGCACCGATCTGGGCGCAGGACCCCACTGTGGCCCAGGTGTCCACCATGGTGTTGGCCCCCACGTGGGCCCCAATGTTGGTGTAACTGGGCATCATGATCACGCCCGGCGCCTGGTAGCTGCCCCAGCGGGCCGACGCTCCCGGCACCACCCTCACACCGCGGGCCGCGTAGTCGGTCTTGAGCGGGATCTTGTCGGCGAACTCGAAGGGGCCCAGTTCGACAGTGCTCATCCTGGCCGTCGAGAACAGCAGCAGGATGGCCTGCTTGCACCACTGGTTGACCTGGACGGTGCCGTCGTCGAGGACCTCGGCCACCCGGGCTTGGCCGGTGTCGAGAGCGTCGATGGCCTCGCGGATCGTCTCGATCACCTCGGGGTCTTCGGCATCCAGGTCGGGACGAGCCTCCCAGAGCTCGCCGATTCGGGACTCAAGATCGGACATGCTGGGCAGGCTAGTGGTCGGCGCCGTTTCCGATGCCCGAAAACAACCCCTCGCCGTGAACTGGCAGCACAACGCACGCCGTGCGTGCAAGACGCTGCCAATTCCCAGCTCGCAGCCCGGCTCATACCGAACTGGCAGCAATACGCACGCCGTGCGTGCAGAACGCTGCCAATTCCGGTTTGTTCAGTCGAGGTCGATGTGCTCCAGCCGGGCGCGGGCTTGCCGGAGACGATGCATGGGCTGCACGGCCGCGACCCGGATCCACCGACGGGCGCGGCGGGCGCCGGCCTCGCCGGACTCGCAGTAGAACTCTCCGGGGCTGACGATGAGGCCTCCCACTCTCGCCAGCGCTTCCACGCAGACCCACGCATCCCCTCCAGGCACCTCCGCCCAGATGTAGAAGCCGCCTTCCGGCAGCTCTGGAGGCACAGCGGCGAAGCTATGAAGGGCTACGGGGTCGGACCCGGAGGCAGCAAGCCGCGATGCGGTCACGTGCAGGATCCCCGACAGCTCTTCGAGACGCTCCCGGTATCGAGCGCGCTGGACGTCGACATGGTCCTGGTCGACCCAGGCGGCGACCGCGGCCGCTTGCACCGGGCCAGGAACCATGCAGCCGGCATGCTTGCGGCACTCGCGCAGGTAACGGACCAACTCGGCGTCTCCTGCGTAGAACCCGGCTCGGACGCCGGCCATGTTCGATCGCTTAGACAGCGAGTGCACGGCCAGCACGCCTTCGGTGTCGTGCTCAAGGATGGTGCGCGGCGGCCCGTCCCAGGTGAACTCGGCGTAGCACTCGTCGCTGGCGACCAGCACGCCGTTGTCGCGGCCCCAGGCCGCGGCCGCCCCCAGGTCGTCGAGAGCTCCCGCCGGGTTGCCCGGCGTGTTCACCCACAGGCACAGGGCGCGCCTGGCGTCGCGCCCATCGATCGAGTCGACGTCGATGCGGAACTTGTCGTCCACGGCAACCGGAACAGCGCGGCAACCGGCCAGAGTCGCGCCCATGGCGTACGACGGGTACGAGACCGACGGGTACAGCACCGTGTCGCGGTCGGGGAGGCGGAGCTTCAGATAGCGCGGCAGCGAGGCCACAAACTCCTTGGTGCCTATGCATGCCGCGAGTTCGGTGTCGGGATCCACGCCGACTCCAAAGCGACGCTGCACCCAGGCGGCCGCGGCCTCCCGAAATGCCGGCGAGCCGATCGAGGCTGGGTAGCCGCGTTCGGTGCCCGACGCGGCCAGCGCCTCCACTACCTGCGGGGGCGGCGGGTCGCAGGGAGTCCCGACCGAGCAGTCGATCGCGCCGCCGGGCAGCTTGGCCGCCTCGGCCCTCAGTGAATTCAAGCGCTCGTAGGGATAGACGGGCGGCACGAAGCCCGCAGTCACTCGATGTCCCCTCCGTCGACCACGTAGGGGCGCAGGGCACCCGCCGAGCCGGGCTCCAGGCGGGCCCGCACTCTCATGCCCTGCTCGGTCGCGGTGGACTCCAGCACCTGGCCCTCGCGGTGCACGCCGGCGAGCACATCGCCGCGGTCCCAGGGCACCATCAGCTCCACCTCGCGGGCGACGCGGCGCATCCGGTCACCGATAGCACCCATGAGTTGCTCCATCCCCTCACCGGTAGCGGCCGACACGGCTACCGCCCCCTCCGTGCGCTGCGCCAGGCGGTCCGCGCCGCGACCGAGGTCGCTCTTGTTGAACACGACCAGTTCGGGAATCTCGTCGGCCTCGATCTCGGTCAGGACCTCCCGCACCGCGGCCATGGAGCCGTCGGGGTCGCCATCCGCGCCATCGACGACATGGACCAGCAGGTCGGCGTCCCGCACCACATCGAGCGTGGTCTTGAACGCCTCCACCAGCTGGTGGGGCAGCTTGCGAACGAAACCGACGGTGTCGGTGAGGAACACGGTCTCGCCACCGGGCAGTCCCAGGCGCCGGGTGGTGGGGTCGAGGGTGGCGAAGAGGCGGTCCTCCACGGCCACGGTGGCCGCCGTCAGACGGTTGAGCAGCGACGACTTGCCCGCGTTGGTGTACCCGACGATGGCTGCGGCCCGGTTCCGGGTGCGGTTGCGGGCCTTGGACTGCGTGCGGCGGTGGCCGGCGATGCGCCGCAGGTCGCCTTCGAGCTTGTGTATGCGCCGCTCCAGGCGACGCCGATCAACTTCGAGCTGGGTCTCGCCGGGTCCGCGGGTGCCTATCCCGCCGGCCTGCTGCGACAGCCGCCTCCCTGCGCCCCGCAAGCGGGGCAGCCGGTAGCGGAGCTGGGCCAGCTCGACCTGGGCCTTGCCCTCCGGGGTGCTGGCGTTCTGGGCGAAGATGTCGAGGATCACCGCGGTGCGATCCAGCGCGGTGCGCCCCAGCAGCTTCTCCAGATTGAACTGCTGCGCGGGGCTGAGTTCGTCATCGAACACCACCGTGTCGCAGTCCACCGCCTCCGCGAGGGCCCTGATCTCGCGGGCCTTGCCCGCGCCCACGAAGGTGGCGGCATCGGGCGCGGCTCGCCGCTGGCAGACCCGCTCGACGGCATCGGCCCCGGCGGTGTCCACCAGCAGACTCAACTCGTCAAGGGACGCTTCGGTGGCCGAAGAGCCCCGATCCGGTCGGGTCACGCCGACCAGCACGATGCGCTCCCGGAAGGCCCGATCGATGAGGCCAGCGCCGTCGCCGCCGAACTCCCCGAACCCGCCCCGGTGGGTATCGCTGCCCGCGGCCGACTCGTCGATGTCCATGCCGGGATCGTCTTCCACAGAGTCGGTGCCGAGCATGTCTTCGGGCTCTGGCGGCGGGCCCGCCTCAGGCATCAGAGACGTCCACCGTGGCGACGAAGGTCGACTCGCCCGTGAGGGCTACCGGCTCTGAGAGATCGACTCGAGCCTCCCCGCCCACCATTCGCACGATCACATTCTGGCCCACTTCACCCCAGCGGTGGAAGACGGCGGCCGCGGCCACCGCCCCCGTTCCGCACGCCGCGGTGGCGCCCGCGCCGCGCTCCCAGACGCTCAGCGTCACCTCATCAGGCCCCGAGACCGCACCGAAGTGGACGTTGATGCCACCGAACAGAGCCTCCACCGCCGGCCCCGCCTGCCGGAGGGGCACCGCGGCAGGATCGGCCACCGCAAGCACCACATGGGGGTTGCCTACGTCCATCGTGTCCCATCGCTCGATCGCGCCCGGACCGAGGATCTCCTCGACTGCGGTACCAGGGCCGGCGCCGGCGGAATCCGGACGGGGCCCGCATCCGAGGCGGCCCATCTCCGTGGTCCCGACGACGGTGTCCGGCAGGTGCGTCGGCCGGATCGAGCAGCGGCGGGGGCCAGCCACGGTGTTCACGACGATGTCGAACTCTGCCTCCCCGAGAGCCCGGGCGATGGCGTGGGCCAGACATCGGAGGCCGTTGCCGGATACCTCCGCCGGCGAGCCGTCGGAGTTCCACAGCCGCATGGCCGCAGCACAGCCCGCGCTGCCGCTCTGCGGGTCGATGACGGCGAAGATCAGCCCGTCCGCGCCGATGCCGTTGCTCCGATGGCACAGCGTGGCGGCCGCCCGGGCCGCATCGGTTTCGGTGGGCAGCTCGTCGACGAGCGCGACGAGGAAGTCGTTTCCCAGTCCGTGGAGCTTGTGGAGTCGCAGCCCGCCGGTCATCTCTACATTCTCTCGGGCGACGGGCGGATCAGCACGGCAATCCCATCTGCGTTGGCGGGCCGCTCACGGAATTGACGTAGTTAGCCACAATGTGTGGGGAAAACTACGTCTACATGGAGAGGGGCTTGCTGAGATCGCCTACCCACACTTCCAGCACCTCCGCGACGGTGGTGGGGGCGTCGAGCCAGCGGATACGCGGGTCGCGGCGGAACCAGCGTTCCTGGCGGCGGGCGAAACGCCGGGTGCGCACAATGGCCAGGTCCAGGGCCTCGTCGAGGCTCATCCCTCCCCGCAGGTGGGCCAGCAGCTCCTTGTAGCCGAGAGCCTGGGACGCGGTCCGGGAGATCGGACCCTGGGCCAGGGACCGCACCTCGTCGAGGAAGCCGTCGGCCATCTGGCGCTGGTAGCGGGCTGCGATGCGCTCGTCGAGACGATCCCTGTCCCAGCGCAGGCCCACCTGCACGAACGCCGTCGCCGGGTAATGGCTGAGCCCCGGGCCGTAGGACGAGAAGGGTCGCCCGCTGCCCACCGTGACCTCCAGGGCTCTGACGATGCGACGGCGGTTCGACGGCTCCATGCGGCCGGCCGCGACCGGGTCGAGTTCGGCCAAACGCTGGTGCAGAGCCTCCGTGTCGGGTTCGGCTTCGAGGGCGGCCCGCACGGCCGGGTAGCGGCCAGGGATCCGCAGCTCGTCGATCACGGCGCGCACGTACAGGCCCGTGCCGCCCACCAGCACGGGTACAGCGCACCGACCGCGGATCTCGTCGATCACCGCCATGGCCCCCGCCTGGAGTTCGGCCACTGCGAAGTCCTCGGACGGGCTCACCAGGTCGATCAGATGGTGGGGCACTTCGGCCTGCTCCGCGGCGGTGGGGCTTGCCGTGCCGACATCCATGCCCCGGTAGACCTGCATGGAGTCGAGGGTCACGATCTCCGCGCCGCCGATCAGCCGGGCCACGCCCATGGCGATCTCCGACTTGCCCGAGGCCGTCGGGCCCACGATTACCAGCGGCCGCTTGGCGAGTCTCCTCCGATCAGCCGGCGGCCGGCCTGCTGCGTCGTGTTGTGACGCCGGGGGCGGGGTGCTCCTCCCGATGGCACCGGAGCCGCCCATTCCCGCGTGTTCCCGTCCCGGTCTCGGGCCGGTGGCGCCGGCGGCGCCGAAGCGGTCGGAGCCAGCCTGGTCCCCGCCATGTGGTGCGGGCCGCTTCGAGGTCACCGCCTCAGTCAGCTTGCGGCGACGGCTACAGGAATGAGACGACGGCTGGAGGATGTGTCCGCCTCGATCGCCGCGGGCGGCGCTTCGAGATCCACCAGAGCACCCTGCAGGAAGTTGGCCGCGGCCTCGGTGACCTCGATCCAGGCGTAGGTGCCGGGCTGCGGCGCGGCGCCGGCCGGTGACCGGAAGTGCACAAGGGTGTTGCGCCGGGTGCGCCCGGTGATGACGGCTGGATCCTTCTTGCTGGGCCCCTCCACGACGACCTCTTCGATCCTGCCGATACGGGCCCCGTTGGCGAGGCGGCTGGAGCGCTCGATCACCCGGCGAAGCCGCTCGTAGCGGTTCACGGACACCTCGTGGGGTACGAACCGGTCCGCCATCTCGGCCGCCGTCGTTCCGGGCCGGGGAGAGAAGATGAAGGTGAAGGCGCTGTCGTAGCGGGCCTCGGCCGCCACCTCGAGGGTCTGCTCGAAGTCGGGCTCGGTCTCGCCGGGGAACCCGACGATGATGTCGGTGGAGACGGCCAGGTCGTCGACCGCCTCCCGTGCGGCCCGGAGCCGATCCAGGTAGCTCTCGGCCGTGTATCCCCGCTGCATCGCCCGAAGCACGGTGTCGCTGCCCGACTGCAGCGGCAGGTGCAGGTGCTCGCACACCGCCGGGACCTCGGCCATGGCCGCGATCGTCTCGGGACGCAGATCCTTGGGGTGCGGGCTGGTGAAACGCACCCGCCGGATGCCGTCGGCCTCCCCCACCGCTCGGAGCAGGTCCGCGAACAGTGGCCGGGGTCGCCGATCGGCCAGCCAGGCCGATCCGCACCACCACGCGTCATCGCCGGTGACAGTCCGCCCGTTGCCGTTGGCGCTCCCCCGTCGCGACAGGGCCAAATCCCGGCCGTAGCTGTTGACATTCTGGCCGAGCAGGGTGATCTCACTGACGCCCCCGGCCGCCAGGGCCCCTACCTCCTCCACGAGCTCGCCGAAAGGCCGGCTGATCTCGGGACCCCTGACTGCGGGGACGATGCAGAAGGTGCAACTGTTGTCGCACCCGATCTGGATCGTGACCCAGGCGGAGTGCTTCGCCCCCCGGCGCGCCGGCAGGGCCGACGGGAACGCCTCGACATCGTCCCGAACCGTCTCGGTGAGGATCTCCACCACCGGCCCATGCCGCCGGGCATGGCCGATGAGCTCCGCGGCGCGGTGCACGTTGTGGGTGCCGAAGACCACGTCGACGTGGCCGGCTCGCTCCCGGACCAGCTCCCGGTCCTTCTGGGCGAGGCATCCCGCCACTGCGATGAGCGCGTCGGGGCGCTTCGCCTTCACGGCCTTGAGCCGGCCCAGGGCGCCATACAGCTTGTTGTCCGCATTCTCCCGGATGCAGCAGGTGTTGAGCACCATCACGTCGGCCTCCTCCAGGGTGGAGGCACGCTCGTAGCCGTCATCCTCGAGCAGGCCCGCAATCCTCTCGGAGTCGTGCTCGTTCATCTGGCACCCGAAGGTGCGGATGGCGTAGGTCCGGCCCACACCCCCAGGCTACGGGTTCAGGCCGGGCGATCTGCGAAGCCCCAGAAGATCCGGGCAGTAGTCGTCAGGCTGGAGACGCTGACGCCGCGTTCGCGTTTGCGATTGCGCGCCACACCTTCTGAGGTGTGTAGGGCATGTCGAGATGTGAGACCCCCAGAGGCTCCAGAGCGTCGAGGACGGCAGACTGCACCGCGGGCGTGGATCCGATCGTGCCCGACTCGCCGATGCCCTTGGCGCCGAGGGGGTTCAACGGGGTCGGCGTCTGAGTGTGGGCCGTCTCGAAGCGGGGAAGTTCCGAGGCGGCCGGTATGGCGTAGTCGGCGAAGTTGGTGTTGCGGGGATTGCCGTCCGCGTCGTAGACCGACTGCTCGTACAGAGCCTGCGAGACACCAGTGGCCACCCCTCCATGCACCTGTCCCTGCACCAGCAGCGGGTTGAGTATCCGTCCGCAGTCGTCCACCGCGACGTGGCGCAACAGCCTCGTGTCGCCGGTGTCGGCGTCAATCTCCACCACCGACACGTGCGCGCCAAAGGGGTAGGTGGCCTCGCCCTGGTCGAAGTCGGTCTCTGCGGCCAGGCCGCCCGTTCCTGCGCCCGCGGCCGGATCCCCGGCATCCGCGGCCGCGGCAAGCTCCGCCCAGGACACGGTACGGACCGGAACGCCCGCCACGGCCAGACCGTCGGGGGCGACCACGATGTCGGCCACGTCGGCCTCGAGCAGGCTCGCCGCGAGGAGCCGGGCCTTGTCGAGGACCTCGTTGGCTGCGGTCCACACCGCGCTGCCGCCCGTCTGCAGGGACCGCGACGCCACCGTTCCCTGGCCGGTGGGCACCTCGGCGGTGTCGCCGCAGATGATCCGCACCCGCTCGGCCGCGATCCCGAGGATCTCGCCGAGGATCTGGCTGAACGCGGTGACGTGGCCCTGGCCCTGCGGCGCGGTGCCCACCCGGGCGGTTACCGTGCCGTCCCGCTCGACGGTGACCGAGCCGAACTCCTGGTACAGGCCGCCCGCGGTCACCTCCACATAGACGGACACGCCGATGCCCAGCAGCCGGCGATCGTCGCGGGCGCGGCGGCGGGCCTGCTCGGCGCGCAGGTCTTCGTAGCCGGCGGTCTCCAGCGCCAGGTCGAGGCAGCGGGCGTAGTCGCCGCTGTCCATGTTGGCGCCGGTAGGGGTTGTCAGAGGGAACTCGGCGGATGCCAGCAGGTTCCTGCGCCGGAGCTCGACCGGGTCCATGCCGAGTTCGGCCGCGGCGAGGTCCACGATGCGTTCGAGCGAGACTGTGGCCTCGGGCCGCCCCGCCCCCCGGAACGGGAAGATGGGCGCCTTGTTGGTGATCACCGACACGGCCTCGAAGTCAACGGTCGGTATCCGGTAGGGACCCGACGCCATCGTCATAGTGAAGAACGGCAAGAGCGCGCCGATGCCGGGGTAGGCGCCCACGTCGGCGGTGACCTCCGTCCGGAGCCAGCAGAAGCGGCCGTCCCTAGTCAATCCCAGCTCGACGTCGTGGACATGGTCTCGACCCTGGGTCATGTTGGTGAGGTTCTCCGTGCGGGTCTCGACCCAACGAGACGGCGGGCCAGCCAGGCGGCCACCACGAACTCCGGGTACGCCGACCCCTTGGCGCCGAACCCCCCGCCGACCGCGGGCGCGACCACGCGCACACGGTCCGATGGCTCCTGGAGCGCCGCGGCCACGACATCGCGAGTGTCGTGGGGCCTCTGGGTCGTGCACCACAGCGTCACCCCTTCGCCGCCGTCGCCGATTCCTGGAACGGCGAGCACCGCGGACGGCTCGATGGGCGCGGCGGCCATGCGGTGGTTCACGATGCGGCCCGAGACCACCAGATCGTGACCGGCCAGCGACTCCGCATCGGCGCCGACCTTCAGCTCCGAGGCCCGGTTCGACCCGTGAGACTCGAACACGATCGCCGCGCCGGGCGCCAGCGCCGCGACGGGATCGGTCACCGCGGGCAACGGCTCGTAGTCCACCACAACCAGGTCGGCCCCGTCGGCGGCCGCACCCGGGGACTCGGCCACCACCACCGCGATCGGATCGCCCACATACCGGGCCTTGTCGGTCAGCGGCAGCCTGCTGAGCTCCGGTGGCAGCGTGATGAACAGCAGCTGGGGCGCGATGGCCAGGTCCCCGGCGGTGAGGACATCGACGACCCCCGCGACGTTGCGCGCTTCGGCGGAGTCGACGCCGCCGATTCGGGCGTGGGCCATGGTCGACCGCACGAAGGCCAGGTGCAGCGTTCCGGCGGGAGCCATGTCCGCCACGAATCGGGCTGCGCCGGTCAAGAGATCGGGGTCCTCGCGCCGCAGCACAGCGTTTCCCATCACCGATGCTGAGGCTAGTGTTCCCACCAGCGGAACACAGTTCCGTTGCACAGGGGACTGGGAGGGTCGCTCATGCCTGATGTCGTCGGCTACCGGGCCAAGATCGGGGTCATCGTGCCGTCGACCAACACCGTCGTCGAGCACGACTTTGCCCGGGTGCGTCCTCCCGGAGTCACGTTCCACAGCGGGCGTTTCCTGGTCGAGG
>JAGWAO010000019.1:20731-23184 GCA_021296315.1 Acidimicrobiia bacterium | reverse complement strand
TCATGACCTGCAAGCCCGACCACATTCTCATGGGGATGTCGGCCGAGACCTTCTGGGGAGGCAAGGAGGGCAACGCCGCCTTCTCGGCCCGGGTGCGGGAGATTGCCGGCGACATCGGCATCACCTCGGGAGCGGCCGCCTGCAACGCTGCCCTCGAACTCCTCGGCATCAGGAGCATCGCCTGCCTCACGCCGTACCAGCCGGCCGCGGACGCGCAGGTCTATGGATACTTCACGGAGTGCGGCTACGACGTCAAGCGGGTGCGGGGCCTGCGATGCGAGTCGGCCACCTCCATCGCCGACGTGACTCCCGAGACCCTGGTGGATGTGCTCAAGGAAATCGACGGCGACGACATCGACGCCATAGTGCAGTGCGGCACCAACCTGTCCATGGTCGAGGTAGCCGACCAGGCCGAGCGCTGGCTGGGCAAGCCAGTCCTCGCCATCAACGCCATCTGCCTGTGGCATGCGCTCCGCACGCTGGGGATCGGTGACCAGTTCGTCGGCCACGGGATGATGCTGCGCGAGCACTGATCCGTGACGAGCCCCCGGGTAATCGTCGTAGGCGCCGGCCCGGTGGGCTGCGTGGCCAGCGCCGTGCTGGCCGCGGGCGGCATCGACGTGACCCTGCTGGAAGCGGCTCCGCAGTTGCCCCGGGAGCTGCGGGCGTCGACCTTCCATCCGGCCACGCTCGACCTTCTCGAGCCCTTCGCGGTGGTCGACGAGCTGCTTCGACGGGGACTGATGGCACCCATATTCGCCTACCGGGACCGCCGCCAGGGCGTCGTGGCTGAGTTCGATCTGGGCGCGCTGACCGACGTTACCAACCATCCGTACCGGCTCCAGTGCGAGCAGTTCAAGTTGTGCGAGATCATGCTCGACATATTCGGACGCCAGCGGAGGGTGACCGTTCGCTTCGGCGCGGAGGTCGACGCCGCCTCGGTCGTGCTGGCCTCCGGGGAGCGCCTGGAAGCCGACGCGGTGGTCGCCGCCGACGGCGCGGCCAGCGCAGTCCGCAAGTCGCTGGATCTGGCCTTCGACGGGATGACCTACGAAGACCGCTATCTGGTCCTGTCGACCCCCTTCGACATGGCTGCCCGCCTGGACCGCCTGGCCGCGGTCAACTACATCTCCGACCCCGACGAGTGGCTGGTCCTGCTGCGAACCGCGGGCCTCTGGCGGGCGCTGTTCCCGGTGGGCGAGGGTGAGAGCGACGATCAGGCGCTGAGCGACCGCAGCGCCCAGCGGCGGCTCGCAGGGATCGTGGCCGACCACGAGCCCTTCGAGGTCGCCCACCGGACCATCTACCGGGTCCACCAGCGGGTGGCCGAGCGCTTGGTCTTGATGGGTGACGCCGCCCACATCAACAACCCGCTGGGAGGAATGGGCATGAACGGGGGCATCCACGACGCGGTGCTGCTCGGGGCGTCGATGGCCGCGGTGCTGCGGGGCGACATGGGCGCCGACCGCCTGGCCCACCACGCCGAGCTACGCCGGAGGTTGGCCATCGACTACGTCCGCCGGCACACCCACGAGAATGCGGAGAGTCTGGCCGCCCCGGACGGCGCCGCCCGCCAGCGAGCCCTCGACCGGATGGCCGCTCGGGCCGCCGATCCGGCCGAGGCCCGCGCCTACATGCTCCAAGCCTCCATGATCAACGCCGTCACCGCCATGCGCGACGAGCTCGACGAGGTCGGCGTGAGCGTTCGTTCCGTTGACCGGAACACCGTTTCCCTCTAGCCTGTCGGGCAATACGCAGACGAGCGCCGGCCTGCGGGCCGATGGCCTTGGACGCCGGAGGAATCGAAGAGCTTCTTGCGGGCTGAGAGCCTGCAAGCACGGGGGAGGATCGATGTCATATCGCACCATCTGCCGGCTGCTGGCGGCCAGCGCCGCGGTCGTGCTGGCCGCCGTCGCTCTGGCCCCGGCCGCGGTCGCCGACCACGGCGAGGGGCACAACGGAGAGACCCTGGAGATGTCCAAGAGTGAGGGCCTGGTCGACGGCGAGGTCGTGACCGTCACCCTGACCAGCTGGCTGCCGGGCAAGACCGCCACCGTTGTGACGTGCTACGTCTACCCGGCCGCGGGTCCCGCCGACTGCGAGCTGAGCAACTACGGCACACACACCGCGACCATCGCCGACGACGGGACGGGGACGGTGGAGTACCCGGTGGCGATCGTGCCGGGACGGTGCGACCACGCCACCTCCTGCCTGGTGGTGGCCGGCGACGGCTTCGGGCCGAACGCCAACTACGCCGCTCAGGAGTTCACCTTCGCGGCGGCCGAGGAGCCCGAGCCCGAACCGGCCGAGGAGGCGGCCGAGGAGCCCGAGCCCGAACCGGCCGAGGAGCCCGAGCCCGAACCGGCCGAGGAGGCGGCCGAGGAGCCCGAGCCCGCCGAAGAACCCGAGCCGGAGGCCAGCGAGGAGCCTGTCGAAGAACCCGAGCCCGCACC
>JAGWAO010000019.1:19846-20665 GCA_021296315.1 Acidimicrobiia bacterium | reverse complement strand
TGAGCCCGAACCGGCCGAAGAGCCGGCAGCCGAGGCGGCCGCCCCGGCCGACGACGACAGCGGCGGCTCGGCGGCATCCTGGCTGGTGCCGGTGATCATCGTGGTAGTAGTACTGGCCGCGGCGGCGGTGGTTCTCGTGCGCCGCAGAGCAGCTTCATGATGTGATCGGACTTCGAGCGAGCGCGTGTACGTGAGAGCCCGTCGCGTCGCAGCGGGATCACTTCCGCTCTTGTTCGCTGCGCTCACGGACCGCTCGGGCCACGACCTCGCTCGGCGCCTCGCCAGGACTCTCGTGCGTCGCTCCTCATCCGCTCGGCCTCTGGGAATGGCCGCGGCCATCGTCGGGGCGGTCGTGGTGGCTGGCGCCTGCTCGCAGCCGACCTCAGAGGAGGACGCTGATCCGGAGCCGGCACCGGAGACGACCGTCGCACCGGACACCACCACCGAGCCGACAGACCCTGAACCGGCACCGGAGCCCGCCACCGAGCCCACCGAACCCGAACCGGCACCGGAGCCCGCCACCGAGCCCACCGAACCCGAACCGGCACCGGAGCCCGCCATTGCGGAGCTGCCCGAGCGTTCCGGGTGGAGCATCCAGCTCGGCACGGACCAGCCCGACACCACCTACGGCGTGGCGGCCGGCCCGGACGGCGCGGTCGTGGTGGCTGCGGCCACCGAGGGCAGCCTGGCCGGCGACAACCAGGGCCAGCGCGACGCGTACCTTGCCCGGTACTCCGGCCTCGGGGAACTCGTATGGTCGCTCCAGGTCGGCGGTCCGCAGAACGACTCGCCGCTGGGCGTGTCGGTGGCTCCCGACGG
>JAGWAO010000019.1:18550-19838 GCA_021296315.1 Acidimicrobiia bacterium | reverse complement strand
TCGGGGAACTCGTATGGTCGCTCCAGGTCGGCGGTCCGCAGAACGACTCGCCGCTGGGCGTGTCGGTGGCTCCCGACGGTTCGGTCTACGTCGGCGGCTTCACCGACGGCGACTTCGCCTCGCCCAACCAGGGCTCGGCCGACGTCTGGCTGGCCCGCTTCGACGCCGGCGGCAATGAGCTGTGGCGCCGGCAGTTCGGCGGCCCGGCATGGGATCGCGGCTTCGACGTGACCGCCTTCGACGGCGGAGCCTACGTCACCGGCTACACCGCCAGCCCGCTCGACCCCGGCACCGACCTGGGCGGGTTCGACGGCTTCGCGGCCCGCTACAGCGCCGACGGCAACCAGCAGTGGGTCCGGCAGTTCGGAACCGACGCCACCGACTGCCGACGGCGGCCTGTACGTGACCGGGTACTCCGAGGGCGACCTCGACGGCCCCAACGCGGGCGACAAGGATCTGTTCGCTGTGCGCCTTCGCCCGGACGGCAGCGTGGCCTGGGCCACCCAGCTCGGTTCGGCGGCCCTGGACTGGACCCAGGGCGCCGGTACCGGCCCCGACGGCGGGATGCTGGTGGCAGGATCGACCGAGGGGAGCTTCGCCGCCGACCACGCGGGCGAGCGGGACATGCTCGTGGTGCTGCTCGACGCCGACGGCGACGAGCGCTGGCGTTGGCAGGCGGGCACCGAGGGGATGGACACTGCATTCGAGGTGCGCCAAACCGGAGAGTTCATCGTGGTCACCGGCTCCACCGCCGGCAGTCTTGGCGGCGAAGGCAGCGCGCTCGGCGATCGCGACGCCGTCCTGGTCTGGCTCGACCTGGATGGCAACCTGGTCGAGGTGGAGCAGTTCGGCACCGGTGCCGTCGACGACGCCACCGGACTCGACGTCGCCGCCGACGGCACGGTGGTGTGGAGCGGCTACACCTTCGGGTCGTTCGAGGCCGACCCTGCGGGCCAGGCCGATCTGATCCTCGGTCTCCAGGCGATGGGCGGCTGAATGCGGTCGGTCGGGCGCAACCCTGAGCGGGCCACCGGCGAGCTGTTGGTGGAGGACATGACCGAGGCCGAGCGCGCCCGGGCCCTGCGGGTCGACCGGGTGCTGCCCGCGCTGGCCGCCCGGGCCGAGGAGGCCGACCGGACCGGCGAGTTCCCCCTCGAGCATGTCCGCACGATCTCAGAGGCCGGCCTGCTGGGCATCACCGGGCCGGTGGAGTACGGGGGCCTGGGCGGCGGGCTGCGGGACCTGGCCGCGGCCACCTTCGCCATGGCCACCGCCTGCCCGTCCACCG
>JAGWAO010000019.1:11134-18425 GCA_021296315.1 Acidimicrobiia bacterium | reverse complement strand
TGGGTGGCCAACTTCGCCAGCGAGTCGGTGCGGTCCAAGCACGCCGCCATAACCATCACCACCGAGGCGTCCCGCACCGGCGGCGGGTGGCTGATCAACGGGGTCAAATCGTTCGGCTGCTCCACCGGGGTGGCCGACGACTACCTGGTCACGGCCAAGCTCGACACCGGCGAGACGGCCGAGTCGCTGGCGATGTTCCTGATCCCCCGCGACACACCTGGCGTGAGCGAACGAGCGAAGTGGGACGCCATCGGGATGCGGGCCACCGCCACCCACGGCATCGTGCTTGAGAACGCCTTCGTTCCCGAGGAGAATGCGCTGACCGTGCCGGGAACGTTCGTGAAGATGACGCAGGTGAGCCGGGGCAGCTTCGTCGGCAACCAGGTGGCGCTGTCGTCGGTGTACGTGGGGGCCGCGCAGGCGGTGTACGACTTCGCCCTCGGCTATCTCACCACCACCACCTACCACGGCACCGACGAGCCCATCGGCGGCGGCGACCTGCACCGCCAGCTTCTCGGCCGGATGCGGGCCCATCTGGACACCGCCTACATCTGGGCCCGCCGCCAGATCCTGCTGGAGACCGCCGATCCCGAGCTGATCGCCAAGGGCGATGTGGTGGCCAACTGGCGGATCGCCAAGGGCGAGATCGCGGAGAACTGCTTCCAGGTGGCCGTGCATGCGCTCAAGGCCTGCGGCACGGGCAACACCGGGATGTCCGGGGCGCGACCTGTCGATGGGACTGGTGCAGGGCTTCCCGCCCGAGCGGGGCCGCCTCGAGGCCGCCTCCTACCTGGTGTTCGGCGCCGAGGGAGACCAGTTCGGCACGGCCGGGGGCAAGCCGTGAACCGGCTCCGGTCTCGCCCGTGGTTCTTCGGTGCGATGGGCGCGTTCCTGTACCTCACCGGGATGAACGACGAGGCGCTCCACCGCATCGGCGTCTGGTGGCTGGACCTCGGTCGGTGGGGGCAGACCGCGGCCGTGCTGGCCGCCCTTGCCTTGGCGGCCTACTTCACCCAGGGTGCGCTCAACCGGCGCCGGGCGGCCTACCGCTCGGCTGTGCTGGCCGCCGACCTGACCCGCTCCCGACCCCACGATGCCGAGGCCGCGCCGGCCGGCGTCGCAACGAAAGGGCACTCATGATCTCGCCTGCCCGCCACCGCTCCCGACCGCCTCACGCCGCGGCAGAACGGCCGCCCGGTCGCCGCCGAACAGCCCGGCGCCGGTTGCCGATGCGCCGGCGGACGCTCGGTTTGCTGCTGGCGGCTGCGACCGTGGTCGCGGCCTGCTCCGAGCCCGTGGAGGAGGGCTCGGCCGACCCGTCCGGCGGCACGCAGACAGAGGCCCCCGAGTCGGGCGCGTCCTCCGACGACACGCCCGGGGAGGCCCAGGCGCCGGAAGAACCGTCCGAGGACTCGGCCGCAGGAACCGAAGCCCCGCAGGAACCTTCCGAGGACGCGGCCGCAGGAACCGAGGCCCCGCAGGAACCTTCCGAGGACGCGCCGGCGGACGAGGGTGGAGGCCTGGTGCCGGCGGGGCCCGATGCCCCCGGCGTCTCCGACGACACGGTGACGATCTCTATCATCATCACCGACACGTCGATGGTGGCCCAGGCGTTCGGGTGGGAGGTGCCCGACGAGGGCGACCGCGAGGCCCAGGTCGAGGCCCTGGTCGACCACTTCAACGCGGCCGGCGGCTTCGCCGGGCGCCAGATCGAGGCCAAGGTCACCGTGTTCAACGCCATCACCGACGGCCCCGTGGCCGAGGAGGCCCTCTGCAACAAGATCACCCAGGACGACCAGGCCTTCGCGGTGGTGCTGACCGGGCAGTTCCAGGAGAACGCCCGGCCCTGCTACCGCAACGCCGACACGCTCATGTTCGATGCCACGCTGTACCCGGTGGACAACGCCGGCTTCGAGGAGTTGGCCCCCTACTACTGGTCGCCCCTGCTGCCCTCCTATGACGACCTGGTGGGCGGCCTGGCCACCGCGCTCATCGAGGAGGGCTGGTTCGAGGGCGGCACCCTGGGCGTGATCGCCATCGATTCCGAACTCAGCGAGCGGGTCTACGCCCAGCAGTTCCTCCCCCGGCTGGAGGCGGCCGGCGTGGAGGTGGCCTCCTACAACACCATCGACCCCACCGACAGCACCTCGTTCAACAACGACCAGCTCCAGGCCATCATCAACTTCCGGGAGGCCGGCGTGGACAAGGTGGTGGCCATCGGCGGGTCCCGGCTGGTGTCGTGGTTCATCAACACCAGCATCACCCAGAACTTCGCACCGGAGTACGCACTGAGCAGCTACGACGCCCCCGACTTCAACGCGTTCAACTACCCCGAGATGATGCCCGGGGCCAGCGGCATCAGCGTGCTCCCCGGCTACGACATCGACGACGACCAGCTTGCCTTCCCGGCGTCGGCGGCCGAGCAGGAGTGCGCCGACATCTTCACCGCCGCCGGGCTGGAGTTCACAGTGCGGACCAACATCCGCACTGGGCTGCTGTTCTGCGACGTGTTCCGCCTGCTGCGGGACGCCTCTCCCCACCTCACCGAACTGAGCGCGGCCGGGGTCACCGAGGCGGTCTGGCAGCTGGGCGACAGCTTCGATGCGGCCTCGGTGTACGGGGTGGAGTTCACCGAGGGCAGCTACGCCGGCGGGGACCTGTACCGGCGCTTCAGGTTCGATCCCGGCTGCGAGTGCATGGTGCTGACCGGCGATCCTGCGGACTTAGACGCGTGAGCCGCCGGGATCACCGGACCCGAGCGGCCTAGCTCCGGCACCATGAGCGCGGGGGCACCCGTAGGCCCGGGCCGCGACGGCGGGGCCGGTGAGCGGCGGGGAGTTCCCGGCAACCCCCGGCTGCTGGTCGCCGTCGCCGCTCAGGGGGCTGCGCTGACCTCGGCGCTGCCGGTGCTGCTGTTCCGCCGCGAGGAGATCGCGGAGCGTCTCGGTGTGCTCGGCGCGGTGGTGGGCGAGGCTGCTCTGCTCGGCGCGGCCGCGGTGGTGGCCGCGCTGGCCGTGGCCCGGCTGCGCAACGTGCTGCCGGCCGGGATCCTGCTGGCCCTGGCCGGGATGCTGGCGTCGGCCGGGCTCGGTGTGATGGCCGGTACGACGGACATCGCGGTGTTCACCGCCGGCGGGTTCATGCTGGCCGCGGGCGCGGCGCCCGGGCTGGTGATCCATCGCATCCTGCTGGCCACCGACGTTCGCCAGGCCGACCGGTTCCGCACGCTGTCGTGGTATTGGGCCGCGGTGGCCGCGGGCGCGTGCTGGCCCCTTGTGGCCCGCGTGTTCACGCCCGTGGCCTACAGCACCGTGCTGTGGGCCGGTGCCGCGCTGGCGCTGGTGAGCGCGGTGCTCATTGCTCGCCACGCCCTGGCCCACGACGATGATCTCGAGGTGCAGCCCACGGTCGCTCGGGCCGATGTGCCGTGGGCCCGCCGGTCCTACGGCGCTGCCCTGGCGGTGGGCGCGGTCGCCGTCGGCGGCGCCGACGCAGCCCAGTCGCTGCTGCTGGGCGAGTGGCAGCGCAGCGAGGTCCAGAACGCGGCGGTGCTGGCGTCCGGGGCCGGGGCGGCCGCCCTGATCAGCGCGTTCGGTCCCTGGTATCACCGGCTTCACCGGCTCACCGGCGGCCGCCGAGCCGATGCAATCGGAACCCAGCTGCTGGTCGGGGGCGTCTTGGTGCTGCTGGGGGCGGTGTCGTTCACCTACATCGGGCTGGTGGCGTGCTGGTTCGTGGCCGGCGGCGCGATCGCCCTGGCCCTGGCCGGGCTGGACGCCGCGGTGTTCGCAGGCCTCGCTCCCGAGCTGCGACGGGCAGTGGCCGCCCGCCAGGTGCTGTGGGCCGGTGCAGGCGCGCTGGCTGCCGCCTCGTTCAACGCCTGGATTGTCGGGGGGTGGCCGGACCAGTGGAAGATCGGAGTACTGGGCCTGCCCCTGGTGGTGGTGGGATGGGCAGTACGCCGGTTCGCCGATCCTGCCCGTGACGCCGAGACGGCGAGGGCCGTGTCCAGGGCCACCACCGTTCCCCGCCGGGTGTACCCCGCCGCGTCCGGGCCGCCGCTGCTGTCGGTGGAGCAGCTGTCGGTGTCCTACGGATCGGTGCAGGTGCTGTTCGGGGTGGACCTCCAGGTGCAGGAGGGCGCGGTCGTCGCGCTGATGGGAACCAATGGGGCCGGCAAGTCCACTCTGATGCGGGCCGTCTCGGGGCTGGAGCCGACCATCGGGGGGCGCATCGTCTTCGCGGGGCTCGACATCACCAGGGCCCGGCCCACCTGGAGGGTGGGAATGGGGCTGCACCAGGTCGTCGAGACCGACGCGGTGGTCGGCCCGCTGACCGTGGCCGAGAACCTGACCCTGTTCGGCCACGGCCTCGACCGCGCCCAGCGCTCCCGAAGCATCGCCGAGGCGTACGAGCTGTTCCCCCGCCTGGCCGAGCGGTCCCGCCAGCGGGCGGCCACCCTGTCGGGCGGCGAGAAGCAGATGCTGGGGCTGGCCAAGGCCGTCGTCACCCCTCCCCGCCTACTGCTGATCGACGAGTTCTCGCTCGGCCTGGCACCCACGGTCATCGCGGAGGTGCTGCCGGTGATCCGCCGCATCGCGGCGCAGGGAGCGGCCGTGCTGCTGGTGGAGCAGTCGGTGAACGTCGCCCTGTCGGTGTCGGACCACGCCTACGTCATGGAGAAGGGCGAGATCGGCTACTCCGGGCCCGCCGGGGAGCTGCGGGCCCGGCCCGATCTGCTGAGGGCCGCCTACCTCGAGGGCCTGGCCCACGCCCTCCACATCGACCAGAGAGCCATATAGGGCGGCCGAGATGGGCGGGTTCGACGTCTCCGGCCCCCTGCTGCTGCTGGGCTCGATCTTCGGGATCGGCTACGCGCTGCTGGGCATCGGCCTGGTTCTGGCCTACCGGTCCAGCGGCTTCATCAACTTCGCCCACGGTGCCACCGGCCTGCTGGCCGCGTCGGCGATGTCGGTGGTGGTCACCGACTACGGCGTGCCCTACTGGCTGGGTTTCGCCGGCGCGCTGGCCGCGGCTGGCCTGCTCGCGGCCGGCATCGAGGCCCTGCTGGCGGGCAAGCTGGCCAGCGCTCCCAAGGTGCTGTCGATGGTGGCCACGCTGGGCGCCGGCGAGGCGCTGCTGCTGCTGGCGTTGTCGTTCGCCAAGGGCGGCCTCGGCGGCGGGAGCTTCCCCCAGCCGCCGGGGTTCCCCCAGTTCGAGCTGACCGTCTTCGTGTCGCAGTCGGCGACCGCCCTGCTGTGGCTGTCGCCGGTCGCGGTCGGCGGGCTGTACCTGTTCCTCCAGCGCAGCAAGTACGGGCTGGCGGTGCGCGGCGCGGCCGCCAACCCCGACGCGGCCACCCTGTCCGGGGTCGATCCCCGGCACATGGCCGCGCTGTCGTGGGCTCTGGCCGGGGCTCTGTCGGCCTTCGCGGCCATGCTCATCCTCCCCAACCAGTCGACGGTCACCCCCGACGCCCTCGGCCCCGACTTCGTCGTGCGCGGCCTGGCGGTGGCCGCCCTGGCCCGGTTCGCCAACTTCCCGGTGGCCCTCGCCGCCGGCCTGGGCATCGGCATCGTCGAGCAGGTCCTGGCCTCCAATCCCGACTCCACCGGCTGGTTCGAGGTGGCCCTGTTCGTGCTCATCCTGGCGGGGGTGGCCCTGCGGGTGCGCTCGGGCCGGGACCAGGCCGAGCCTTGGGCCAGCCTGGCGCCGAGCCGCCGGCTGCCCGACGCTTACCGGGGCGTGTGGCTGATCCAGCACCTGGGCTGGGTGCTGGGGGGCGCGGGCGCGGTGGCGGCCGCGCTGGCCTCGGTGTGGATCAGCAACCGGTCCGCCTTCCTGCTGTCCACCGTGATCGCCTTCGCCACCATCGGGATCTCGGTCAGCTTCCTGACCGGCCTCGCCGGGCAGCTCTCGCTGGGCCAGGTGGCGTTCGCGGCCATCGGCGCGGTGGTGGGCGTGCGGGTGGCCACCGAGACGGGCAGCCTCACGCTGGGGCTGCTGTGCGGCGGCGCTACCGGCGCGGCGGTGTCGGCCGCAGTCGGACTGCCCGCGCTGCGGATGCAGGGCCTGCTGCTGGCCGTGGCCACCCTGGCATTCGCGCTGGCCACCTTCAGTTGGCTGCTTCGCCAGGACTGGGCCTTCGGCGCGGGCCTGTCCTCCCGCCCCGTCAGCGTGCTCGGCTTCGAGCTGTCGGACTCGCGGGGCTTCTACTACGTGGCCCTGGCCGTCTTCCTGGTGGTGCTGGCCATCGCGGCGGTGCTGCGCCGGTCGTCGTTCGGGCGTGCGCTGGTGGCCGTGCGCGATAACGAGGCGGCCGCCCGGGTCCTGCAGATCGCCCCGTGGCGCCTGCTGGTGACCGCCTACGCCTTCGCCGGGTTCGTGGCGGGTGCCGGCGGGGTGGTTCTGGCCATGAACAACACGTTCGTCACCCGCAGCATCTTCTCCCCCGGCGACAGCATCAACGTGGTCGCCATCGCGGTGATCGGCGGGCTGTCGGAGCTGACCGGCCCGCTGCTGGGCGCCGCCTACCTGATCGGCATCCGCGAGTTCTTCGATCTCGAGCTGTCGGCGCTGGCCGGGCTGAACGCGGCGTGGCTGATCCTGATCCTGGAGCAGCCCCGGGGCATGCACGGCCTGCTGGCCGGCACCAGGCGCAACCTGATCGAGGTGATCGCCAGGCTGCACGGCATCGACCCGGACACTGCCGAGGCCCCCCGGCCCGGCAGCGCGGCCCCCGCCACCGCGCCGGCGGCCGTGCCCGGCAGCTCCGGCGGCGCCGGCGGCACGGTGCTCGAGGTGCGGGGCCTCTCGCGGCGCTTCGGCGACTTGAAGGCAGTCGACGACGTGTCGTTCAGCGTCACCGCGGGCGAGACGCTCGGGCTGATCGGACCCAACGGCGCCGGCAAGACCACCGTGTTCGAATTGGTGAGCGGGTATCTGCGCCCGCAGGCGGGGTCGGTGGTCTTCGACGGCACCGACATCACCCGGTTGTCGCCGGAGGCTCGCAGCCGGCGCGGGCTGGTGCGCTCGTTCCAGAACGCCTCGCTGTTCGCAACCATGAGCCCGCGCGAGATCGTGTTCGTAGCCTGCCAGTCGGCCGCCGGCGATCGCTTCGTGCTGGGCGGGTCGCGGGCCGAACGAGCCATCGAGAACCGCGCCGACGACACCCTGGCCGCCTTCGGGCTGGCCGCGGTGGGCGATCAACCGGTCGGCCTGCTGTCCACCGGCACCCGGCGCCTCGTCGAGCTGGCCGCCAACGTGGCGCTGCGGCCCCGGCTGCTGCTGA
>JAGWAO010000019.1:8844-11103 GCA_021296315.1 Acidimicrobiia bacterium | reverse complement strand
GCGAGGTGATCGTGCGGATCCGCGAGGCCTACGGGATCACTCTGGTGGTGATCGAGCACGACATGCCGCTGCTGGCCTCGGTCTGCGACCGGATGATCGCCCTGGAGGTGGGCCGGGTGATCGCCGAGGGCGCGCCCGCCGATGTGCAGACCGACGCCGCGGTGGTGCGCAGCTATCTCGGCGGCAGTCCGGGCCCAGCTGGCGACTGAGACCCGGTCACCGGCTCCGGCCCGGGCGCGGGCGGAGGCCCGGTCAAGCCGTGTCGAGGTGGCCGAACAGGTCGCGTGTGCGGAACGGGGCGGCCATGAACCGGGCTTGCGGCGGGTCAGCCACACCACCCTGGCCCCCGACTTGTCGGCGGCCAGCATGTGGTCGGCCAGCCACGGGGTTACGGTGTGGACCTCGTCGGCCAGGATGTTGAAGATCCGCTTGGCCCTCTCGAACTCCTCCGACGTGATGTCGTAGTCGCCGGTGAGCAGCTCGGTCACCACGATGCCGGGCGACATCGTGCACACCTGCACCGGGGTGCCGGCGGTGTCCTTGCGCAGGGCCCGCTGGAGGTAGCGCACCGCCCGCTTGGTGGAGCCGTAGGCGGCCATGCCGGGCTGGGTGGCCCCGTCCGAGCCGAATCCCTCGGTGTTCCAGAGCTGCCCGTGGCCCTGCCGCAACATGTTGGCGATGGCGGTCTTGCTGGCCAGCAGCGTCCCGGTGAGGTTGGTGTCTACCAGGGCGCCGAGATCGCGGTCGCGCTGCTCCCACAGCGGCCGGCGCTCGATGCTGACGCCCGCGTTGTTGACCCACACGTCGACTCCGCCGAAGGCCTCGGCCGCGCCGTCCCACAGCGCCTGGAGCTGGCCGGGGTCGGTGATGTCGCAGGCCGTGCCGCAGACTCTCGACTCTCCGTAGTACTGGCCCAGCTCGGCCGCCACCGCCTCGACCTGGCCAGCGGAGCGCCCGCTGATCACCACCCGGCATCGCCGCTTGAGGAACTCCCGGGCCAGCCCGTTGCCGATCCCCCTCGTGCTGCCGGTGATGACGATCCGCTTTCCCCTGTCGGTTTCCATGTGCGCTCCCTACCGCTCGGCCTCTAGCGCCGGCTCCAGTGGGCCACCAGCTCGTTGGCCACCAGATCCTCCAGCCCTGCTCCGCCCGCCGGTCCCACGCTGGCCGCCACGAACGCAGCGATCAGGTCTCCCAGCAGAGCGCGCACCGTCGGGTCGGCGCCGCCGCCGGGCTCCAGGAAGGCGCGGCCGCTGGTGGTGTCCACCGGATGGCAGATGGCGAAGTGGCCGGCGCCGGCCAGCTCGACCAGCCACGAGTCCCCCCGCCGGTGCCCGATGGCCTCCTCGAAGGTGCGCCGGAGCGGATCGTGGGCTCCGTCGCCGCGCCCGTAGCGGTCGCGGCTGGCCGCGATGACCCCGTCGCGGTCGCCACCGAGCAGCATCACCGGCACCTTGGCCGGGATGGCGACCACTGCGGCCTCGCCGTGTCCTAGCGCGGTGGCCGTCATCGTGTGGGCCCCGTAGGCGAACACGGCCCGCAGGCCCGGCACCCATCCGGGGTCGCAGGTGTGCAGCGCGGCGGTGCCCCCGGCAGAGTGGCCGCCCACCACCACCCGGTCGAGGTCCACCATCCCGGCCGGCGGGGCGCCGTCGGCCTCGGAGAGGCCGGCCACGCGGTTGAGAAGCGGCCCGAGCGCGGTGGCCGCCGGGCGTGTCCCGATGTTGGCGGGGGTCACCGCGTCGAGGTCGATCCCGGGGGTGATGCCTTGGCCCGCGGGCCCCAGCGACCCGATGGCCGCGTAGGTCACGACGCACGCACCGGAGGGCACGAGCCGGTGGGCCATCGGGGGCCACGTTGATGCCGGGCATCATGATCACCAGCGGCCACGGCTCCCCCGCCGCCGCGGGAACCTGCCCGCTCATGCGGGCCTCCTCGAGCCGGAGCCGGTCGCCGGGGTAGTACAGCGTGGCCAGGGCGGGGTCCCCGCCGGCGTCGAAGGAGAAGTGCCAGCCTCGAACGATCATGGGGTCTGCCCGGCCACCAGTGTCAGCCACGGCGGTTCCGCTGAGGGGAACGCGGTTTCACAACTCGATACTACGTTCTACCATTCGGGTCATGAGTCACCCGAAGAACTACGGCGAACCCTCGCCCCGGCCATACCAGTGCTTCATGGGCCGCTGGGAGGGGCTGTGCAAGAGCTTCACCCCCGGCGGCGACTTCCTGGAGTCCAGCGCGGTGCACATGGACGTGTACTGG
>JAGWAO010000019.1:8175-8683 GCA_021296315.1 Acidimicrobiia bacterium | reverse complement strand
CAGCAACATCGTCTACAACAACCACTACTTCCTGGATCCCGACACCCGCCGGATCATCACCCACAAGGTGCGCGACGGACAGACCAGCCTGTTCCAGATCCAGGACTTCGCCCGGGTGCAGCGGCCATGATCGTGCAGCCGCCTGCAGGCGGGGCCGCCGACGCCCCCCACTTCGTGATCGCCATGCACCAGCACACCGCCTTCGCGGGCTCGCTGGCAGCCGGCTTCGGCAACGACGCCTTCGCCGGCCTGGAGCCGGCCGAGCCCATGCAGTACATCGTCGACCACCACGATGCGGGCTGGGCCGACCTCGACGCCCGCGCCCCCCAGAATCCGGCCACCGGGCTCCCCTACAACCTGACGGCCACGCCGCTGGCCCAGATCGTGGCCACCTCGGCCGCGTCGCCGAAGTTCAACGAGGCCCACCATCCCTTCAGCGGCATCATCTCGTCGATGCACACCTACGGGCTGTACTGCGGCCGTTACGGGCTCAGCGACAAGATCTTCC
>JAGWAO010000019.1:6750-8040 GCA_021296315.1 Acidimicrobiia bacterium | reverse complement strand
AGTTCTTCGACACGCTGTCGCTGTACTTCCACATGACGCCGCAGGGCGAGCGGGGCACCGCGGAGTTCCACAACGTGCCCCGGGCGGTGGGCGACGACGTGACCATCTCGGTGACCGAGGCGCCAGCCGCGGTGTACGAGGTCGATCCGTACCCGTTCGCGTCTGACGGGCTCGAAGTGGCCACCGAGGGCCGGTATCTGGCTCCCCAGCCGCCGGACACCGACCTCGCTCCGGTGCTGGCGGCCACGCCGGTGGACACCCAGACGGTGCGCCTAGTGCGGGCGTGAGCGAAGGCTCCTTCTCCCGGGGTCTCGGCGAGTGGATCGGATCGGCCGAGGTCTACGACAGCGCCGGCCGCTTCGCCGGCACGGGCCGCGACACCCGCACGGTGCGGGTCGACGACGGGGCCGGCCGGATCACGGTGGATGTGAGCTTCGAGGGGCCGTTCTCGCTGTCGGGCACCTACACCATCGCCGACCACGGCTCACAGCGAACCTACGAGGGCCCGCTGAACGTCGGCTTGGCCGAGGTCCTGGGGGACGGCCTGGTGGCGGCCCACAACTACTGGCCGAGTGCGGGCCTGTCGCAGCGGTTCTTCCTGATGGCGCTGCCCGGCGGCAACCACCAGCTGTCGCTGGCGCTGCTCAGCCGGGGTGATCGGCTTCGGTGGACGGTTGTGGGCGAGTACCAGCGCCAGGCCGGCGCGCCGGTTCGATCGCCCGCTCCGGTGGAGCCGATCGATCCCGCGGCGGCGCGCGACGACCCGACCGCCGGCCGGAGCCGGCTGCTGTTGCTGCGGTCGGGCCGGTGGTCGGGGCGGCTGCACCGCCTCGGCGGCGATCTTGAGCCCTCCGGCACCGTCGACTGCTCCGAGACGTTCTCTCCCGCAGACCCCGACCCGGCGCCCCCTGGCAGTGAGGCCATGGAGGTGCAGCTGTCGGGGCTCGGGTTCGCGGCGGATGCGTCGTTCACGCTCCTGTCGGATGGCTGGACGGTGTGGACCGGCACCGGTGACATCGTCGGCAGCGCGGGCCTCAGCGGCGGCCGGGGCCTCAGCGGGCAGTTCCACCACGATCGCGCCGATTGCCGGGTGTGGCGCCGTGAGGTCGCCTCCCGCGACGGCACCATCAAGGCGGTGCTCCAGATCTGGTACCGGGGCGAGCACCGGCTGGGAGCGGTGTACGGCACGATGGCCTTCGACCCGGCGTGATCGACGCTGACGATGCCCCCGGCGGCGGCTGGCATGACCGACGCTGACGATGCCCCCGGCGGCGGCTGGCATGACCGACG
>JAGWAO010000019.1:5294-6727 GCA_021296315.1 Acidimicrobiia bacterium | reverse complement strand
GCGGCTGGCATGACCGACGCTGACGATGCCCCCGGCGGCGGCTGGCATGACCGACGCTGACGATGCCCCCGGCGGCGGCGATCGGTTCGGCGGCGCCTGGCTGGTAACGGAGCACATCTTCGATCCCGACGGCGCCTACCGGGGCTCGGTGACCCAGCGCCGCCGCGTCAAGCCGGGTGACGACGGCCGGTTCCGGGTGGTTCAGCACTGCGAGCCGTCGCCGGAGCTGGACGGGCACCCCATGGCGGCCTTCGCCGGGGAATGGGTCTTCGAAATGGAAATCGACGGCGCCGAGCGCCGCTATCTCGGGCCCGATGTGGTGGGAGCCGGCACCGAGTGGAGCCCCGGGGCCATGACCGGCCGGGGCGCATGGCCCCGGTTCGGCTACGAGTTCGAGTCCTACAGCGTCCTAGTGGCCCCGGACCGCCAGCTCACCGGCGGGTTCTTCGCGCTGGCCGGGCGGTCAGTGGCCGACATCGTGGGCGTGGCCGTCCCCGAGTTGGCTGGGGTCGAGCCCCGCCTCGACCTGTCGGCGCCGGTTCCCGAGGTGGAGGGCCAATGGCCCCTGCGCCGCAGCGTCGGCCCGCTGCTGGTGGCCGTCGATCAACCCTCTGCGCTTCACCGCCGCCGGCTGTGGGCGATGCGCGATCCGATCGGCGCGTCCGGATTCATGCTCGTCGAGGACACCGGCGAGCACGGCGGCTCCGTGTCGGTGACAGTGGGCTGACCGGACGGGTCTGCGACCCCGGCGCGCCCCTCCAGCCCTCCGAACGGGCTGAGCTAGGTGTCCGGCGACCAGGTGAGGGCGCCGAAGACGACGTCGGTCATGCCGTCGCCGGTGTATAGCTTCCAGACTGCTGCGAGGGTGTAGTCGCGGTCGATGATGAACTCGCGGCCCTTGACCTTGAAGGCCTCGCGGGCGTGGTGCTGGGTGGTGTACAGCGCACGCCCGTAGGCGATGGCGTTGCCCCACAGGTCGGGGCCGTCGTAGGTGTGGCGGTTGCCGTTGGACCGGGTGCGCACATAGTTGAACGACCGGTCGATCGCCCCGGACAGCTCCCACTGCTGGGTGGCCCGCACCAGGTCGATGGGATCGTGGCGGATGCGGACGTCGACGCTGCCCCGGTGCTGCTGGTCGGCCCCGAACACCTCGCAGGAGCCGGCCCACTCGCCGCCCTTGCGGTCGGGCAGGGTGTGGGGCCAGGCGGCATCCTGTTGCTCGGCCTCCAGGTGGGCGTCGATGCGGGTCTTGGTCTCGGGGTTGGTGTCGTAGTCGTGGGCGTTGAGGTACACCCCGTTGAACACCGAGAAGATGGTGGGACCCTCGTACAGCAGCGACGAGTACACCTGGGTCACCCCGTCGGCCAGGATCTGGTTCATGGTGTTGAGGTCGGCCCGCCAGCCCGGCGCGTAGTAGTGCGAGTCCACCAGCG
>JAGWAO010000019.1:4498-5100 GCA_021296315.1 Acidimicrobiia bacterium | reverse complement strand
CGTCGAACACCGACGGCAGGCCGTACCACTCCCCGGTGATGCGCTGCTGCCACTCGGAGGCTTGGGACTCGGTCATCGGGAACTCCGTTCTAGGTGCGGGCCGCGGTGTTGAGGCTGGTCCGGATGCGGGCGCTCGCCTCGGGGCCGAGCAGGCGGTCCACCTGGGCCCACACCGGGTCGACGTCGGGGTTGAACAGGGCGGCCCGGTGGCGGGCGTCCCGCCCGGCGAGCTGCTCGGCGGTGGCGCCGTCGAGCACGCCGTCGGGCACGCCGTCGACCACCAGTTCCAGCCAGTGGTCACGGTAGGCGGCGACCGTGGCGAACACCGCCCGGAAGCCGTCCTCGTCGGCCCGGTGAGCCAGCATCCACGCCGACATGAGCTGCCATTGGCGCCGCGACAGGTGGGCGGGGGTCAGCCCGTCGATCTCGGCGGCCTGGCTGTGGGCCTCGCTCAGCGGCACGAAGCAGTGGTCGATGTAGGCCAGATTGGCTCCGGGGTCGACCCGGGGCATGAGGTCGAGGTGGAAGGCGTAGTGGGGCCCGGCCATCACCGAGTCCACCGTGAAGTGGGGCACCGCGCTCTCCGGCGGGGTGAACGCGAA
>JAGWAO010000019.1:0-4460 GCA_021296315.1 Acidimicrobiia bacterium | reverse complement strand
GGCGGCTACCCCGTCGCGGGCCAGCACCCGGTGCACGCCCACCGGCGATCCGTCCATGGCCGAGGTCAGCGGCACGGACCCGGTCTCCTCGAGCTCCAACCGGGCCGCGATGGCCTCCACCGTGCCCAGGCACAGCTCAGCCGACAGACTCATGCGTCCGCCCCGGTCACAACAGACGGCCCGGCGACCTGCCCGAAGCTCATGCGTCCGCTCCGGCGGCTGCCGCTCCTACCGTGGGGAACACCCAGGCACTGGCCATCTCGGGCTCGGCGGCCCGGGCCGGCGACGGGATCACCGCCGCGGCCCGCCTGGACTCCTCGTCGGTCGGGGGGGCCAGTGCCCAGCCCTTGTCGATCTGCTCCTGGCGCCAGCGCCGGTACGCCAGCTGGATGGAGTCGGACTTGACGTGCAGCTCGGCCGACAGGTCGAAGGGCAGCAGCTCGGGCCGCTGACCCTCCACGGTCGGCTGGTCCTCCCGGAAGATCTTGAGGGTGCGCTTATGGGAGTCCCTGTCGGCCCAGCCCCCGGTGAAGAACGAGCGCATCATACACGGTGGTGTGCTCGTCGAGGGGCACCGCCGCGGTGAACAGGCGCATGTCCCCCATCGGCAGGCGCACGATCAGCAGAGACACGTTGGGGGGATAGAAGCCGGTGGAGGTGCGCACCGGCGGGCGATCCTTCTTGGCGATGAGCCGCCATACCCCCGACGGCATCGGCGGCTCCAGTTCGACGGTGGCGGTCACCGACGCCAGGTACCGGCCGCTGACGTCTCGGTCGAGTTCGAACTCCTGGATCTCGGGCTTGTTTGCCGAACGACCCGGCGTGCACGAACGGGGTGTGGGCGATGTCGATGGCGTTCTCCAGCACCCGGTCGTAGTTGGCGTTCCAGGTGAACTCGCCCTGCACGGCCCGGAACCCCTCGGCCCGGGCCTCGGTGTGCATCTCCATGCCGTACAGCTCGGGCAGCGGCGGCCGCTGCTCGACGGCCAGGTCCCCCAGGAACACCCACACGTAGCCGTAGCGCTCGACACAGGGGTAGGTGTCGATGCGGGCCTTCCTCGGGATGGGCAGGTCGGGACGGTTGGCCGGGATCTCCACGCACGCCCCCTCAGTGTCGTAGCGCCAGCCGTGGTACGGGCACCGCACGCAGTCGCCGGCCACCTCGCCGCCCGCCAGCGATCCGCCCCGGTGCACGCACAGGTCGGACTGCGCGTTGACGGTGCCGTTGCGGCTCCGCCACAGCACCAAGTCGTGGCCGTGTACCTTCACCTGCAGGGGCAGGTCGCCGACCTGCTGGCCGAACTCGACGGCATACCAGTGGTTCTTGATGAGCATGGGGAGCCTCCCTGTGTGCTCTCACACCCGGTCGCCGCCCCACAGGGCCCGCACCAGGCGGTCGCACGTCTCGGGGCCGAAGAACCGCACCCCCATCACGTTGGCCGGGTCGCGCTCGGCGATGGTGCGCCGCCGCTGAAGGTCGTCGGCGGCCAGGCGCTCGCGGCGCTCTTGGGGCACGGGCTCCGCCTCGTCCACCCAGCGGAGCCACTGATCCACCCGGCGGTGGGCCAGCTGGCGCACCTGCTCGAGCCTGGTCTCGTCGTAGGTGATCCCGGGCGTGGTGAAGCACACCGCGGTCTCGCTGAGGGACTGGCGGATGTATAGCGCCCGGGAGGTGAACGTCGACAGTCCCGGGTCGGCTCGCAGCTCCAGGAACTCCTCGTTGAGCGGCCCCCAGTACTTGTCGAGCGCGCCGGTGTCGAGCATGAGGTCCGAGCGGGGGTTGAAATCGATGTAGAACCACAGATCGGGCAGGGTGCCCCACGCGATCCCGAGGTGGGGCACGTCGATGTGGGGGCCGAGCCAGGCGGTGACGTGCATGTTGGTGAACCCCAGCGGCGGGTTGCCGATCCACGAGTGCACCAGCCAGTCGATCTCCGGGCCGGCGTAGGCCGCCAGCCGCCCCGAGGGGTGCTCGGCCTCGCCCCGGTACGACTCCAGGTCGTCGGTGCTGGGGTCGCGGGCCAACTCGAAGCGGGCCTCCAGCTTGGCCATGAGTTCGCCGGTGATCGACCACAGCCGGTCGAACGTCGCGGTGGCGTCGGTCGGACCTCGCTCATCGAAAATGTCCTGGACGCCCTTCAACGTCTCGCGCATGGATTCTCCGGCCATCTCGGCGGCTAGTGTTCCGTCGACAGGAACAGCGTTTCGTTCTACTGACAGTATGGGCGAGCCCCACCAGCGTCAACCTCCTGAGCAGGCCGCGAGGAGCCGATACCGCCATGACCCGCACCTCCCTGTACGTTCCCGGCGACACCCCCGAGCGCTTCGACAAGGCCCTGGCTTCGGGGGCCGACACGGTCATCTGCGACCTGGAGGACGCGGTGGCCGAGGCGGCCAAGGCGGCCGCCCGGGAGTCGGTGGCGAGCTGGCTGCGAGCCAACTCCGGCGCGCCGGTGTGGGTGCGGGTCAACAACCGCCCCGACCTCCTCGACACCGACGCCGCCATGGTCCGATCGCTGGTGGCCGACGGCATCGGGCCGGCCGGGGTGGTCGTGCCCAAGGCCGACCCGGCCGCCTGCGCGGCCGACTTCGGCGGCTGCCCGGTCATGGCCCTGATCGAGTCGGCGGTGGGCGTGGCCGAGATATACGAGATCGCCGCGGTTGCCGGTGTCGTGCGCCTGGGCCTCGGCGAGGCCGACCTGGCCGCCGACATGGGCATGCAGCCCTCTCCCGACGGGCTGGAGATGTGGCCGATCCGCACCAGAGTGGTGGTGGCCTCGGTGGGCCGCGGCCTGGACGCGCCGTGCGGGCCGGTGCACCTCGACCTCTACGACGACGAGGGGCTGATCGCCACCAGCGAGTCGCTGCGCCGTCACGGCTTCGGCGGGCGGTCGGTGATCCACCCCAAGCAGGTGGCCGCGGTGAACGCGGCCTTCACGCCGTCGGAAGACGAGATCGCCCGGGCCAAGGCTGTGGTGGCCGCTTTCGAGGCCGCCGCGGCCGAGGGTCGGGAGGTCGCGGTGCTCGACGGCCAGTTCATCGACGCTCCCGTGCTGCGCCAGGCCCGATCAGTGCTGGCCCGGGCGCCCGACCGCTAGACCCTCCCCCGACATGGGACGAATTGGCCGCGACGGACTCCGGTTCGGGCGTTGACCGCTGCCAGTTCACGCCGGCTGGGCCAGCACGGCGGCTGCGGCCAGGGAACGGCCGCCGACCAGGTCGGTGTCCCTGGAGATTTCCCGGCTGGCGGCCCGCCCGGGATGCAAAGCCCCCACCAGCAGCCCCTCGCCGGGTGCGGCTCGCACGCACACCGGCGCGTTGATGGTGCCGTCGAAGGGTTGCGTGCGGCCGGGGTTCCACAGCGAGTCGGCCGGGGGGTCCAGCAGCATGGTGGCCGCCAGGGGCCCGGGCGGTGCGCAGGCGGCCAGGCTGACCCGGTTCTCGGCGGCCCGCTCCAGCAGGGCCAGATCGCACTCCCAGCGGTGCTCGGGCTGCCAGCACACCGCCACCAGGTGGGCTCCGGCCACCGCGGCCAGCCGGATGGTCTCGGGATGGCGGTGGTCGTCGCCCACGATCACGGCCATGTCACCGAACGGCGTGCGGTAGAGGCCGATCCCCTCCCCCAGCCGTGTCACGTCCGGGTGGCGGTCGCAGCGGTGGATCTGGGCCTGCTCGTGGACCAGCCCGCCGGCGGTCCACACCTGGCCCAGGTGCTGGCCGCCGCGCTTGGCGGTGGTGACCACCAGCGCCCCGGCGGGGATGCGGTCGGGCACCGGAGTCGACTCGGGCAGCACCACCAACAGGGCGCCTGCGTCGAAGGCCCCTCCAGCCAGCTCCGAGTCCTGCAAGACCCCGCCGACCAGCTCCGGATCGCGTTGCGCTCCGGGCACGCAGGCGACCGTCACGCTGGACATCTCCGCCGGTGCCGGGGTAGCCGTGTCGGGCCTCGCCAGCGGACCGTACACCCGGGGCCTGCGGCCGCCCAGCCGTTCCGGTCCGCTTCGTGACAGGTCGATGTCGGCGGCCACCACCGTCTCGCCCCTCGGCGGCGCCTTGACCATCACCGTGCCGTCGGCGTCGACGATCTGGCTCTCGCCCGCACCCTCGAGAGCCTCGGCGGGAACCCCGAGCGCCGCGGCGAACTCGGCGGCCCGTCCGTCCGGCAGCAGCGGGCCGACCTTGTTGGCCGCCGCCACCCACACCCCGTTCTCGGCGGCCCGCACCGGAACATGCAGGCTGGCCTCGTCGCGGGCGAAGGAGTTGAGGCTGTTGCACAGCAGCCGGGCGCCGCTCACCGCCAGGGCGCGGGGCGTCTCGAAGGTCACGCCGTCCATGCACGCGTAGAGTCCGACCGGCCCGAATACGGTGCCGGCCACCGCGCTGGGCCTCTCCCCCGCGCTCAGATGGGCCCGCTCGTTGCCCATGAGCATCTGCTTGTCGGCGGTTGCGGTGATCTGGCC
>JAGWAO010000018.1 GCA_021296315.1 Acidimicrobiia bacterium | reverse complement strand
GACGGTCCCCAGATCTACACCTATGAGGACAAGACAGGCCGCAGCGGCCGCCAGATCCAGCCGGTGTGTCCTGCCCCGATCTCCGAGGGGCTCACCGCGGAGGCCAAGGAGATCGCGGTGCGCACGTTCTCGGCGCTGGGGCTCTATGACTGCGCCCGTGTCGACATGCGTATGGACGCAGACGACAACCTGTACGTCCTGGAGGCGAACAGCCTGCCCAGCCTGGGCGAGCACGGGTCGTACCTGGTCGGCGCGGCCCATGTCGGCCTGGACTTCGCGGCCTTCGTGAACCGTCTGGTCGAGGTGGCCAGCGCCCGCTACTTCGGCACCCCGCAGCCGCCTCCGGTGGACACCCGGGCCGCCGACCCGTCCGAGCGGGCCTTCCAGTACGTCACCCAGCGCCGCGACGGCATGGAGCGCTCGCTGCAGGGGTGGGTGCAGACATCGAGCCGCACCGACGATCCGCTGGGCCTGTCTCGGGCCGCGGAGCGGGCCGGGCGGATCTTCGGCGACCTGGGGATGCGGCCCGTGCCGGAACTCACCGACGAGCCCGAGGCCCACACGTGGGAGACCACCAGGGGCTTCGACGGGGGCATCCTGCTGCTCGCCCACCTGGACGTTCCCACCACGCCCGACACGGTGCGGCAGGGATTCCGCCGTGACCCGGAGTGGCTCTACGGCGAAGGGATCGGGCGCACCCGGGCACCGCTGGTGATGCTGGAGTACGCCCTGCGCGCCCTCCGCAGCATCAGGAGCCTCAGGCGGCTCCCGCTCGGCGTGCTGCTGTACTGCGACGAAGGACGCGACGCGGCCCTGAGCCAGAAGCTGATCGGGCAGGCCGCGGCCCGTGCCGGCCAGGTGCTCGTCTGCCGGCCCGGCACCGTCGGCAACGGCATCCTCACCCAGCGGCGCGGCAGCCGCCGGTACGAGTTGATCGTGGAGGGTGACAGGCTGAGCCCGGGCCAGATCGGCCGGCGCAGAACGGTGGTCAACTGGACGGGCGAGAAGCTGCTGGCGATCGGCCGGCTCAGCTCCCCCAGGAAGCGCCTCTCGATCGCCGCGCTGGATGTGAGGACCGAGCGTCACCCGATGTTCGTGCCCCACCGGGAGGAGGTGTTGCTGATGATGTCGTACGTCGAGACGGCCCAGGCCGACGAGGCCGAGGCTGCGATGCGGTCCACCCTCGGCCGGAGTGGGCCCAAGTGGCGCCTCACCCGACTCGACGACAGGCCGCCCATGGCCGACCGCCCAACGAACGCTCCCCTGGTGGAGGCTCTGGAGGCCGCCGCGGCCCGGTGGGAGATCCCGCTCGAGCGGGAGTCGTCAGCCTGGCCGTCGGTCGCCGGACTGGTCCCTCCCACGACCGCCGTCGTGTGCGGGATGGCCCCGGTTACCAGGGACCGGGGAACCCCCGACGAGGCCGTGCAGCGCATCAGCCTGGTGCAGCGCACGCTGCTGCTCACCGAGTACCTGATCGGCCAGCTCGACCGCTGACCGCATGACCGAACTCTCCGCTCGGCCTCGTCGAGCTTCCCGCTCTTGTTCGCTGCGCTCACGGGCCGCTCGGGCCGTGTTTCCCGCTCTTGTTCGCTGCGCTCACGGGCCGCTCGGACCCGCGGCCTCGCTCACTGCCCCGCGAACATCCTCATGAACCGCGGCCCATCCGCTCGGCCTCGGCGGGAGGTCGACACCGACCTGCTGGAGTTGACCGGCACCGGCATCCACGTACCGCAGCGCATCGCGGCGTCCTCGAAGGGCATGGTGAGCACGGCCCACTACTCGGCCACGGCCGCGGGCGTGCAGATGCTCGAGCAGGGTGGCAACGCGGTGGATGCCGCAGTGGCGGCGGCTCTGGCTCTCGGCGTGTGCGAGCCCGCGGCGTCGGGGGTGGGCGGCCAGACCATGATGCTCATCCATCACCACGTCTCCGGCACCACCGTCGCGGTCGACGGCTCGTCACGGGCCCCGAACCGGGCCGTGATCGACACCTTCGCCAACCTGCCCGCCGACCGCAGGCGGGGGCACCTGGCCACCACCGTTCCCAGCTCGCTCGCCACCTATGCCCACGTACTGGAGCGCTACGGCCGTCTCGGCTGGGCCACTGTCATGGAGCCAGCCATCGCACTCGCCGAGGTGGGCTACGAGGTCAGCCTGCTCCAGTACCGCCTCACCAAGCGGGAGCGCAAGCACCTTCAGTCCCGCTCGGCGGGGCCGCTCTTCCTGCAGGACGGGCGGCGGGCGCGCCGAGCTGGAACGAGGTTCGTCCAGCCTGTGCTGGCTGCGACCCTGCGCCGTCTCGCCGATCACGGCTACGAGGACTTCTACCTCGGCGAGACCGCTCGATTGATCCACGAGGACATGGAGGCCAACGGCGGCATCCTCCGAGCCGACGACTTGGCGCAGATTCCCCATCCCGTCGAGCGCCAGCCGCTGGCGGGGCGACTCGGCCGCGACAACGTTCTCACCATGCCGCCACCCGGGGCGGGCCGCACCTTGGTGGAGATGCTCAACATCCATCAGAGCCTCCCCCGCGAACTCCAGGACATCGACACGCCCGACGGCGCCGTGGGCCTGGCGAGGACCATCCGGCAGGCCTTGATCGACCGCAGGGACCGGCCCTTCGACCCCAACCTGTACTCCCAGGTCTCCGACAAGCAGATGCTGAACCGCCGGTACGCCCGGGGGGTGGCCGATGAGATCGCGGCGCAGCCCACCCGCGGCGAGACCACCCACCTCTCCGTGATGGACCCGGACGGCAACGCCGTGGCGCTCACGCAGTCGATCGAGAACGTCTACGGCTCGTGCGCCGCGTCGCCCGAACTGGGCTTCCTCTACAACAACTACATGAGCGCTTTCGAGTACGGGGACACCTCACACCCCTACTACCTGCGGCCCAACGCGGTGCCGTGGGCCAGCGTGGCCCCAACGATCATTCTCAGGGATGGAACGCCGCGGCTGGCGATCGGGTCTCCGGGCAGCGAGCGGATCGCTTCGTCGATCCTTCAAGTCCTGATCCGGCTCAGGAACTCCTCGCCGCTGGCCGCGGTGGACGCGCCCCGCCTTCACTGCTCGCTACACGGCGTCGCGTCCGTGGAGGCTTCACGGGTATCGACGGATGTCTTGGACGCGCTCCAGCGTCACGGCTTCGAAGTGGACCGCCGGGATAGCTATTCGTTCTATCTGGGATGCGTGCAGCTGGTGATGAACGACGGGGGTCGGCTGATCGGAGTGGCCGACCCCAGGCGCGACGGCGCCGCCGACGGCCCGGACTCGGCACCGCGGCCGGCTCGGTGAAACTGCCCCTCGTCGTCTCCGTTCCCCACGCGGGGCTGCGCGTTCCCGCCGAGGTCGCGCCGGTCTGCGCGCTCTCGGCGGCCGAGATCGCAGCCGACTCCGACGGCGGCGCCGGTGAGATCTACTCCTTCGCCGGGGAGGCCGGCGCATTCGTGACCACCGACATCGCCCGGGCCGTAGTCGACGTGAACAGGGCGAGAGACGACCGGCGGACCGACGGAGCGGTCAAGACCCACACCTCGTACAAGTCAGAAGTCTGGGATCGGCCGCTGCTGGAGGCTGAGGTCGAAGGTCTCCTGGATGCGTATCACACCCCCTACCATGCACGGCTCACCGAACTGGGTCTGGCGGGTCGCTGGCCTCTAGGGGTCGACTGCCACACGATGGCCGCGGTGGGGCCCCCGGTCGGACCGGACCCCGGCCGCGAGCGGCCCTGGGTGTGCGTGAGCAACGCCGACGGCACTTGCCCGCAGGAATGGACCGACACCCTGCGGGAGGGCTTCCAGCAGCACCTCGACGGGCCGGTGAAGGTCAACGACCCCTTCCGGGGCGGCTACATCTGCCGCTCCCACTCATCCGAGATGCCCTGGGTTCAGATCGAGCTGTCCCGAGCGCCTTACCTGCCCCACGACGCCAAGCGCCAGGTGGTCCTCACCGCCCTACGACACTGGGCGGAGCGCCACGCCTGAGGACGTCCGCGGTCACGCGGGTCGAGATGCCGGCTCGGTCGAAGAGCCGGCGGGCGGCGTCACCGGCCTTGACCATGACCTCGCGCTCGTCGGCTGCCACCAGCGCACCGTCCCGGATCACGATCCGGCCGTCGACCACTACGTCTCGCACGTCTCGGGGGGTGGTGTTGTAGACGAGAGCGCTGGGAATCCGATGTACCGGGGACACGAACGGCGACCGCAGATCCACGACCAGCAGGTCGGCCCGCCGACCCTCGACCAGCGCACCGAAGGAGTCCGGCATGCCGAACGCGGCTGCTCCACCACGGCAAGCCATCTCCAGCACGTCGGTGGGCTGCAGGACCAGTGCATCTAGGTGGTGCACCTTCTGCAGCAATACCGTGGCCTTGAGCACCTCGAACATGTCCTGGCGGTTGTTGCTCCCCGGACCGTCGCTGGCCAGTGCCACGGTGATTCCCCGGGCCCGCATGCCGGTGATGGGGGCCACGCCCGAGGCCAGATACATGTTCGACACCGGGCAGTGCACCACCACCGAGCCCGAGGCAGCGATGAGGTCGAGTTCGTCGTCGTCGACCCACACGCTGTGGGCGAGCTGCATGTCGGGGCCGAGCACGCCCAGCGAGTCGAGCCATGTCACATGGCGCACCCCCCGCTCTTCGAGGCTCATTTCGACTTCGGCCGCGGTCTCCGCGCAGTGGATGTGGGTGCCGCGGCCCCAGCTGCGGGCCGCGGCCACCGTGGTGCGCATGGCCTCTTCGGAGCATCCCCACGGGATCAGCGGAGCCAGCTCCACGCGGATCCGGTCGTCGTCGTGGCCGTCCCAGCGGCTCCGGGCGGCTTCGGCCCGGGCGACCGCCTGCTCCGCCGTCTGTTCCAGCGCCGGGTGGTAGTTGCGGTCGGCCCAGCCGTGGGCCAGCAGGAAGCGCAGTCCCAGCTCGTCGGCCGCCCGGCACACCGCGTCGTTGATGCCCTCGTCGGTGTGGATGTACTGGTGGTCGATGACCGTGGTGGCCCCGCCTCGCAGGTTCTCGGCCAGCCCGGCCAAGGCGGCGGCATGGGCGATGTCCGCGTCAAGGTGAACCGCGGCGGGCCAGATGCAGTCGCGCAGCCAGTCGAGCAGGGCCTTGTCGTCGGCCAAGCCCCGGAACAGCGTCTGGAACAGGTGGGTGTGGGCGTTGGTCATCCCCGGCATGACCGCGCATCCCCCAGCGTCGATCACCTCGCCGGCGTGGGCCAAGCGACTGGATGGAGGCTCCCCCGCACCAACCTCGGCCACCCGGTTGCCGCGCACGTACACCCACCCCGGATCAAGCACCGCGCCGACGTCATCGACAGTGACCACAGCACCGCCGTGGATCAGCAGATCGTGATCGGTCACGGACTCGACAAGGCTCAGGGGGACCAGCCGGCGAAGGTGTCGATTACCGACTTCATGTCGTCCATCAGGGGATAGAGCACCGGGCAGGTGATCCCCGCGTCGATGAACTCGGCCACCGTCTCCCGGCACTGCGCGGCGCTGCCCACAGCCATGATGCGACGCACCAGGTCGTCTCCGATGAGCGGTGCGGCCTTCATGTAGTCGGCCTCGGTGGCCGGCCAGCCGACCACCTCCTGGACCCGCTCGATTAGCTCGGGGTCGGCGCCGGAGGCGGCCATGATGTGCGGCTCGGTGCCCAGGTAGTACGCGACCAGCGACTTGCCGGTCAGCAGCGCCAGGTCGGGATCGTCGTCCGACAACGAGCAGATCAGGAGTTCGGGCCGGTCGATGTCATCGATGGTGCGGCCCGACTTCGCCGCGCCGGCACCGACCCGGGCCACTGCGTCGCGGATGTAATCGGTCGACACCACGTAGTTGAGCATGGCTCCGTCGGCGATCTCGCCCGTCAACTCCAGCATCTTCGGACCCGTGGCCCCGATGTAGATCGGGATGTTGCGGGGCGAGGTGTCGCCGTAGGCCACGTCGAGGCTCACGCGGTCGAGGTGGACGAACTCACCGGTGTAGGTGACCTCCTCCATGGTGAACAGCGCCCGGATCGCCTCGACGTTCTCGCGCATGGCGGCAAGCGGCTTGCGCCGGCCCGCGCCGACCCGTCCGGCGATGGGCTCCCACCAGGCGCCGAGCCCCAGCATCACCCGGCTGCCCCCGTCGGGCGCGGGGCCGCCGAGCTCGTGCATCGTGCTCCAGGTAGCTGCGATGACTGCGGGATTGCGAGTGTAGATGGGCAGCACACCACTGGCGATGCGCAGCCGCTTAGTGGACGCCAGCAGGGCGCTAATCATCACCACGCAGTCGCGGGCCAGCCGGGTGTCGCCCTGCCAGATCTCGCTGAAGCCTCGCTCCTCGGCGTACCGGGCCATCTCGATCTCGTAGCCGATGGGATGCTTGTCCTGGAAGTAGAGGGCCATGCGCTGGGTCACAGCCGCAGATTGTCTCATAGCTTCCGGCGCGACCTACGATCGGCGGTGATGGGATCGCACGCCGTCGAACCTGACGGAATTGCCCCGCCGGCAGCGCGCTATGCCCACGCAGTCGTCACCACCGGAGCGGAGAAGTGGCTGCACACGTCGGGGATCGTGGCCACCCGGTCCGACGGGTCGATAGCCGATGACGTAGCCGGGCAGGCCCGCGACGTGTGGGGCAACCTCTCGGCCATACTGGCCGAGGCCGGCATGGAACCGCGCCACATCGTGTCGGTGACCACCTACGTAGTGCCCGGACAGGACCTCGCTCCGGTGATGGCCGAGCGGGACCGGTTCCTCGGCGGCCGCCTGGCCGCTTCCACGCTGTTGATCGTTCCTGAGCTGGCCCAGCCCGCCTGGAAGATCGAGATCGCCATCGTGGCGGCCCGCTGAGCACAAGCCGTCCGGTCGGCTCCTAGGCCGCGGTGGAGGCGATCTCGGTGGCGGCGCGGTCCACGAAAGCCGACATCTCAGCCGGCGCGCGCTGGTCCAACCCGTAGAGCGCCACCCATTGCAGCTTCGTGCCCGGGGCGCACAGCCGGGCAACGGTGCGTCGCAGCAGATGGCGCCCCGGCTCTCCCTGGGCCCGGTTCACCCATTTCGAGGAGCCGTGGGTGGTCACCGCCACCAGGTGCCGCACGGTCCGCAGCGGCGACGTAGCCGGATCCGCGGTCCCGTCGATCCAGGCGACGAGCTCCCGCTGGACCCATCCCAGCATCGGCGCCGGCAAACCGCCCCACCAGGTGGGGTAGACGAACACCAGGCCTTCGGCACCGACGACGCTCACCCCGTCGATCGACTCGCCCTGGGTCAGCCGCACGACCTGAACTTCGTGGCCCGCACCCTCCAGCGCCTCGACCAGCCGGTCGCGCAGTACGACGTTCAAGCAGTCCTGCTGCGGGTGGGCGTGAAGCACCACGAAGCGCACCGCCAGAGGGTACCTACTGCCCGCTCTCGGGCCATGGCCCCGATTGTCGGCCTAGATTGGCACTGTGGCCGGAGACACGGTTCCCTGGGCCGACTTCGAACATGCCGATCCGACCCTGGCCCGCCTGGTGCAAGAGAGGCTGGAGAGCCATCGGCACGCGGTCCTGGCCACGCTGCGTACCGACGGTTCGCCGCGCCTGTCCGGCATGGAGGCGCCGATCAGGTCCGGGCAGCTGTGGCTGGCCATGACACCGGGATCGCTGAAGGCTGAGGACCTGGGCCGCGATCCGCGCTACTCGCTCCACAGCGCCCCCGACTCCGAAGACCTGTCCGAAGGCGATGCCCGGATCGACGGCGTCGTCCTGGCGGCCGATCCGGGCCAGCAGGCGGAATTCGTGGCCGGACATCGCTATCACGTCGAGGACCCGTCGATCATGGAGCTGTACTTGGCCCTGATCAAGGGGGTCGTTCTGGTGAGAGTCTTGGAAGACAGCCTGCTGATCGAGTCGTGGACTCCGAGCCGTGGCCGCAGCACGCAGCGAAGACAATAGGAATCAGTCGTACTTGGAGTGACAGGAATGGATCTGCGGGACTGGATCATCGGCGACTTGAAGTCGCTAAGGGCCAAGCTCGACGGCGGTGTGCTGGGACTGATGCCGCCGGAGCGGCGGCGGGAGCGGGCCGACGGAGGAGGGATCGCTCCCGTGTACGTGCTCTGGCACCTCGCCCGTCACCATGACGTGGCCGTCAACGGCGTGCTGAGGGGCGGCGACGGCGGCGTCGTCGAAGGCTGGACCGACCGGCTCGGCATCGACGACGACCTCTGGCGGGGTCTGGCGGAGGGCGAAGACTCCGACTTGGTGGACGTGCTCGACCCCGAGTCGGTCGGCGCCTACACGCTGGCCGTGTTCGACGCCACCGCGGGCTGGCTCGAAGAGCACGGGCTCCCTCGCCTGGATGTTCAGCCCGACACAACGGCTGCCCTTCAGGCCATCGGCGCTCCGGAGGACCGCTTCGATTGGCTGTACTCGATGTGGGACGGCAAGCCAGCCGCGTGGTTCCTGCAGTGGAGCGCCATCGGTCACGGCTTCAACCACCTGGGAGAGCTCGTGTCCGTACGCAACCGCCTGGGACTCAGCCCCTTCTGAGAGGCCGAGCCGGCAGACCCGGAGCCGGTGACGCGACCGGCGGCTACGGTCTAGGCGTGCGACTCCACCGGCGCCTGGTTGCGGGGGCCGCCGCGTGCGCTCTGGTAGTCGCCGCAGCCTGCTCGACGCCGCCGACCCGCAGTTCGGAGCCGGCACCGGCAGATTGGACTCCCGACGTCGAGCAGGATCCCCGGGCCGAAGCGATGAGGCCGGTGGAACCGTCCTCTGAACTCGTTCTGCCCGCAGAATCGGCCCGGGACGATGGAAGCCGAGCGGAGTCTGCCCCGGCCGATGACAAGCCAACCGACGGAGGCTCCGACGACCGCGGCCTGATCGCAGCTGCCGGCCCGATCGGCATGCGTCTCATGCGGCCGAGCGGCGAGGTAGTGGGCGAGTTGGGCCGCGACCTCATCGTCACCCAGCCGACATGGTCGCGGGACGGTCGCCGTCTGGCCGCGACCCTCATCAATCCGGCCAGTGGCGCCTCCCACATCGCCGTAGTCGACATCGCCACCGGGGACATCCAGACTGCGGCCGTCCTCCAACCATACTTCTTCTACACCTGGAGCTATGACGGCTCCCGGCTGCTCGCATTGGGGCCGAGCCAGGCGGGCGGCACCGCCGCCTTCATTCTGGACGAGACCGGCGCCCCCGCAGCGGATGTCACGCTTCAGAGCCAGAGCATGTACGTGGCGTGGGAGCCCGGAGGGGGCCGGCTGCTGCTGCACGCGGGGCACCGGCTGTCGCTCGTGAACGACGTCGACTCGCCTCGCGACCACACCGACTACGGCCCGGTCGGTGTCGATTTCCTGGCTCCGGCCTGGGTGCCGGGCACCCAGGATTTTCTTTATGTGGACTCCTACGGGCAGGCCCCTGCCGACGCCGCAGTGGAAGAACTGCTGGATCGGAGGTCCGCTACCAGCCCGCAGCTGTTGCGCCGCAGCGCCGACAGCGGCGAGATCACCGATCTCGGACCCGCCGGACTCTTCACGACGATGGCGGTCCACCCCTCCGGAGACCGTGCCGCCATCTCGGCTGCCTCACACGAGCCGCCGGGATCCACCAGCGGCAGCACGGGATCGGACGTACTCTCGCAACCCGAGCGGACGGCTCAGGCCGTGTCTCAGACCGCAATCCCGGCCGGTTCCGTGCAGATCGTGGACCTCGCCACAGCCGAGCGCCGCACAGTCCTCGACAAGATCGGACTCTGGCTCGAGTGGAGCCCGGACGGTCGCCAGCTGCTGATCGCGGCCACCACGGAAGACCCCGGCGGCATCGGAATGTCGTGGCACATCTGGGACGGGCAGCAGTCCTACGAACTGGCCCGGTTCGCCCCTACCGAGACCTTTCTCCGGGACTACTTGCGATTTGCGGACCAGTACGACGAGACGCCGCGCCTTTGGTCGCCCGACAGCAACGCAATCACCTTCGGCGCCAACACGGCCGACGGCGATGTCACCGCGGTGGCCCGTCTCGACCGCGCCGGTGCCATGAGGACCCTTGGGGCCTCCGATGTGTCCTTCTGGAGCCCGATACCGTGACATCCATGCCCGACCCGCAAAGCCGCCGCCTGGAGGATCTCAGCGGGCCCGAGATCGCTGAGCGGATCACCGAGTCGTCGGTGATCGTGCAACCGATCGGCGCGGTTGAGCAGCACGGTCCGCACCTGCCGCTATCGGTAGACCACGTGATAGCCCACGAGTCCGCCGCCGCGCTGGTCGCCGAGCATGGCGACGCCCACGACCTGTGGCTGCTGCCCACCCTGTCGGTGTCCAAGTCCAACGAGCACGCCTGGTCGCCGGGAACTCTGTGGCTGTCGGCGGAGACGCTGCTCGCGGTGCTGCGCGACATCGGCCGCAGCATCGCCGCCACCGCGGCCCGGCGCCTCGTGTTCCTCAACGGCCACGGCGGCAACTCGGCCCTTCTCAACGTGGCCTGCCGTGAGATTCGCTTGCAGCACGGGCTGATGACGTTCCTCGTGCACCCGTTCGTGCCCGCCGATCACGGCGGCACGTCTCCCGAGGCCGAGATGGGCATGGGCATTCACGGCGGGCACCGCGAGACGTCGGTGTTCATGCACCTGCGACCTCACCTGGTCCACCTCGAGAAGGCGGACCGGGCCGTTCCCGAGGGCCTGGCCCAGAACCGGCATGTGCGCTTCGGGGGGCTGGCGTCGTTCGGCTGGCTGTCGAACGACTTCGGGCCGGATGGCCACATCGGCGACCCGACCGGCGCCAACGCGGAGGAGGGCAAGCTGCTGTTCGAGACCTCAGTCGCCCTGCTCGGTGAGCAGATGGCCGAGATCGCCGCCTTCGACTTCGGCCGCGGCGGCCCGTGAGCGCAGCGAACAGCCGCGGGGAACACGGCCTGCCGGCCGGGCGCGGCAGGGACCGGGGCGAGAACCCCGGTCGCCCTCTAGAGCCCGGGGGCGAACCCAGGCTCAGCTAGCCCGCTGAACGCTGCGCTAGGACGGGATCCAAGCGCTCCAGGTGGCCTCGTTGGCGGCGATCCAGTCCGCCGCGGCCTCCTCGACGCTCTTGCCCTCGGCATCGATCGCACCCAGCATCGACACCTGGTCGGCGGTGCTGTAGTTGAAGTTGTGGAGGAACTCCCACGCCGCGGGAGCGCCGTCTTCGAGTCCTGCCCAGACGATCTTGAACAGATTGTCCGCCGGGTAGTACTTGTTGCCGTCGGGGTCCAGCGGCAGCTCCAACTCGACGAGATCGAAGGTGCTGAACGCGGAGTGCGGCGTCCAGAAGTAGGACAGCACCGGCGCGTTCCGGGCGAAAGCCCCGTCGAACGCGGCCAGCAGCGCCTCCTCGGAACCGGCGTACACGATCTCCAGCTGCAGTCCGAAGTCGTCGATGATGTCCTGCTCGAAGGTCACCCAGCTCGGGTCGCCGTGAAGGATCTGCCCGAGGTCGCCGGTCTCCGCGGTGGCGAACAAGCCAGCCAGAGCGGGATCGGTGAACCCCTCCGCGCTGGCCAGCGCGGGGGTCTCATCGATCATGTAGGCGGGCAGGTACCAGCCGATCTGGCCGACCGGACCGAGCAGACCGGCGTCCACCACGTTGCCGTCGGGGTTGTCGATGAAGTCGATCCGGTTCTGGCCGTGACCCGAGGGCCAGACCTCGAGCGACGCGTGCAGTTCGCCGGTGTTGATCGCCGACCACTGGGCGTTCTCGTCGAGGTCGGTGATCTCGACGTCATAGCCGATGTGCTCGAGGAGTTGCGCGGCGACCGCGATGTTCGCGGCCGAGCCGCTCCACGGGTTGGCGATCAGCTGGATGGTGGTGATCTCGCCGAGATCGGGACCGGCCATCTCCTCCTCGGCGGCCATCAAGGACTCCTCGGCCGCCGCCTCAGCCGCTTCAGCCTCAGCCGCGTCGGCGTCGGCCTGCGCCTGTGCGAGAGCAGCGGCGTCCGCCGCGCTCGTGTCTTCCGCTTCGTCCTCGCCACAGGCTGCAGCCATGAGGCCGAACACGGAAAGCACCGCGATCAACTTCCATAGCGATCTGGTCATTTAGTGTCCCTCCAGTTATCTCTCCGGCCGCTACAACGCGGCCGATTTGAAGGCGCCAAGTATAGAACCGCATCCCCGCCATGTGAAGGGCGAGTTTGGCGGCCACTACATTGGCCCGGTGGTGACCACCGAGCAGACACCTCTGGAGTGCCATGAGGTCACCAAGGTGTTCGGCGACAACCTCGCGGCAGCCCGCACCCTGCTCGCCGGCGGCTGCGACCGGCAGAAGGTTCTCGACCAGACCGGCTGCCTGGTGGCGGTGCGGGACGCGACCTTCTCGGTGGAGCGAGGAGAGACCTTCGTCGTCATGGGTCTCTCCGGCTCGGGGAAGTCGACTCTGATCCGATGCTTGTCACGTCTGATCGAACCGACCAGCGGGACCGTGAAGATCGACGGCACGCCGATCGGAGACCTGGACGATCAAGAACTGCGGGAACTGAGGCGGCAGCGCCTCTCAATGGTGTTCCAGCACTTCGGGCTGTTCCCCCACCGCAGGGTGATCGACAACGTCGCGTTCGGCCTCGAGATACAGGGCGCGGCCAAAGCGGACCGGTACGAGCGGGCTCTGGAGGTTCTGTCGGTAGTCGGTCTGGGCGACTGGGCCGACCACTTTCCCCAGCAGCTCTCGGGCGGCATGCAGCAGCGGGTGGGCCTGGCCCGGGCCCTGTGCGTGGAACCGGAGATCCTGTTCTTCGACGAGCCGTTCTCGGCGCTCGACCCGCTGATCCGCCGTGACATGCAGGAGGAGCTGCTGTCCCTCCAGGCCAGGATGAGACGGACGCTGGTGTTCATCACCCATGACTTCCATGAGGCGCTCAAGCTCGGCGACCGCATCGCCATCATGAAGGACGGCGAGTTCGTCCAGGTTGGCACGCCCGAGCAGATCGTGTCGGCGCCGGCCGACGACTATGTGCGCGAGTTCGCCGAGGACGCCCCCAAGACCAAGGTGATCACGGTGGGGTCGGTGATGCAGCCGCTGGACGGCGAGGCCCCGCCGGGAGAGCCGGTCGGCCTCGATGCGGTGCTCGAGGACGTTCTTCCCCGGCTGCTGGCCAACTCCGAGGCACTGGGCGTGGTCGACGATCAAGGCAACGTGGTCGGAGCGGTCGACCGGGCCCGAGTGGCGGACCTGCTGGGCGAGAGTTCCCGAGCCAGCGCGGCCAGGGCCGGCCGAGGCGCCGAACGGCGGTGACAGCTGAGGCCCCGGCCACTGAACCGTCGCGGATCGCGGGCGCCGTCGAGACTCGACTGGCGCTGGACCGGCGGCGGCGCACCCGATCGGGCAGCGAGCTGGTCGTGGGCTTGGCCCTTGTCGTCGCCGCCCAGCTGGCGCTCAGCGCGGTGGGCGGGTTCCCCGAGTCGTGGGCCGTCCCGCTGGCCGACTGGATCGACGAGGCCCGCCGGTGGGTGATCAACAACCAGACCACCCACTGGAGCTTCTCCCTCGTCTTCAACCCGATCAGCGACTCCATCGACTGGGGCCTGCGCACCGTCGAGCGCTTCCTGCTGTGGCTGCCGTGGTACGTGGTGGCCGCGGCGGGGGCCATGGTGGCCACCTCCGCGCTGGGAATGCGGGCCGGACTGCTCGCCGCGGCCGGCGTCCTCTACTTCGGCGCCATCGGCCTGTGGGAGGAGAGCCTCCAGACGGTGGCGCTGATGACGGTGGCGGTGGGCATCTCGGTCGCCATCGGCGTTCCGGTGGGAATCGCGTCGGCCCGCTACGACCGGTTTCAGCGGAACGTGAGGCCCCTGCTGGACGCCATGCAGACCCTGCCCGCGTTCGTGTACCTGATCCCCGTAGTGCTGCTGTTCGGCGTCGCTCGCGTGCCGGCCATCATCGCCACGGTGATCTACGCCCTTCCGCCGGTGATCAGGCTTACCGACCTCGGCATCCGGACGGTCTCGCCGGCCACCGTGGAGGCGGCCGAGATGTTCGGCGCCACGCCGCGCCAGACCCTGCGCAAGGTGCAGTTCCCCCTAGCGCTGCCCAGCGTGCTCACCGGCATCAACCAGACGATCATGATGGCGCTGAGCATCGTGGTGATCGCGGCGCTCATCGGGGCCGGGGGCCTGGGCCAGGTGGTGCTGGAGTCCCTCCGGCGGCTCTTCGTCGGGCGGGCACTGGAGGCAGGCTTGGCCATCGTGGTCCTGGCCATGCTCATGGACCGCGTCACCCACGGTGCCGCGGGCTTGGGGACCCGCCGTCGCAGGCTGCGCCTGATGCCCGACTCCCTCGAGCGCCTGGGGTTCGTGAGGGCGATCGAGGGCGCGCTGGGCTCCGTCGACCGGGCGCTGTGCGCGTTGGGTGCCGTGCTGGCCCGACCGATGCGTCACGCACCGGGTCTCGCCCCGCTGGCCCGGCGCCCCCGCTGGGTGCTGGGGCTCCTCGCCCTGGTAGTGACCACGGTCGTCAGTGCCGTCCTCGGGCGGCCCGAATTCCCTTCGGCCTTCACGTTCTCGTTCGCGTCTGCCATGGACTGGCTGGTGGACTGGGTCCGGGACAACCTCTATGAGATCGGCGGGACCCGGTTCGGGACCGGCTGGTTCAGCGACTCCATCACGATCTACGCGGTGACACCGTTGCGGGAGCTGTTCAGCACCGACCTGGCCTGGCCGGTAGTGGTGCTGGCGGTGGCGCTGGCCGGGTGGCGGCTGGGCGGAGTTCCCCTGGCCATGTTCTGCACTGCTTGCGTGGCCGGCCTGGGATTCCTCGGGATGTGGACGCTGTCGATGGACACCCTGGCCCAGGTCATCGTGGCTGTGGTCATGGCCATCATTTGCGGCATTCCCCTCGGCGTCCTCGCGGCCCGCAGTGACCGGTTCGAGCGGATGATCAAGCCGGTGCTCGACTTCCTGCAGACCATTCCCAGCTTCGTGCTGCTGGTGCCGGTGATCATCATGTTCAACGTGGGGCGGATCCCGGGGATCATCGCCTCGGTGCTCTACGCCCTGCCGGCCGCGACCCGGCTCACCAATCTGGGCATCCGCCAGGTCGAGGGCGAGGCCACGGAGGCGTCCAGGGCCTTCGGCGCCACCCGGGGCCAGACGCTGCGCAAGGTGCAGTTGCCCTTGGCCGCGCCGAGCATCATCGCAGGCATCAACCAGACGGTGATGCTGGTGCTGGCCATGGTGGTGATAGCCGGACTCGTGGGAGGCGGCGGCCTGGGTCTGGAGACCGTGAAGGGACTGAGGCGAACGGACTCGGTGGGGTCGGGCTTCGTGGCCGGTCTGGCCATCGTGTTGCTGGCGATGCTGCTCGACCGCCTGCTGCAAGCCTGGACGAGGCGGTTCACCCCTGTGGAGGGCGGTCCCTGACCTGAACTCAGGAGCCCTGCCAGCGGGGAGGGCGGCCCTCGGTGAAGGCCTTGGGGCCTTCGGCGGCGTCTTCGGAGGCCAGCATCGCCTCGTAGGCGGCCAACTCGCCGGACCGCAGCAATTCGAAGGCTTCGTGCAGCGGCAAGTGCTGGGTGCGGTCGCGGATCTGGTGGATGGCGGCCACCGGCAGCGGTGCAGCCTCCACGATTCGGGCGGCCAGGGCGTGGGCCTCGACCATGAGATCGGCGCGGCCGACCATCGAGTTGACCAGCCCCGAGTGCAGCGCCTCGGCCGCGTCGAGGCGCCGGCCCGCGTAGAGGACCTCGTTGGCCACCGCGGGCGGGAGCATCCTGGGCAGGCGCACTGCCGCGGCGTCGGGCACGATCCCGAGAGAAGCCTCCGGCAGCCAGAAGCGGGCGTGATCGACGGCCACGACAAAGTCGGCGGCCAGCACGATCTCGAAGCCGCCGCCCACGGCCATGCCGTTGACCGCGGCGATCACCGGCTTGAGCAGGCCGGGCAGTTCGCCGAAACCGCCGAAACCGCCCTCCCCGTAGTCGGCCTCGAACTCCTCACCGCCTGCTGCCGCGTTGAGGTCCCACCCTGCGCAGAAGAAGCGGTCACCGGCGCCCGTGAGTATCGCAACCCGTAGATCGGCGTCGTCGCGGAAGCCAGCGAACACCCGGCTCAGCTCGCGGCTTGTGGCCGCGTCGATAGCGTTGGCCTTTCCGCGGTTGAGGGTGACCTCCAGCACCGGCCCGTCGGCGACCGCCGTCACAGCGCCGGGTGTCGCAGACTCAGCCATGGATCGACGGCTCGGCCACCTGCATCAGCGCGTCGGCCGCGACGGCCGCCTCGCGTGTGACCATGAGGGGGTTGATCTCGACTTCGATGATGCTGTGATCGTCGCGCACCAGCACGCCGAGCGCAGAGACCGTCGCCACGACTTCCTCGACCGCGGCCGGAGGTCCACCCCGATGACCGGCCAGCAGCGGCCAGATCCGCAGGCTGCGCAGGACTTCGCGAATGTCATCGGCTGACGCTGGCAGCAGCAGGCCGGCGGTATCGTCGAGCAGCTCCGCCAGAGTCCCGCCCGCTCCGAGAGTGAGCAGCATCCCGACCGGAGGCACCGAGCGCACACTCACCAGCAACTCGGCAATGGCGCCGACGACGCAAGCCTCCACCATCACCGCCCCGCCGCGGCCATCGGTGAGTCGCCGCGCGGCAGCGCCTACCTCTGCCGGGTCGTCGAGGCCGACCACCACGCCGCCGGCTTCAGTCTTGTGGGCCGCGCCGGTGGCCTTGACCGCCACCGGGAATCCGATGTCTGCCGCCGCGTCCGGGGCCTGGTCCACAGCCACGACCGCGCCGGCGGGCACGGTCACGCCGGCCGCGGCCAGGCGCCGCTTCGCCTCGTGCTCCGACAGGAGGGCGGTACCGGGGTCGCCGTCGCCTGTCACACCCCTTCCATACGGTCGCTTCCGCTGGCGGTTCGACCCGGCTCCAGCTTCGGGGCCTGGTCCATCCGACTCACGGCGAAGGGAGGACGACCATGTGCCGGATGACGAATGCGACCGGGGCGACGGCCGCAGCAAGCTCTCGGAGGGTCCAGATATGCGGTCCTGCCCCCATGCCGCGGCCGCCTCCAGCGCCGACAGGGCGGTGTCGATGTCTCCGCAAGCGGCCAGACCCAACTCAGCGGCCCGGGCGCGGGCCGCCTCCGGCAGGTTCTCGGCCAGCGAAGTGGCGACCACGCCGGGAGTCCTGCTGGCGGCGCAGGCTTCGCCGAAGGCCCGCAGAGTGGGCCACCAGCGCGACCGGTCGAGCCCCTCGGCGGGGAAGTCGAGCACCAGGAGCGCGGCATCGAAGGGTGCAGGCTCGCCGTCGGGGCCCCCCGGCCCGAGGGCGGCGCGGAAGCAGCCGGCCAAGCGGTCCTCATCGCCCCAGACGAACGTGTGGTAGTCGAGCGGGTTGGTGGCCGCGACCCGGCCGTCGAGGGCGGACACCACCCGGTCGGCGTGGTCGGGGGCGAACGGCGGGAAGCTCAGGCTTCGGCCCCGGCTGCGATCGGCGACCATCGCCGCCTCGCCGCCGGAGCAGCTCAACGACACCAGCCGGCCGCCTCCGAGTGGCCCGAGGGAGCAAAGCACGGCCAGGGTGTCGAGCAGTTCGGGCAGGGTGTGAACTCGCCGGACGCCGAGCCGGTCGAACAGCGCGTCGTAGGCGGCGTCGTCGCCCACCAGAGAGGCGGTGTGGGTGACGGCGATGGCGCCGGAGGCCTCCGAGGCGCCCAGCTTGAGCACGACCACCGGCAGACCCCTGCTTCTGGCCGCGGCAACCGCCCCGGCGAAGCGCTCGACGTCATCCAGCGCCTCGATGCACAGACCCACCCCGGTGGCGGCCTCGTCTGCCGCCACGGCCTCGAAGGCTTCCGAGACGCCCACATCGGCCTGGTTTCCCAGCGTCATCACCCAGGCGATGTCGAGACCGCGGCGCTGCATGGTGAGGTTGACCGCGATGTTGCCGCTCTGGCTCAGCAGCGCGACGCCCCGCTCGCAACGGGCCAGCCCGTGGACGTCGGGCCACAGCGCCGCGCCGGCCACCGCCGACAGCGTCCCGTAGCAGTTGGGCCCGACCAGGGGCATTCCTGCGGCCGCGGCCACCAGCTCGTCCTGGAGGGCCGCTCCGGCCTCGCCCGCCTCCGCGAAGCCCGAGGCGTGGCACACGGCCGAGCCCGTGCCCCGAGCGGCCAGTTGGCGCACTACGTCGATAGTGGCGCGACGGTCCACGCCCACGAAGGCAGCGTCGACGCCGGCCGGCAGCTCGCCCACCGAGGCGAAGGTGGGAAGGCCTCGCAGCTCCCGGCTCCGGTTGACGGCCCACATGTCCCCCGAGAAGCCGAACGCCCGGCAGGCGTCAATGGCCAGCTCCGCGGCCGTGCCCCCGATGAAAGCCAGCGACCGCGGCCGCAGCAGCCGATCGAGCCGCCCGGACACGGCATCGGCCGGCCCGCGACGGCCACGGCCAACCAGCCCGTCGGGACGCGCCGTTGAGGCCTTCACGGCGTCAACAGCCGAGGGGTCGCAGCATGTGGCGCGACACGATGTGGCGCTGGATCTCGCTGGTGCCGTCCCAGATGCGGTCCACCCGGGCGTCGCGCCAGATCCGCTCCAGCGGAAGCTCGTCCATCAGCCCCATGCCGCCGAGGATCTGGATGGCCTCGTCCGACACGAACTGCAGCATCTCAGTGGCCGACAGCTTGGCCATTGCCGCGTCCGCGTCGGTCATTTCGCCCTGGGCCGACAGCCACGCGGCCCGGTAGGTCATCAACTCGGCCTGGAGCAGGCGGGTGCGCATGTCGGCCAGCTTGAACGACACCCCCTGGAACCGCCCGATGCGCTGCCCGAACTGCTCGCGGGTGGCAGCCCAGTCGAGAGCGACCGACAGGGCCCGGTCGGCCCGCCCCAGGCACACCGCGGCTACCTGCAGGCGGGTGCTGCCCAGCCATTCCTTGGCCACATCGAAGCCCCGGTGCTCCTCCCCCAGCAGCTTGGAGGCGGGCACCCGGGCACCGTCGAAGTTGAGGACGAAATTGTGGTAGCCCCGGTTCGACACGCAGTTGTAGCCCGGCACCCGCTCGACTCCGGGCGTGTCGAGGTCCACCAGCAGCGACGAGATCAGCTTTCGGGGGCCTCGCTCGGTCTCGTCGGTCCCGGTGGCCGCGAACAGGATCACGTAGTCGGCTAGGTCAGCGTGGCTGATGAAGTGCTTGGTGCCGTTGACCACGAAGTGGTCGCCTTGCCGTTCGGCCCGGCAGGTCATGCCCCGCAGGTCGGAGCCGGCGTCGGGCTCGCTCATGGCCAGGCACTCCACCCTCTCGCCCCGAACCGTGGGCAGCAGGTACTCGTCGACCTGGTCGCCGGTGCAGGCCCGCAGGATGTTGGACGGGCGGGCCACGATGTAGTGCAGGGCGTAGGCGGTCCAGCCGAAGGCCCGCTCGGCCATGGCCAGGGTCAGGTCGTCGAGGCCGCCGCCACCCAGTTCGACGGGCATGTTGGCCGCGTGCAGGCCAGCATCGATGGCCTTGCCGCGGATCTGGTCCACCAGCTCGGCCCGGACCCGGCCGGTGCGCTCAACCTCTTCTTCGTGGGGGACCAGCTCGCGCTCTACGAAGGCGCGCACGGTGTCGACGACCATCTGCTGGGAATCGTCAATCGAGAATTCCAAACCAGCCTCCTTGTGTGTTCAATGGGCGGGTCGACGGGCGCCGATGGCCATGCAGCCGCCCGCCTGCGGCGGCACCGGCGTCGACGCATGAGCGGTGGTCACCGCGGCCACTGCGGCCGCTGGGCCCGGCAGCAGCGGTGCGCTGCGACCGGCTGCGGTGTCGACATGGACCAGCATCTGCTCGCCGGTGCACAGCATCTCGCCGTTCCGGTACATGGTGTGGAAGATGTGCAGCCGCTTGGCGTCGCTGCCGAGCACCTGGGTCGTGACCCGCAAGGGTTCGCCGAGGGAAGCCTCCCGCCGGTGGTTGAGGTGGGTCTCGACCGTGAAATAGGAGTGCCCGCCGTTCCGGTAGGCCTCGTCGATGCCCAGGTAGCGGAACAGGGCGTCCGACGCCCAGCCGAAGACCGTCAGGAATGCCCACTCGGTCATGTGGCCGTTGTAGTCCACCCAGTCGGGCTCCACCACGGCCGAGTACAGGGCCAGCGGGGCTTCGATCTCTGCGCCGGGCGTCCAGGGCTCGGCCGCGGAGGCCCTGGCGGCCAGGATCCGAGCCTCCCGCTCGGCGACGAGGCGGCCGGCGCCGGTGCCGCTAGGGCGCAGCGCGCGCATAACCGCCAGCAGGCAGTCGTCCCTGTGCCGCTCCAACTCGGCGATGGACCGGCCGGCGGCCTGGTCCTCGCAGCCCGCGGCCATGGCCTCGATCAGCTCCCCGCTCAGCTCGGGCGCCTCCAGACGGGTCCACGGCAGCTTCAGTGCGGGCCCGAACTGGCCCAGCATGTGGCGCATCCCGCCCTCGCCTCCGGCCAGGTGGAAGGTGAGGTTGGTGCCCATGGCCGCCCAGCGCAGGCCGGGCCCGTAGACGATCGAGTCGTCCAGTGCGGCGGTGGTGGCCGCGCCGTCGTTCACCAGATGCAGGTTCTCGCGCCACAGCGCCTCCTGCAGACGGTCTGACAGGTAGCCCTCGACCTCGTTGCCCACCAGCAGCGGATACATGACCAGGTCGTCGTAGTGAGCCATGGCCGCGGCAACGGTCTCCTCCGCGGTGGCCTTGCCGGGCACCACCTCGACCAGGGGCAGCAGGTACACGGGGTTGAACGGGTGGCCGATGAGAAGCCGCTCGGGATGGTTGAGCCCGCCGGCCAGACGGCTGGGCAGCAGCCCCGACGAGCTGCTGGCGATCACCGTCGCCGGCTCGGCCGCTCCGTCCAGCCGGCGCAGGAGCGACCGCTTGAGCGGTTCGTTCTCCGGGGCGCTCTCCTGCACCCAGTCGGCGCGAGCTGCGACCTCCTCCGGCCCATTGGCCCAACGCAGCCGGGCCCGATCGGCCCCGGGGAACAGCCCCAGGCGGGTGGCGGAGGGCCAGGCCCTCTCGATCGCCGCCCGGAGCCGGTCCTCGGCGCCGTCGGCGGGATCCCAGGCGATCACGTCGTGGCCCCGGGCCAGAGCGCGCACCGCCCAGCCGGAACCGATCACGCCCGTGCCCGCCAGCCCGATGGTTCTCGCCATGTCAGTTGCCGTGCCTCCAGGTGCCTGAGGTTGTAGGCCCAGCGCGCCCGCGCCCGCCTCCGGCGCGAAGTATCGCACTGCGCCGCCCTCGCCGGACGAATTGCCGATAGCGAACGCTCCTGGGGCGGCCCGTCGCGTCGAATCCGGGGGTGACCTAGCATCGCGGAATGGCGGAACCACTCGTGTACAACCCTTACGCGTTCACCGTTCACGACAACCCCTACGACACGTACCGGCGATTGCGCGACGAGGCGCCCGCCTATTGGAACCCGGATCTGAGCTTCTGGGCCCTGAGCCGCTACCGCGACGTGCAGGAGGCCTTCCGGGACTACGAGACCTACTCCTCCCTCGGAGGCGTAGCCCTCGAGGCCAGGCGGCCCATCGACCAGGCCAACCCCATGTTCCAGCAGATGATCGAGATCGACCCGCCCGAGCACACCGCCATGCGGATGTTGGTGTCGCGGGCGTTCACCGTACGGCGTGTGGCCCAGATGGAGGACGAGATCCGCAGGATCGTCAACCACTACATCGACACGGTGATCGAGTCGGGACACGCCGACCTGATGACCGACATGGCCGGCTGCTTCCCGATGGATGTGATCTCGGCCGTGCTGGGCATACCCGAGCGCGACCGCGACATGCTGCGGGACTGCGCCGACCGGGGCCTGATCCGCGAGGACGGGTCCATGGAGATCCCTCAGGAGGCGGTGGAGGCGATCTTCGAGGTGCTCGCCTACTTCACCGAGGATCTGGACCGGCGACGTGCGGGCGAGGCTCCTGACGGCGGGCTGCTGTCGGACCTGCTGGAACTGGAGGTCGACGGCCGGGCGCTGACCGGGGCTGAGCTGCTCGGGTTCTGCCTGCTGTTCGTGTTCGCCGGATTCGAGACGACGGCCAAGATGGTGGGCAACGCCGTCGAGCTGCTGTCGCGCCATCCCGACCAGCGGGCCGCGGTGGTGGCCGACCCGTCTCTGATCCCCCAGATGGTGGAGGAGGTCGTCCGCTTCCACAGCTCCACCCAGTACATGCATCGCGCCCTGACCCGCGATGTCGAGATGCACGGCCAGCAGATGCTCCAGGGCGACTCGGTTCTGCTGCTGATCGGCGCGGCCAACCAGGACGAGCGGGAATTCGGCCCCGCCGCGGGGGAATTCGACATCTTCCGCAACCCCGACCGGCACCTCGGCTTCGGATACGGCGTCCACTTCTGCCTCGGTGCGGCGCTGGCCCGCCTGGAGGGCCGGGTCGCTCTGGAGGAGATCCACCGCCGCATGGGCGATTACACGGTCGACCACGACAACAAGGTTCGGTTCCACAGCGGCAACGTCAGCGGATGGAAGAGTCTGCCCATCAGCTTCACTCCCGGCCCCCGGCTGGCCCGGAGGCCGAGCGAGTAGGTGCGAGCGGCCAGTTCACCTGAGGCGCTCGCATCCGATTCGCGCTAGCTAACGTCGCGGGGTGACCGGTTACGGCTACATCGGGCTGGGCATGATGGGCTCGGCCATGGCCGAGATCCTGATCCGCCGATCCGGCGGATCGGTCACGGTCCACGACATCGAGCCCGCCGCGGTGGACGCCGCCGTCTCGCTGGGTGCGGCAGCGGGCGCCAGTGCCGCCGAGGTGGCCCGGGCCAGCGACGTCGTGAGCGTGTGCGTGCCGGCGGCAACCCATATCGAGGCCGTGCTGTCGGGACCGGGCGGCATCGTCGAGGGGGCCCGCGAGGGGCTCTGCGTGCTCATCCACTCCACCGTGCATCCCGACACCGTTCTGGCGGCGCGTGATGTGGCCGCCGAGTGGGGCGTGTCCGTGTTCGACGCGTGCGTGGCCGGCGGGGCCGACAACGCCAGGGCCGGCGCCGTGACGCTGCTGGCCGGGGGACTCGACCGGATGCCGCCCGTCGCCAGGGAGCTGCTCGATGTCTATGCCGGCACCCTCATCGATGCTGGACCGGTGGGGTCCGGCGCGGCTCTGAAGGTCGCCATCAACGTGATGACCTACGCCCAGTTCGCGGCCGCGGCCGCCTCCCACGACATGGTGGCCAGCACCGGCGGCGAGCCGGCCGCCTTACTGGAGGCATGGCGGTCGATGGGCCAGCTGGGGGCGCTGACCGAGCAGTACTGCGCCCTGCTGGAGATACCCGCCGAGCACATCCGGGGCGAGCTGCTGACCATGCTGGAGACCCAGGCCGGCATCGCCGGCAAGGACCTGTCGCTGGCGCTGGAGCTGGGTCGCACCCGGCCCGGTGCGGCTGGTGTGGTGGAGGCGGTCCGGGCCGCGATGCCCGCCGTCTACAACGTCTACGAAGTGAACGAGGAGTCCGAATGAGCGACGACAACACGCCCGACCGCCCCGCCGACGACACCTACGAGCGGGGCGTGGCCATGGTGACCGAGGTCTATCAGGGCGAGGTCCCGGCCCTGCCCGAGGGCACCATGGCCTTCAACGACGTGATGATGCGCAGCCTGTTCGCCGAGGTGTGGGACCGCGACGTGCTGTCGATCCGGGACCGGCGCCTGCTCATCATGGGCGTGATCGCGGCCCGGGGCTCCACCGACGTATGGAGGCTCCAAGCCCAGTCGGCCCTCAAGCGGGGCGAGCTGACCCCCGACCAGCTCCGGGAGACCCTCATCGCCCTGGCCCCCTACGCCGGCTACCCCGTCGTAGCTCCCCTGATAGGCCCCTGCGAGACCGCCATCACCGACTGGACCGACTCCCAGGATTGATCGGCAACGGATCAGCCGTTGTCGGGCGGAGTCTGGCCATCAGCCCACCGACCAGACGAGAGCGTTGAAGGCACCCATGCCGGCCGGATCCAGCAGGGCCTCGGCCTCCCGTCCCCGGCTGCGGGCCCTGAGGGCGTCGAGATCGCCGACGCCGGCCCGTTCGTGCCACACGGCTCGACCCTCGTCCACCAGTTGATCGATGCCATGAACCCGCAAGAACTCAGCCTGAGTGCACAGCTCGGCCCGGTGAACGGTCTGCACCTGGTCCAGGGCGACATCGGTGGTGATGTCGCACGATCCCGGATCGGCCAGCCACCAGGAGCCGTCATCATGATCCCGGTGGGTGCGCAGCCAACCCAATCCGGCCGCGGGGTCGGCCGAACCGCCGGCTCGCCCGGCCATTACGTCGGTGGTCGCGCCGTAGTCGAAGGCGACAACCCGGCCCTCCCCCACCATCTCGTGGGCCCCGGCTACCCAGCCGCGAGCGGCCCGCTGCACCGGAACTCGTGCTCCGGCCGCGATGTCGGGCAACCCAGCCACCAGCTCAGCGGCCGCGGGGGCCGCCACCAGCGCGAAGCGGCCCGTCGGCGCGCCGTCGATATCGACCCGCAACTCCTCCCAGCCGTCTTCCGTCCGACGAACCACATCGAAGGGAAGGTTGTCCAGCAGTTCGTTGGCCACGACCACCCCTGCCGGCCGGGCTTCCGGCACCCGGGCCACGCTGGTCACCATCGGATGCTCGGGATGCAGATCCCGCTGCGCGGGCGACAACTCCACCAGCGCCAAGCGCAGCGCGCCGGCCGCAAGGCAACCAGGCTCCGCAGCCAGTATCGAGCGGGCCAGGGTGCCCGGGCCTGCCCCCCAGTCGATCACCGTGAACGGGTCGGGCTCTCCCAGCTCGGTCCACCAGGAGTCC
>JAGWAO010000017.1:23241-48533 GCA_021296315.1 Acidimicrobiia bacterium | reverse complement strand
CGTCGGCCGGCTTGCTGCTCGGCGAGGCCTGCCGCTGGTGTCGGGCGGCGCCCGCGGCGTCGACCAGCTCGCGATGGATGCGGCCTTCGAGGCCGGCGGCGCCGTCGTCGGGATCCTGGCCGAGTCGCTGTCGCGCAAGCTCAAGTGCCCCGACGTGCGCCGAGCCGTCTATGACGGTGCCACGGTCATGTGCACCCCCTACAGTCCCGACGCTCCTTTCAGCCCGGGCAACGCCATGGGCCGCAACAAGCTCATCTACGCACAGGCCGCGCTCACGGTCGTGATAGCCAGCGACACCGGGACCGGCGGCACCTGGTCCGGCGCGACCGAGGCCCTCAAGCGCGGCTTCGGAGCGGTCGCGGTGTGGAGAGGCGATGGCGAGGGCCCCGGAAACGAGTCCCTCCAGCAACTAGGCGCCGCACCGGTGTCCAGCATCGAGGACATCGAATCGGTGCTGGACGCCCCGCCTCCAGTCATCACCGAACCGTCCCCGGTCCCGAACAGCAGCCGCTCTTCGCCGAAACGATGCCCGGCTAGCGGCCGCGGAGCAGCGGGGCTCGCTCGCGGCTCAATGCCCTTGTCGAGATGAGGACCTGTAGTGCGATCGCTCGGTCCTGCTGCGGGGCTCACTCGCGGCTCAACGCCGCTATCGAGGGGTCGCGGTTGTGGTAGTCGGCGGCGTCGTCGGTGAAGACCGACCCCTCGGTGTGCAGGCCGGTGGGCGCATCCAGCGTGCCGGCGGCGATGAAGATGTTCTCGACCTCGTCTTGCGAACCCTCGCTCACCTTCCAGAACAGCGAGCTGCCACAGTCCCGGCACGAGCCGTAGGCCACGTTGGGGGCGTCGGCAGGGTGGTGCCACACCAGCGTCCCGCCGGACACGAACCTGACGTCCGAGCGCAGGGATCTGGCAGCAGCCAAGTAATGACCCGTCCAGCGGCGGCAGCGCCAGCAATGGCAATTCCAGACATCGAGCATCTCTCCGTCCACCGCGTAGCTCACCGCGCCGCACAGGCAGTGGCCTGCGGGCGGCGACTCCGGCGCCGGCTGGGCTGTTTCGCTCCCAGCCGCGGGCCGCGACTCCTCGCGGTCCCACGCCTCCACCGACGGATCGAGCCAGTGGTAGTCGGCGGCGTCCCCGGTGAACAGGGCCCGCTCGGTGTGAAGGCCCGTGGGCAGGTCGAGGGTGCCGGCGCAGATGGCGATGTGGTCGGTCTGGTCAGGCGGGCCCTCCATCACCTTCCAGAACACCGATCCGCCGCACTCGCGGCAGAATCCGTAGGCCACGTTGGGGTCGTCGGCTGGGTGGTGCCAGGCCAGGGTGGCGTCCGACACGAGGTGGAGGTCGGAGCGCTTGCATCCCGTCCCGGCCATGAAGTGGCCCGTCCAGCGGCGGCAGCGCCAGCAGTGGCAGTTCCACACCTGACGAATGGGCCCGTGCACCTCGTAGCTCACGCCGCTGCACAGGCAGTGGCCCGAGGGCGGCGACTTCCGCTCGGTCTGCGCAGACTCGTTCACAGCGGTTCCTCCGTAGTTTCCGGGCGGCAGCGGTAGGGTCGCGATTGTTGCATGGCACGGGGCGAGTCGTCGCACCCCGGCCCAAGCTCGCGAGGTGACCATGGCGGACCGAGACCGCGGCTACGACTACGTGATCGTGGGCGGGGGCTCGGCCGGCTGCGCGCTCGCCAACCGGCTCAGCGCCGATCCGGCCACCTCGGTGCTCGTGCTCGAAGCGGGCCGGCGGGACTGGCGCTTCGACGTGTACATCCACATGCCCGCGGCCCTGTCGTTCCCCATCGGCAACCGCTTCTACGACTGGCAGTACACCTCCGAGCCCGAGCCCCACATGGGCGGGCGCCGCGTGTATCACGCCCGGGGCAAGGTGCTGGGCGGGTCGTCCAGCATCAACGGCATGATCTTCCAGCGGGGCAACCCCCTCGACTACCAGCGCTGGGCCGCCGATCCCGGCATGCAGGACTGGGACTACGCCCACTGCCTGCCCTACTTCAAGCGCATGGAGCAGTGCCTGGCCGGCGACGACCACAGCGGCCCCGACGGGACGCGCGGCAAAGGCAAGTACCGCGGCGATCGGGGCCCGCTGGTGCTGGAGCGAGGACCGGCCACCAACCCGCTGTTCGAGGCCTTCCTTGCGGCCACCGAGCAGGCCGGACACCCCCGAACCGCCGACGTCAACGGCTACCGCCAGGAGGGCTTCGCCGCCTTCGACCGCAACGTCCACCGCGGTCGCCGCCTCAGCGCGTCCCGGGCCTACCTGCATCCGGTGCTGCGCCGGCCCAACCTCCATCTCATCACCCGGGCGTTCACCACCAGAGTCCTCTTCGAGGGCGACCGGGCGGTGGGCGTGGCCTACACCAAGGGAGGCCGCGACCGCACCGTGCGGGCCGGCGAGGTGATCTGCTGCGGCGGGGCCATCAACTCGCCGCAGCTGTTGCAGCTCTCAGGCGTGGGCCCGGCCGGCCTCCTGCGTCGCTACGGCATCGACGTGGTGGCCGACGTGCCCGCCGTCGGCGCCAACATGCAGGACCACCTGGAGGTGTACGTGCAGTACGCCTGCAAGCAGCCGGTGTCGATGCAGCCGCACCTGGCCAAGTGGCGCCGACCCTGGATCGGGGTGCAGTGGCTGGCCCGCCGCGGGCCTGCCGCGACCAACCACTTCGAAGCGGGCGGCTTCATCCGCAGCAACGACGATGTGGCCTACCCCAACCTCATGTTCCATTTCCTGCCCATCGCCATCCGCTACGACGGCTCGGTGCCCGAGGGCGGCCACGGCTACCAGGTGCACGTCGGGCCGATGTACAGCAACTCGCGGGGGACCGTGGCCATCGTCTCGACCGACCCCCGGACCAAGCCGGCGCTCCGCTTCAACTACCTGTCCACCGACGAGGACTGCCTCGAATGGGTGGAGGCCGTCCGCCACGCCCGCCACATCCTCAACCAGCCCGCCATGGACCCGTTCAACGGCGGAGAGGTGTCACCCGGACCCGCAGTGAGCACCGACGAAGAGATCCTCGACTGGGTGCGCCGCGACGCCGAGACGGCCCTGCACCCGTCGTGCACCGCCCGCATGGGCCTGAGTGACGACTCGGCGCTGCATCCGGACTCGCTCGAGGTCCACGGCACCAGGGGCCTGCGGGTGGTCGACGCCTCGTCGATGCCGTATGTCACCAACGGCAACATCTACGCGCCGGTGATGATGCTGGCCGAGAAGGCCGCCGACCTGATCCTGGGCAATACCCCCCTGGCTCCCCAACCGGTGGACTTCTACCGGGCCGGCTCCGCCGGTGTGACGTAAATCACACCCGCTCTGACCTCCAATTGATTGCAATTCGCCGCGTTCGGAGGAACAATCTGGAGACAGCCGACGATGTGGCGTACACAGGGCAAAGGAGGAGCGAGGATGAGTCCAATTCCGTTCAGCAACACCAAGGTCAACGCCAGCACTGTATGGCGAGACGCCCTAGGGCCCGGCTATGCCGTAGGCGTGGCCGAGAGCCTGATACGGGTGACCGGCGACGCGGCCGGCCGCCCCTACCGGGTCCGCCGCTAGCGGACCACTAGTCGGCAGGACAATTCCCTCCCGAGGGGCGTAAGCCCCTCATCCCAACTCGAGGCCCCGCCGGTATCGGTCACCCCCAGCCGATACGGCGAGGGCCTCGACGCGTTCGGCCTCAGTCGTTCAGCCGCGTGCTTCCCGCTCTGGTTCGCTGCACTAGCGGGCTGCACGGGCCCCGGCCTCGCTCCGAGCCTGGCGGGCCACTCGTCGGTCGCGCCCCTCCACCCGGCCTCTAGGCTCGCCGGTGTGGTAGAGCCCGACTTCCTTCGCTTCGACACCCTCAGCCTCCACGCCGGCCAGCACAGCGACCCCACGACCGGGGCCAGGGCCGTGCCCATCTATTTCACGACCTCATACTCCTTCGAGGACACCGACCACGCGGCCGGGCTGTTCAACCTCGAAATCCCCGGACACATCTATTCGCGGATCTCCAATCCCACCGTGGCCGTGCTCGAGGAGCGGGTCGCGGCGCTGGAGGGCGGGGTGGGCGCAGTGGCCACCGCCAGCGGGCAGGCCGCCTTCTTCCTGGCCGTGGCCACCCTCATGGACACGGGCGGACACATCGTGGCCAGCCGCAACATCTACGGCGGAACCCACAACATGCTCAACCTCACCCTGCCGCGCTTCGGCATCACCACCACGTTCGTTGACCCCCGCCAACCCGGCGAGTTCGCGGCCGCCATCGGCACCGACACCCGCCTCGTCTTCGCCGAGACGCTCGGCAATCCCGGCATCGAGGTCCTCGACATCGCCGCGGTGGCCGAGGTCGCCCACCAGCACCGTCTGCCGCTGATGGTGGACGCCACCTTCTCGACCCCGTACCTGATCCGGGCCTTCGAGCACGGAGCCGACATCGTGATGCACTCGGCCACCAAGTTCCTGGGCGGGCACGGGGTGGCTCTCGGAGGCATGCTCGTCGACGGCGGCCACTTCGACTGGGACGCCTCGGGCCTGTTCGGAACCATCACCGAGCCCTACGCCGGCTACCACGGCATCAGTTTCAGCGACGAATTCGGTCCTAGTGCCTTCATCAGCCGGGCCCGAGCCGAAGGACTGCGAGACTTCGGAGCCTGCATGAGCCCGGCCAACGCCTTCCAGATCCTGTTGGGCGTCGAGACGCTGCCGCTGAGGATGCAGCGCCATGTCACCAACACCGAGGCCGTGGCCGAGGCGCTGGCCGCCAACGACGCGGTGACCTGGGTCAAGTACCCGTCCATGCCGGACCACCCCGACCACGACCTGGCCAACCGGCTCTATCCGAGAGGAACCGGGGCCATCCTGAGTTTCGGGATAGCCGGAGGGCGCGACGCCGGGGCCAAGTTCATAGCCGCGGTCCGCCTGGCCTCCCATCTGGCCAACGTGGGCGACGCCAAGACGCTGGTGATCCACCCGGCCAGCACCACCCACCAGCAGATGTCGGCCGGGGCCCTGGCCGCGGCCGGGGTGGGGGAGGATCTCGTGCGGATCTCGGTGGGGCTGGAGGACACCCGCGACATCATCGAAGACCTGGAGCGGGCCCTCAAGGCCTCGCAGCGTTAGCGGGTGCGTCGGCGCGGTCTCGGTGCGATTCTGTGGACACAGCACACGAAACCAACCCGAGATTCTGCTCGGGCGGCTTGACTGATTCGGACTTGGTGCCGTGGAGACGTTGATAGATGGGCGGGTGGTGCGCTGTGCCACCGGGGGCCGCGGCATGGACGGCGACGAGCCCGCAGTGGCGCTGGTGCACGGAGCGGGCGCCGACCGCACGGTGTGGCAGCTCCAGACTCGCTGGATCGCGCACCACGGCTTCCGGGCCGCGGCGGTGGACCTGCCCGGACACGGCGGCAGCGAGGGCCCCGCGCTGTCGAGCATCGAGGAGATGGGGGCGTGGCTGGCGAATGCCACCGAATCCCTGGGTCTGGCGCCCGCCCACCTGGTGGGGCATTCCATGGGCACGTTCGTGGTGCTGGAGGCGGCGGCCCAGCGGCCCGAGGTGGCCCGGTCTCTGGTGCTGCTGGGCACCGCGGGGGCGATGCCGGTGCATCCCGCGCTGCAGTCGGCGGCCGATGCCGACGACCCCGTGGCCGGGCGGCTCATCACCTCCTGGGGCATAGGCAGTCGAGCGCACACCGGCGGGCACGCCTCACCGGGCATGTGGTTGATCGGGGGCAACACCTCGCTGCTGGACCGGGCCCCTCGCGGCGTGCTCGCCGGCGACCTAGCCGCATGCAACGCCTACGACGGGGCCGAAGCAGCCGCGGCCCGGGTGCAATGCCCCGTGACGCTGGTGCTGGGTCGGGAGGACAAGATGACGCCCAACCGGGCGGCAGCACCGATGATCGAGGCCTTCGGCGACGGCCGTGCCACCACCGTGTACCTCGACCGGGTGGGCCACTTCCTGCAGATCGAGAGCCCCATCCCGGTGCGCAAGGCCATCGCCGCGGCCCTGGCCCGAGCCTGACAGAGCCCGGCCCGACCAGAGAAGGGTGGAGGCCGGGCCGACCAGAGAAGGGTGGAGGCCGGCCCGCTCATCTCTGTGACGAAAGTCACGGACGAACCGCAGGCTTGCCGTAGGGGCGTATCACTACGATCCGGCCGTGGCATCCGGCGCCGTGGTGCGGCCCGAACCCGGTGACGACGGGCTGACGGGCGGACCTTGGATCGAGCCGCGCGGCGACAGCTTCGGCGCGGTCAGGTCGTTGCTGATCGGCCTGGCACTGGTCATGAGCTGCAACGGGCTGCTGCGCGTCGCCCTGGGGGTGCGGGCCGAGTTGGAGGACTTCGGACTGGCCGTGACCGGCGTGGTGATGGCCGGCTATTTCCTGGGTTTTCTGTTCGGGACCAAGGCAGCCGAGCACTTCATCGCCTCCGTCGGCCACATCCGGGTGTTCGCGGCGCTGTCCTCAGTGGGCTCGGCCGCCGCCATCCTGCATGTGGTCTGGATCCATCCGGTGTCCTGGACGCTGCTCAGGTTCGCCTACGGGCTGTGCCTGGCCGGCATCCTGGTGACCGTCGAGTCGTGGCTCAACGACATGGCCACCAATGCCACCCGGGGCCGGATGCTGTCCCGCTACATGATCGTGACCATGGGCGGGATGGGCGTGGGCCAGCTGATGCTCAACGTCGCCGATCCCGGCGGCTTCAAGCTGTTCGTGGTGTCCTCGGCGCTGATCTCCTTCGCGCTGGTGCCGGTGGCGTTGTCGGCGTCCACCGCGCCGCCGCTGGCGGTGCCCGAGCCGGTCTCGCTGCGGGAACTCGTCAAGATCGTGCCGCTGGGGCTGCTCACCGCGTTCTGGGTCGGCGTCTCACAGGGCTGCCTGATGGGACTCGGTGCGTTCTACGCTGCCTCCGAGGGCCTGTCCAACACCCGGATCTCGTTGTTCGTGGTCTCGTCCATGGTGGGGTCGGTCGTGTTCCAGTGGCTCGTCGGCAGCGCCTCCGATCGAGTGCCGCGCCGCTATGTGATCCTTGTCGTGGCTGTCATTGCGGCCGGTTCCGCGGGGCTGCACCTGCTGGTGTCGGTGGGATCGGCGGTGTCGCTGCTGCTGATGTTCGTCCACGGAGGCTCGACCTTCCCGCTCTATTCGCTGGCGGTGGCTACCACCGCCGACAGCGTCTCGCCGGCGCGGTTGACCGGGGCCAGTGCAGCATTGGTGCGGGTCAGCGGGGTCGGGGCGGTGATCGGGCCGACGCTGGGCGGGTTCCTCATGGCGGCCGTCGCGCCGTGGGCCTACTTCGGAGTCCTGATCGTGTGCCACGCCGTCATCGCCCTGTACGTCGTGTACCGCATGCTCACACGCCCGGCCCCGCCCGTCGCCGAGCAGGGCAAGTTCGATCCGTGGCCACTTCGGGCCTCAGCCGTCGCTGCCAACCTCTTGCGTCGCCCCAGCCGGGGCTAGGGGTCAGCGCGGCCCACACGGCCACGCGCCTCGTCGATAGCCGCCGGCCGACCGGACTGGCTGCTGTTGGGATGAAGCGCGGCGGCGGCCCACTAGCCTCGCACGCAGGTCCCGCGGCGCGCGTCGAAAGGAGACACAGATGGCGCAGAGAGGTTCATCGGCTTGGCACTCGTGGGTGGAGGCGGTCTTCGACGATCGGGTCAACCGGTCCCGGCCCCGCGCCCTGAGAGCGCTCGCGGAGTGGGCCGCAGCCTCAGTGGCAGTGAATGGCGATGTCTACGCGGGCATCTCCGCAGGCTATGCGGCCGTGTCGCGTGCTGCCGAGTCTCCGGAGGCGACGATCCGGGCTGCTCGCTACGCCATCTGGCACGCGGTCACGTCGCTGCGCGAGAGCAGCCCCGACGATGTCGATGTGTGGCACTTCGAGCTGCACGCTGCGGGCGAGCTCATTGGTCTGCGCCTGCCCGACCGCCCCCAGCTGCAGGACATCTCGATCGCCAGCTGAGGGAGCCTGGCCACCGGGCCGGGCCGATCAGCCGATCTCGTCAGGCATCTCGGCCTTGCGTCGGGCCATGTAGTCGCGCAGTTCGGCGTCCACCGCGGCGTCGATGGACGGAGGCTCGTAGTCGGCCAGGAGCTGCTTCCAGCGGGCGTTGGCCCGCTGGGCCGCGGAGAGAGAGCCCTCCTCGGACCACTGCTCGTAGCTGGCCGCGTCGGAGATGTCTGATCGCCAGAAGGCGGTCTCGAAGTTGACCAGGGTGTGCTGGTTGCCCAGGAAGTGGTCGCCGTGGGCGTTGGTTCGGAACGCCTCCATGGCCTGGCCGTTGTCACTGACGTCCACCCCCCGGGCCCAGACCTCCATGGCGCCCAGCTGGTCGGCGTCCAGGATCAGCTTCTCGTAGCCCAGCGCCAGGCCGCCCTCCTGCCAGCCCGCGGCATGAAGCACGAAGTTCACCCCGGCCTGCATCGTGGGCAGCAGGGTGTGAGCCGACTCGTAGGCGGCCTGCGCGTCGGGCAGCTTCGAGGACGTGAACTGCCCGCCCGATCGGAACGGCACCCCGACCCGGCGGGCCAGCGACGCCATCACGTGGATCGCTTGGCCGGCCTCGGGCGTGCCGAAGGTGGGAGCGCCGGTGGCCATCGACATCGACGAGGCGAACGTGCCGAACACCACCGGCGCGCCGGGGCGGACGAGCTGAAGGTAGGCCATGCCCGACAGTGCCTCGGCCAGGGCCTGGGCGGCCAGGCCGGCCACCGTCACCGGCGACATCGCTCCGGCCAGGATGAACGGGCTGATTATGCAGGCCTGATTGGCGCGGGCGTACGTGGTGGCCGCGCCCAGCATGGTCGCGTCCCAGCGCATCGGCGACGAGGCGTTGATCAGCGAGGTCATCACCGTGCGGTCGGCGAGGTCTCCGCCGAAGGCGATGCGAGCCATCTCGACGGAGTCGGCGGCCCGTTCGGCCGCGGTCACCGAACCCATGAACGGCTTGTCGCTGTAGCGCAGGTGGGTGTACACCATGTCGAGGTGACGCTTGTTCACCGCCACGTCCACCGGCTCGCACACCGTGCCCCCGCTGTGGTGCAGCTGGGGCAGGCTGTAGGCGAGCTTCACCACGTTGCAGAAGTCCTCCAACGTGGCGTAGCGGCGACCCCGGTCGAGGTCCATGACAAAGGGTGATCCGTAGTTGGGGGCGAAGACGGTCGAGTCTCCACCGACCTTCACGTTGCGTGCAGGATTGCGGGCGTGCTGGGTGTAGACGGCAGGAGCGTTGTCCTGCACGATCTGGCGGCACAGACCGGGCGGGAACTTCACAAGCTCGCCGTCGACGGCGGCCCCTGCCGCGCGCCAGAGATCCAGGGCCTCGGGGAAGTCCTGGAAGGCGATGCCGACCTCGGACAGGATCGTCTCGGCGTTGCGCTCGATCTGCTCCAGACCTTCGGCATCGACTATGTCCACCGGAGGCAGCCGCCGGACCAGGTACGGTGCCGCCTCGGCTGACGCCGCCCTCGCCGCCCGCCGGCCGGCTCGCCCGCCTGCCCTTCGCCCTCGTGCTTCGCTCACAGTGGCTGAATCCGTTTCATTGCGCTTTCTTGTCTATACGACCGGATTTCGCGATGTGTCGCGATTGGGGACCGCATGCGGGTCATGCTGCGGGACGGGGCCGGTGTCGCCGGCGCCGCCCCTCGCGGGAGTCCCCGGCGGCGACCTCGGGCAGCTCGATCACCGAAGCCAGGTGAGGGGTGGGGTCGGTCTCGTGAGGGAAGGCCATGGCCGCCACGAACAGCTCCTGGAAGCGCGACTCCGTGGCGGTCTCGATCTTGATCACCGACCGCACCAACCGTTCGATCTCCAGGCGCTGCTCGCCGGACAGCAGCATGCGCACCGCGCCCACCCCCGAAGCGTTGCCGGCCGCTCGAACCCCGCCGGGGGGAGTGTCGGGGACGAGGCCCAGCACCATCGCCCGCACCGGGTCTATGTGAGCACCGAAGGCTCCCGCCAGCCGGATGTCGGGCACTTCGCGGATGCCCGCGTGCTCGCGCAGCAGGTCGATGCCGGCTCGCAGGGCGGCCTTGGCCAACTGGACGGCACGAACGTCGTTCTGGGTGATGGACAGCCGGATCGGCTCGGTCTGCAGCACGTAACTGAAGGTGCGGTCGTCGGCCACGATGCGGGGCGACCGGCTCTGGTCCGACGTGATCACGCCGTGGCGGTCGGCGATGCCGGCTAGGAACATCTCCGCGATCACCTCGATGATGCCCGAGCCGCACAGCCCGGAGACCTGAAGGCCGGCCCGGTCCAGCTTCTCCGCGAATCCGGGCTCGTCAGACCAGAGTTCGCAGCCGATGACCTTGAGCCGCGGCTCCCAGGTGTCCGGATCGATCCTGATTCGCTCCACCGCGCCGGGAGTGGCTCTCTGGCCGCAGCTGATCTGGGCTCCCTCGAAGGCCGGGCCGGTCGGGCTGGACGCGGCCAGCACCCGGTTCCCGTCGCCCAGCACGATCTCGGCGTTGGTGCCCACATCCACCACCAGCATGGGTCCGGCGGCCCGGTGAGGGCCCTCGGCCAGGGTGGCCGCAGCCGCGTCCGCGCCCACGTGCCCGGCGATGCACGGCCCCACGTACAGAGCGGCATTCCGCAGATCGATCCCGATGTCGGTGGCGCGTCCTTCCACGGCCGCGGCGGTGGTGAGCGTGAAGGGTGCCGCTCCCAGCGGCGTGGGGTCCAGGCCCAGCACCAGGTGGTGCATGATGGGGTTTCCCACCACCACAAGGTCGTGCACGCGGCTGCGCTCCACGCCGGCCTGGGTGCACAGCTCGCCCACCAGCTCGTCCACGGCGCCGCGCACGGCCCCGGTGAGTTGGGCCTCGCCGCCGGGGTTCATCATCACGTAGGACACCCGGCTCATGAGATCCTCGCCGAAGCGGATCTGCGGGTTCATCCGGCCCGAGGCCGCGGCCACCTCGCCCGACGCGAGCTCGAGGAGGTAGCCGGCGATCGTCGTCGATCCGACATCGACAGCCACCCCCCAGGCCTCGTCGGAGTAGCCGGGGCGCACGTCGAGAACCGTGCGGCGGTCGTGCACCACCACCGTGACCGATCGGTCTCCGGCTGCTATGGCCGGCGACAGCCCGGCCAGGACCGGCACCGGGAACTCCACGTCGGTGAGCCCCCAATCGGTGGCGAGTGCCTCGGCCACCAGGTCCACCTCGGCGGCCTCGAAACCCAGTACCACCTCGGGCAGCTCCACGTAGTGCAGGGTGACGATCGGATGGATGACCACCTCGGCGAGGTCGATCGCCTTGCGCACTACCGGGCGGTGGACCTGGCTCTCGGGCGGAACGTCGATGACCGCGTCGGCCAGCACCACGGCCTGGCAGCCCAGCCGGCAGCCCTCGGCTAGGGGGCGCCGCCCCCGGTAGCTCAACTCGGTGGGACCGGGATCAGACAGGACGCGGGCGTCGGTGGCCGAGACTTGGCAGCGGCCGCACAGACCGCGGCCGCCGCACACCGAGTCGAGGTCGACCCCGCCGGCCCGGGCCGCGTCGAGCACGGTCGTTCCGGCAGCCACCGAGGCGCGTATCCCCGAGGGGTTGAACACCACGCTGTGCATGTCGTGCATCTCAGGCTCGTCGCGCGTTGGTGAGAGCACCTCGCGGTGCGGCATATTGTTTCCCGCTCTTGTTCGCTGCGCTCGCGGGCCGCTCGGGCCGCGGCCTCACTCGGTGCCTCGTAAGGATCATTGTGACTGTTGCCTGTCCGCTCGGCCTCTGGGCTCAGGCGCTTCGGCGACGCCCGCCCCGCCGTCTCAGGCCGACTGCGTCGGGGTCCCGGTGCTCCGCGATCCACGCGGCGCAGTCGCGGTCGTTCCCGGCCAGGACGTCCGCGGCCATCACCGCATTCTTCACCTCAGGGTGCATGGGGTTCATGATCGCGGAGGTGAGCCCGGCCCCTATGGCCATCGACAGGAAGGTCCCCGTGATCATGTGGCGGGCCGGCAGGCCGAAGCTGACGTTACTGGCACCGCAGGTGGTGTTGACCCCCAATTCGGTGCGCAGACGGCGCACGAGCTGGAACACCTGCCGTCCAGCCGTGCCCATGGCACCGATCGGCATCACCAGAGGGTCAACCACCACGTCGCAGGCCGGGATTCCGTGGTCGGCGGCCCGGTTCACGATCCTGCGGGCTACCTCGAAGCGGACATCAGGATCCTCGCTGATGCCGGTCTCGTCGTTGGAGATGGCCACAACCGCGGCGCCGTGGCGGGCCACCAGGGGCAGAACCCGCTCCAGCACCTCCTCCTCCCCGGTGACGGAGTTGATGAGAGGCTTGCCCTCGTACACCGCGATGCCGGCCTCGAGGGCTTCGATGATCGAGGAGTCGATGGACAGGGGCACGTCGGTCACGCTCTGCACGAGCTTGATGGCTTGCGCCAGCAGGGCCGGCTCGTCGGCGAGCGGGATCCCCGCATTGACATCGAGCATGTGGGCTCCGGCCGTGGTCTGTGCCAGTGAGTCGGCCTCGACCCGGCTGAAGTCGCCGTTGCGCATCTCCTCGGCCAGCAGACGCCGCCCGGTGGGGTTGATGCGCTCGCCGATCATTACGAACGGTCGGTCGAACCCGATGACGACCTCCTTGGTGGCCGAGCTGACGACGGTGTCGGTCACTGCGGATCTCCATCGAAGCCGTTGCTGCGATCGGGATCCCAGCCGCCGGTCTTGACGAACTCGTCCAGGCGTTCCCGCGGGAAGGCCTCCTCCAGGGAGGCCGCGGCCGCCATGGCTGCGGCCTCGGGATCGCCGGAGCCCGCGGGGATCATGGTGCGGCGCCACTCGCCGACGTACTGCGAGGCCTGAGTCTTGCCCGCCGCCATGGCGGCCCGGTCGATGGCTCGCTGGAATCGGCGGGGGAGGATGCGCTGCACGCGGTTGGGGCCGGAGCCGCCGTTGACCTGGGCCGGTATGTCGCGCCAACTGATCAGCACCAGGCTCCCGTCGTCATTGCGGCGCCTCCGCCGGCTGCGACCCGCCGGGGCGCTCATGCCGCCTCTACGGTGGCGGTCCCGGCCAACTCCATGATGCGGCTCCCAAGCCCGTCGATGCCGGTAACGACCCGCTCGCAGCGAAGACCGAGACGAGCGGCGGCCTGCTCTGCAGCCTGGGCCAGGCGGACGTCGTCGGTCTGAGCCAGGTGGACCACCCGGGTGTAGTTGCCGAAGTAGGCCTCGAGCAGTTCAGGGTGCTGTGAGATGCCCAGACCCTTCATGATGAGCCGGTCGAAGTGCCGCACCAGATAGTCAGTGAGGTAGAAGGTGCCCGGTTCCGCCTCCTGCAGGCCCGCGAAGGTGCCCGCGCCGGCGTAGAGCTCGTAGCAGTGGCTGCCGGGTAGCCGCTCTACGCTCTCTTCGGCGCACACCCGGTCGAGCAGCCCGCCTGTGCCGCAGTCCATGTAGCCCACCAGGATCGTCCGGTAGGTGCCGCGGGCCTTGGCGGCCCGGATCCGGCCGCGGACGGCGTCGGGGATCTGTTCGGGGCGGTTGTGCATGATCGCGGGCAGGCACTCCACCTCGATGTGCTCGTTGCCGTTGCGGGCGACGACTTCTTGCAGCTCGCGGACCAGCGCGCCGCAGCCGATGACCAGAACGCGTGAAGGCTGCTCGGCCTTCATCCGGCGGCCCGGCGGGCCGTTACGAGGCTCTTGGCCGTCTCGGAGGCGATCGCGGCGTCACGGCAGTAGGCGTCGGCGCCGATGGCCGATCCGAACTCCTCGTTGAGGGGCGCCCCACCGACGAGGATGATGAAGTTGTCCCGTATGCCCTTCTCGATGAGGGTGTCGATCACAACCTTCATGTAGGGCATGGTGGTGGTGAGCAGGGCCGACATGCCGAGGATGTCGGGCTGATGCTCGTCCAGAGCGGCCAGGAACTCGTCGGCGTCGGTGTTGATGCCGAGGTCGAACACCTCGAAGCCGGCCCCCTCGAGCATCATCGCCACGAGGTTCTTGCCAATGTCGTGAATGTCGCCCTTGACCGTTCCGATCACCACGCTGCCGATCGGCTCGGCGCCCGTCTCGGCCAGCAGCGGCCGCAGGATGGCCATGCCGGCCTTCATTGCGTTGGCGGCCAGGAGGACCTCGGGCACGAAGAGGATCCCGTCGCGGAAGTCGATGCCCACGATGCGCATACCCTCGACGAGGGCGTCGTTGAGCACCTTGTCGGCCGACCAGCCCCGGCCCAGCAGGATGCGGGTGCCCTCGTCGATCTCGTCGGCCAGCCCGTCATAAAGGTCGTCATGCATCTGGGCCGTGAGCTCCTCGTCGTCGAGGCTCGCGAGATCGATGTCGTCGTCGACCATGTCGGGTCCGGAAGCAGGGATGTTGGTCATCCGGCTCAGCCCTCCGCATGTCGTTAGTGGGCCCATTTCTACGGATGACAGCCACCTGCTGGTTCCGTACTGTGGACCAGTCCCACGATACGGAACGGACTGTACCACGGTTCGGGGTGGGTACACGCAACTTGTAGGACACTTCTTGTTGGGCGGCGGCAACCATTCACCGGCAGGGGTTCGCGGTGCCGCGGGCGGACCGTAGCCTTGGCCTCCATGCCCGCTGCGCCCGAGGCCGAAGTACCGCCGCACCGCTACGACGCGGCCCTCGCGGAGGAAATAGAGAGCCGCTGGCAGGCCCATTGGGAAGCGAGCGGCGCCTACGAGACGCCCAACCCGGCCGGGGAATTCTCGTCGGGTCACGACTCGGCCGCACGCAAGCTCTTCGTGATGGACATGTTCCCGTACCCGTCGGGTTCGGGACTGCATGTGGGCCATCCGCTGGGCTACATCGCCACCGACGTCTACGTCCGCTTCAAGCGGATGTGTGGGTTCAACGTCCTGTACACGATGGGCTTCGATGCATTCGGGCTGCCGGCCGAGGAGCATGCCCGCCAGACCGGCCAGCACCCCCGCATCAACACCGAGGCCAACATCGACAACATGCGCCGCCAGCTGGACCGGCTCGGTCTCGGTCACGACCAGCGGCGCGGCGTCGCCACCACCGACGTCGGCTACTACCGGTGGACCCAGTGGATCTTCCTGCAGATCTTCAACTCGTGGTTCGACCCCGAGGCCCGCCGGGCCCGGCCGATCACCGAGCTGATCGACGAGTTCTCCTCCGGCCGGAAGCCGGCCCCCGATGGCCGCCCGTGGGACGACCTCGACGAGGCGGAGCAGCGAGCAGCGGTCGACGACCACCGCCTGGCCTATGTGGCCGACGCCCCGGTCAACTGGTGCCCGGCGCTGGGCACGGTGCTGGCCAACGAGGAGGTCACCGCCCAGGGCCGCTCCGAGCGGGGAAACCACGAGGTGTTCAAGCGCCCGCTCAAGCAGTGGATGATGCGCATCACCGCCTACGCCGACCGCCTGCTGGAGGACCTCGACCGGCTGGACTGGCCCGAGTCGGTCAAGACCATGCAGCGCAACTGGATCGGACGCTCCGACGGCGCGCTGATCTCGTTTCCGGCCACGAACTCCAGACACCTGGAGATGCATCCCATCGAGGTGTTCACGACCCGGCCCGACACCTTGTTCGGCACGACCTACATGGTGTTGGCTCCGGAGCATCCGCTGGTCGACCAGTTGGTGGCCGACGCCTGGCCGGCCGACGTGCCCGAGTCGTGGACCGGCGGCGCGGCCACACCTCGGGAGGCGGTGGCCGAATACCGCGCCCGCGCCGCGGACTTGAGCGACGCAGACCGCAGCGACTCCAAGTCCGGCATCTTCTTGGGGGCTCTGGCTCTGGTTCCGTTCACTGATCCTGATCTTGTTGAAGGAGTGCTGTCCCCGACCGAGAGCGGGAGGGACTCCGAGGCTCCCCCCGAACTCGCCGACTTCATCCTTCGCCGGGAGGACGCCGGGGACAGCAACGGCCGGGACAGCAAGTCCAGCGAGCCGTGGGCGATCGTGGGGAGCGTCCTGGGAGGAACGTTGGTGCCGGTGTTCATCGGCGACTACGTGCTGATGGGGTATGGCACCGGCGCGGTGATGGGTGTGCCCGGTGAGGATCAGCGCGACCGCGAGTTCGCCGAGGCCTACGGCCTGCCCGTCATCCGCACCGTGCAGCCCCCTCCCGACCATCCGACCGACCTGGCGTACACCGGCGACGGCCCGTCCATCAACTCCCGCTTTCTCGACGGCCTGGACGTGGAGGCGTCCAAAGCCCTGATCATCGAGCGCCTCACCGAGTCCGGGTTCGGCCGTCCCACCGTCAACTACCGGATGCGGGACTGGCTGTTCAGCCGCCAGCGCTACTGGGGCGAGCCGATTCCCATCGTGTTCGACGACTTCGGACCGGTGGCCCTGCCCGAGGACATGCTCCCGCTGGAGCTGCCGGAGCTGACCGACTGGGCACCCCGAGCCCTGGCCAGGGACTCCGAGCCGGAGCCACCGCTGGGCCGGGTCTCGGAATGGGTCGGTGTCGAACTCGACCTGGGCGACGGGACGCGTCGCTACCGGCGGGAACTGAACACCATGCCCCAGTGGGCCGGCTCGTGCTGGTACTACCTGCGCTACCTCGACCCCACCAACGACGATGCTCTCGTCGATCCCGACGCGGAGCGGTACTGGATGGCCGATCCGGAACCGGGAGGCGTCGGCGGGGTGGACCTGTACGTCGGCGGGGTCGAGCACGCCGTGCTGCACCTGCTGTATGCCCGGTTCTGGCACAAGGTGCTCTACGACCTCGGTCATGTGAGCGGGCCCGAGCCGTTCAAGCGCCTCGTGAACCAGGGATACATCCAGGCCTACGCCTTCAAGGACTCCCGGGGGGTGTATGTACCCGCCGACGAGGTGGAGGGCTCCCAACAGGAGGGCTTCGAACACCGGGGAGGGCCGGTGACCCGCGAGCTGGGCAAGATGGGCAAGTCGCTCAAGAACTCGGTCACTCCCGACGACATGTACGCCTCCTACGGGGCCGACACCCTGCGCCTCTACGAGATGTTCATGGGGCCCATCGACCAGGACCGACCCTGGGAGACCCGGTCGGTGGTGGGCTCCCAGCGGGTGCTGCAGCGAGTGTGGCGCAACGTGGTGGACGAGGAGACCGGCGAACTGCGGGTCAGCGACGAACCCCCGGACGACGACCTGCGCCGGCTGCTGCACCGCACCATCGCCGGGGTCCGGTCCGACATGGAGGGCATGAGGTTCAACACGGCAATCGCCAAGCTGACCGAACTCAACAACGAACTGACCCGCCGGGGTACGGGCGCGCCCCGCGACCTGGCCGAGGTGCTAGTGCGGATGCTGGCCCCGCTGGTGCCGCACTTCGCGGAGGAGTTGTGGCACCGCCTGCACGGCGAAGGCACCGGCTCAGTGACGCGGGTAGAGTTCCCCACCGCCGATCCGGCCCTGCTGGTTACCGACACGGTGGAGGTGCCCGTTCAGGTGAACGGCAAGCTGCGGGGCCGGGTCACGATCGCGGCTGACACTGACTCCGAGACTGCGGTGGCTGCCGCCTTGGCCGAGCCGAACGTGGCGGCTCACGTGGGCGGCCGCGAGCTGCGCAAGCAGCTCTACGTGCCCGGCCGCATGATCACTCTGGTGGTGTGAGCCCCGAGCCCGGAGCATTGCCACACCTCGCCAGTGCTGGCGGGCGCTCGCCCGCGCCCATGGTGTGAGCGGGCGCGAGCTCTCGCTCTCGCAGGCCCGCCGGATAGCGCTCGCGGCCCAGGGGTTCACCGACCCGATCCCTTCGGGGCGGGTCGATCGCCGCCATCTGCGCCGGGTGATCGGTCGCATGAAGCTGCTGCAGCTCGACTCGGTGCCGGTGGTCATCCGGACGCAGTACCTCCCGCCGTTCTCCCGGCTGGGCCGCTACGAGCCCTCCCTCCTCGACCGGATCGCGTACCGCGACGATGAGTGGTTCGAAGCGTGGGCCCATGAGGCGTCGCTGCTACCGGTGGACGACGAACCGCTGCTGCGCTGGCAGAAGCAGCGGGCCGAGCAGGGCGAGACCTGGAGCAATCTGGTGGAACTGGCCCGGCGCGAGTCCGGCTACGTGGCCGACGTGCTGGCTCAGGTGAAGGAGCGCCCGCTGACCGCGGGGGAATTGACCGATCCCCGCCGCCGCCAGGGCGAATGGTGGGGGAGCAGGTCATTGGGGTCCATCGCGCTGGACTGGCTGTTCCGGATCGGCGCGGTCGGGATCCGGCGCCGGGGCAACTTCACCAAGGAGTTCGACCTGCTGGAGCGGATCGTGCCCGCCAATGTGCTGGCCCAGCCCACGCCCTCTGCCGAGGAGGCCCAGCGTGAACTGGTGGTTCGCTCCGGCGCGGCCTTGGGGGTGGGCCTGGCCGGCGATCTCATCGACTACTACCGCCTGCCGCTGCGGGAGGGCCGGCACCGGCTGCGCGAAGTGGCCGAGGAGGGCCGGCTCGAGCCGGTGGCCGTGGAGGGCTGGTCCGAACCCGCCTACATGCACCCCTCAGCGAGGCTCCCGCGGTCGGTGGAGGGGTTGACGGTGCTGTCGCCGTTCGACCCGATCGTGTGGAACCGGCCCCGGGCAGCCCGGCTGTGGGGCTTCGAATACCGGATAGAGATCTACGTCCCGGCGTCCAAGCGGGTCTACGGGTACTACGTGCTGCCGGTGCTGTCGGGCGAGAAGCTGGTGGCTCGCTTGGACCTCAAGACCGACCGGTCAGCCGGGGCGCTGAGCGTCCTGGGCGCCTACGCCGAGCCCGAGGTCGATCATGGCCCCCTAGCTGAGCGGCTCCGCCCGCATCTGGTTGAGCTGGCCCGATTCGTCGGCGTCGACCAGGTCCGATACGGCTCCCGTGGCGACCTCATGGCCGCACTGCGTGCAGGAGGGTAGCGTCTGGGGCGGTGAGCTTTGCCGTCGAGCCCCAGGATCTTGCTTCGGTTGCGGCCGGGCACGGGCCGACGGCCTTCGTGCTGACAGTGGGTGACGACGGGCGGACCCGGATAGTCCACGTGAAGGTCGACATCGACGATCAGGGCGTGATCCGGGCGCTGGTCGGCCGGGGCGCGGCGGCCAACGCGGTGGCCCGGCCCGATGTGGTCGTGCTGTGGGCACCGGCTGCGGACGGGTTCAGCCTCATCGCCGACGGTGTCGCCGCGATTGACGGCGAGCCCCGCGGTGACACCCCGATCACTATCGAGGTCTTCTCCGCGGTCAGGCACCGTCCCGCTCCGGTCTGAGAGTCCCCGTTCCTGTGTCGTTCCTGATCCGGCGACCGGCTGCCCGCTGCGTGCTGCTCGACGGCGCCGGTCGGGTGTTCCTGATCCGATCGGAGGACCCGATCGACCCTCACAAGCCGGAGTGGCTGGAGATACCCGGCGGCGGCGTCGGCTACGGCGAGGACTCGGTTGCGGCTTGCCTGCGGGAGCTGTACGAGGAGACCGGCATCACCGACGTCGAGATGGGGCCGTGCGTGTGGACCCAGTACGTGGAGTACACGTTCTGCGGCATGCGCTTCGAGTCGCACGAGCGCATCCATGTGGCCTGGTGCGACGGCGGCGAGTTCCGCCCCCGCGGCCTGGAAGCGCTCGAGGCTGCGGCCTTCATCGAAGCGGGCTGGTGGACGCTCGACGAGTTGCTGGCCAACACCGAGCCCACCGTCCCGGCTCGCCTGCGGGAGTTCCTCCCCGCGGTCGTGGCCGGCGAACTGGCCGGGCCGCCGGTCGACATCTCGCCCGATCTGCCGGCGTAGGGCGGGCACGAGGGCGCGGCTACCAGTCGTCGTCGCGGTCGGCCCGGTCGGCCGCGCTGACGCCGTAACCGATGATTATCGACGGCAACAGGAACAGGGAGCCCACCATCAGAGTGACCGCGGCGATCGTGGCGGGCGCGGAGGTGAAGCCCGTCACGAAGCCGGCCACGAACGCAGCCAGAGACACGCCGTACAGCGAATAGCCCGCTCTGCGTCCCGTCCGGGCCAGGCGGGCCAGCCTCTGCCGCCGCTCCAGGACGGGATCGGAGGGTGCCGTCATCGGGCCGTGCCCCTGGCCGTGCCCGACAACAGCTCGTCATTGGCGTCGTGCAGCCAGCAATGGACGCCGCGATAGCGGGCCACCTCGTGCTCGAAGTTGGTGCGGTTGGGCGTGAAAACACCGATCTCGTAATCGGACAACTCGTAGACCTCCCCGACGAACGCGCCGAACTGCTCATAGCACACCCGCAGCGCGAAACCCTGCACCGCGTCGTCGCCGGGGAAGACGGCCGGATGGGGGGCGTCCAGGTCGAAGGTGTGGTACACCTCGGCCCAGTGGGGCTCGTCGCAGCCGACCCGGGCTGTGATGGCCAGCCGCCGCCCTGCCTGCAGGCCCTCGAACCGGTTGAAGCAGTCACCGCCGACGAGGGAGTACTCGTTGATGATCTCGCCGGCAATGTCCAGCGGGTCGATCGGTCCCAGCCCGCCGGAGGTGTCCGGGCTGCCATCGCCCTCGGACGAGTCGAAGGTCGTGTCCGGTCGGGCCCCGCTCCTGCCCTCCAGAGCGGCCACCACATCGGCGGTGTTGGGGGAACCCGATGCGGCTACCGCCGCAGCCGGATCCGTCAGCTCCGGGTCCTCGCCGGCGGTCCCGCTGGTGCACGCCGCCAGCAGCACCGCGGCCGCGACGGCTCCGACAACGAAGTTCACGCGCCAAGACGATCCCATCGAGCCGGAGGCTAGAAGATTCTCTGGAGCGAGCGCGAGTGGCTGTGTGGCCGGTCGCGTCGTAGCGCTGTCGTCCCGCTCTTGTTCGCGGCGCTCACGGGCCGCTCGGGCCACGGCCTCGCTGCGTGCAACACCCGTCTCACCGATTGCCGCTCATCCGCTCGACCTCATAGGGTGTGCGCCCGTGCAGCCCCGTGCTCTGGTGGGCGAGTTCATCGGGACAGCCTTCCTGCTGGCCGGGGTGGTCGGCTCGGGCATCATGGCGGAGCGTCTCAGCACCGACGTCGGCGTGGTGCTGCTGGCCAATGCGGCCGCCACCGCCGGAGTGCTGCTGGTCATCATCTACATGTTCGGTCCCGTCTCGGGGGCTCACTTCAACCCGGTGGTGACCCTCGCGGAGGCCGCTCTCGGAGACCGGCGATGGGCTGAGGTGGTCCCCTACATCGTCATTCAGGTGGCGGGCGGAGCATTCGGGACGATCCTCGCCAACCTGATGTTCGACCTCGACGCCGTCAACGTCTCGACCAAGGCCCGCACCGGCTCACATCTGTGGCTGGCCGAGATCGTGGCCACGTACGGGCTGGTGTTGGTCATCTTCCTGCTGGTGCGGAGCGGCCGCACGAAGCTGGTGGCCGGGGCGGTGGCGAGCTATATCGGGGCGGCGTACTGGTTCACGGCCTCGACTTCCTTCGCCAACCCTGCGGTCACTGTCGCCCGCACGCTGTCGGACACCTTCGCCGGGATCGAGCCTGCCTCCGCACCGATGTTCGTGGCGATGCAACTGGCCGGGGCCGCGCTCGCCGCGCTGACGGTGCGGCTCCTGTACCCGCCGGCTCGCACATAAAGTGGCGACTCGAACCGCAGATCCGGGAGGCGCACGATGACAAGCCTGGCCTTCGCCGCATTCGACGCCGACAACCACTACTACGAGGCCACCGACGCCTTCATCCGCCACGTCGACCCCAAGCTGCACAAGCGCTGCATGCAGTGGGCCACCGTCGACGGGCGAGAGCGCCTGCTGGTGGCCGGTCGGATCAACCGTTTCATTCCCAACCCCACCTTCGATCCGGTGGCGAGGCCGGGCTGCCTGGACGACTACTTCAGGGGAAAGACCACGGCCGCCGACATGCGCGAGGCCTTCGGCGAGCTGGAGCCCATCGCGGCCGCATACCGCGACCGGGATGCCCGCATCGAGCTGCTGGATTCGCAGGGCCTGGAGGCGTGCTTCCTGTTCCCGACGCTGGGCGTGGGCATGGAGGCCGCCCTGGAGCACGACCCGGCCGCGCTGACGGCGGCGTTCGGAGGATTCAACCGGTGGCTGGCCGACGACTGGGGGTTCGCGTACCGAGAGCGGCTCTTTGCGGCCGGATACCTCACGCTGGCCGACCCCGACTGGGCCCTCGACGAACTGGACTGGCTCATCGCCAACGACGTGAGGGTGGTGAATATACGTCCTGCGTCGGTGCCCGACGGCGCAGGCGGCCGGCGCTCGCTGGGCCACCTTGCACACGACAGGGTGTGGCAGCGGCTGGACGATCACGGCATCACAGTGGCGATGCACTCGGGCGACTCGGGCTACGGTTTCCTGCTGGAGCACTGGGGGGTGGACAGCGAGTTCGAGTCGTTCCGCTACAACGCGCTCAAGAGCATGCTTACCTACTCGCCGATCTCCGACGCGCTGGCCTCGCTGCTGGCCGAGGGTGTGCTGAGCCGGCACCGGAACCTGCGCATCGCCACCATCGAGACCGGCTCGGAGTGGGTGTGGCCCTTCGTCAAGAAGCTCACCAAGACCTACCGCCAGCAGCGTCACGCCTTCGAGGAGGATCCCCTGGAGGTGTTCCAGCGCCAGGTATGGATCTCGCCCTACTACGAGGATGATCTGGTGGGGTTGCGCGACCTGATCGGCGCAGACCACGTGCTGTTCGGGTCGGACTTCCCTCACGCCGAGGGTTTGGCCGATCCGGTGTCGTTCGTGCATGACCTCACGGGTTTCTCCGACGACGAGGTCGAGCAGGTGATGCGCACCAACGGGTTGTCGCTAACCCAGAGGGCCGCAACCGCTGGTTCTCTGCGCAGATGAGCCGCTCGGAGCGGCTTCGTTGCTCACAGAGCGGAGACGATGTTGACGGCGGGGACTCTCGTCGGCGTGGACGGTTTGGTGCGGTGCTGGTGGCCTGGTGACGACGAGGGCTACCTCGCCTACCACGACGGCGAGTGGGGCCGCCCGGTCACCGACGACGACCGGCTGTTTGAGAAGCTTTGCCTGGAGGGATTCCAGGCCGGATTGTCGTGGCTGACCATCCTGCGCAAGCGCGATAACTTCCGGGCCGCCTTCTGCGGGTTCGACATCGCGGCGGTGGCCGCCTTCGGGCCCGGAGACATCGAGCGGCTGCTCGGCGACATCGGCATCGTGCGCCACCGCGGCAAGATCGCGTCAGCCGTCAACAACGCCCGCCGGGCCGTGGAGTTGATCGACCAGTTCGGCTCGCTCGGGGCCTACATCTGGGGCTGGGAGCCGAACCCGGGTGCCGCGCCTCCGATCAGCAAGGAGGCGCTGCCCGCGTCCACACCGGAGTCAGCCGCCCTGGCCCGCGACCTCAAACAGCGAGGATGGAGCTTCGTCGGGCCCACCACCGTCTACGCCTTCATGCAGTCGATGGGCCTGGTCAACGACCACATCGAGGGTTGCTTCGCCCGTTCGGAGTGCGAATCGGAGCGGGCCGCGCTGATGCGCCCTGGAGGCTGAATTGGCAGCGTCTCGCACGGCATGCGTGCATTGGGCTGCCAGTTGTGGAGTTCCCGCGTCGCTGCCGAGCCCGACCGGTAGCCGGTTGCAGGTCCGGTGTCCGCATGCGCGAGACTGCGGCGGCAATAGAGGAGGCAGCCGATGGAGACAGTTCTCGGCGCGCGGTCGGGCACTGCGTACGGCGACGGATGGGTCCGCAGCACCTGCACGATCTGCATGAACCGCTACGGGATCCGGGCCCATGTCAACGACGACGGTGTGGTCGACAAGATCCTCGGCGACCCCGACAACCCCCACAACGGCGGCCGCACCTGCGCCAAGGGAGATGCCGGCTTCGAGGGTCTCGCCGACGGTGACCGCATCACCACCCCGCTGAGGCGCACCAACCCGGAGAAGGGCTTGGGCGTCGATCCGGGATGGGTGCCGATCAGCTGGGACGAGGCCCTCGACGAGATCGCCGGTCATCTGCGCGACACCATCGCGGACGATCCCGAGCAGACCCTCTACACCAGCTTCGACATCTTCCATCTGAGGGGCGCGCTGGCCGCGTCGTGGGTGACCGGCCTCGGCATGCCGGGCTATTCGACGTGGTCGGCGGCCATCTCCTGCGGCAACAACGTGCACGGCATCGCCTACATGAACCAGAACGCGTTCGAGGGCACTCCCGATCCCACCTACAGCCGCTACATCCTCAACTTCGGGGCCCAGTTCGGTTCGGGACCCGGCGAAGTGCTGCGACCCGACGCCAAGACCCTGCCCAACACCCAGTATGTGGGGCTTCCATGACGACGGCCGGCGTGCAGGACGGTACAGGAGGCGCCCCCCAGAACGTGTTCATGGACCAGTTCAGCCTGGAGGCCCGCACCCAACGGGTGTGGGACATCAACCATGCCCTGTGGTTCACCCTGATGGGTCTGGGCGGGGGAGTGTTCCTGGCCGGACGGATCCTCAACCTCACCGAGGGTCTCGGCTCCCTTCTCGGGATCCCCACCGTCGACGCGGTCAGCTTTGGAGCCATCGCGATCCTGTTCGGCGGCTCCGTTGTGGGTGCCGGCACAGCCGTGCCCTTGGTCCTCGCGCTCGTAGGAGCGGCCGCGCCCAGCGCCCGGGCCGTGCTGGCCGTGATCTGCTGCGTCCTGCTGGTGGAGAGCGGATTCTGGCTGCGGCTGATCACCCTGCGGGTCGGGATCTTCCCGCCGGTGCACATCCCGTCGGTCCATCGCCCGCAGTCTTCGGGTTCATTGGCCGGGGGCTGAGCGCATGGCCATGACCGCGGCCGCTCTCGATGCCGCCCACCAGGGGCTGCGGGCCGCGGGCATCGACTTCGTCTCGGGGCTGCCCGACGGCTGGCAGCGGCCGCTGCACGAGCGGGTCGAGCTCGACCCGGAGATCCGCTATGTGCCGGTGTGCAACGAGGGCGTCGGGTTCTCTATCTGCGCCGGGGCCTGGCTGGGCGGCAAGAAGCCCGCGCTGATCATGGAGAACAGCGGGCTGCGGGTGGCCTCGGAGTACATCGCCCGAATCTCGCTGGGCACCGGTGTGCCGGTCACGCTGCTGTGCTCGTACCGCGGAGATGTGGGCGAGACGGAGCACTGGGGCATCCCCCACGGGATGGTGGCCGAGCCCCTGCTGGAGGCGCTGCGGATCAAGTACCTGGTCGTGCGCCATGTCGAGGACTTGGCCAAGTCGATCGTGCGGGCCAAGCGGATCTCCGAGGCCCAGCTCCATCCCGCGGCCGTGCTCGTCTCCGGCGACTGCGTCTGGGAGGACTGAGGTGGCCCTGCACCGCTACGAATGGCTGGGCCGGCTGGCTGCCAGGCTGCCCAGCGACTGCCTGGTGATGTCCACCTACATCGGGGCGGTGTCGTTCGAGTGGGCCCACCACACCGAGGAGCACCACCGGACCGCCCACCTCGGCCAGATGGG
>JAGWAO010000017.1:9046-23138 GCA_021296315.1 Acidimicrobiia bacterium | reverse complement strand
AGCAGCCCGACAACCTGGTGGTGTTCGTGGTGGACAACGGCGTCTACGAGTCGATCGGCTGGAGCAGCCAGGGCCGCCGCTCCACCGCGACGGCTGGCCGTGTCGATCTCGCGGCCATCGCAGCCGGATGCGGCGTGCCCTACACGGTGGACGTCACCGCCGAGGACGAACTCGACTCCGAGATCGACCTGGCCTTCTCCCGCAATGTGTGCAGCTTCATCAACGTGCGCACCCGACCCGGCCATTCCCATGTGCGGCCCCGCCGCACCGAGCTTCGTGCGCTACGTGGAGCGCCTCGAGGGCATCTGGATAACCGGCGTCCCGCCCCAGGACATCGCCCTCATGAAGGGCAAGGAGCACTAGCTCCGACAGCGACGAGAGGTCTTACGCCAGTACTGACCTGGCAGTGGTCAGCGGCTCTGGCATCGGTTCGCCGTTGGCGCGCGTCATGTCGAGGTGGAGACAACGCGTGGAGCCATTGGCCGTGATATGGAACACGGCCGACACAGATGTTCAATTGCTATGCGTAGTCCAGATGCGAACAGCTATCAAGGGTGCACGTGCCGTGCCCGGCGGCGACTCGTCGGCTCTGGGGACGCCGCACCGACAAGCTGGCTGCGGGTCAGGGGCCTAGGAGGGCGGCGGGCACTATGGCGATGCCGTCGTCGTCTCGGTAGGCGTCGGGGCCGGTGTGGACGACCGCGGCGTCGAGCATTGCCGGGCCGAGGCGGTCCGAGAGCCAGCGCAGGTGGCGTGTGTCGCGGGGGTCCACGCGGGCGGCTGCTTTGACCTCCACTGCGACTATGCCGTCGCCGTGCTCGACGATGAGGTCGACCTCACGGTCGTCGTTCCAAGTGCGCATGTGGCGCACGCGGGCATCGGCGGGCTGGGCGTAGACGCGCAGGTCTCGTGTGACCAGAGACTCGAACAGCTGCCCGGCCAGACCGGCCTCGGTGAGTGTGTCGGCCCGCACGTTGCGCAGGCGCGCCGTCAGCGACGTGTCGGCGAGCTGGTGCTTGGGCGAGCGCTTCAACCGGCTGAGGCGGTTGGTTCCGGGTGTCCATGCCGGGACCGGCTCGGCGACCCACAGGTGCTCGAGAACTTCGCGGTACGCCATGGTCGTGGCCTTCGACGGCTTGTCGTGCTCGCCCGCCGTCGCGGCGTCCCGGATCGCCTCGTACGAGGCTGTGGTGGAGGTGGCCGCCGCGTAGGCCGCCAGCCAGCGACGCAGGGTCGCGGGCCGGCGAACGGAGCGCCCGCTCAGGGGGAACTCGTGCTCGACGATGCGGTGGAGGTAGCCGTCGACCAGCAGGTCGGCGGCCCTGCCTTTCACGGCCTGCCATCCGGGGAACCCGCCCCTCGCGATCTCATCGGCATAGTCGGCCCAGCTGCGGTCGGTGGCGCCCCGAATCTCCGGCTTCTGGCCCGTGAGCAGGGCGCCGAGGCTAACGGTGGCGCTGCCCCAGCGCTCGGCGAGGCTCGAGGTCCACATTCGCAGCGTCACGATGCGTCCAGCCCCGGAGTGCGTCGGCAGCTCACTGGGGCGCGCCGAGCCGGTCAGGAGGAACCGGCCAGGACAGAACCCCTCGTCGACGCTCCGGCGAACGACGTCCCAGGCGGCGGGGAGCCGCTGCCATTCGTCGATGAGGATCGGCTCGGCGCCCTCCGCGAGCATGTGCGGATTGTGCTGCGCCCTCTTCAGCGTGTCGGGATCGTCGAGGTTGTACACCGTGTTGGCGAACTGTTGGGCGGTGCGGGTCTTGCCGACCGCCCGCGGCCCTTCGATCCTAATCGCGGGCAGCAGTGCCAACAGGCTGGTCAGCTCGGAGTCGATGACCCGAGGCCGGTACGAGAAAGGGTCTGCTGTTGCCGATTCGGGCGAAACCGTCACGACTCAACTATACAAATTCTCAGTTACTATTCAAATTCTCAGATACTGAACCAATTCTCGCCAACGCGCACGCCGGCCGTGGCGCCGATGAGGTCGCCGGTGGTGGAGAGGGGCGAGGTCGCTGCAGGTGAGCCCAAGGGCTTCGCCTGCGCGACAGGTCGTTCATTCGACGATCGCGGCGTTGATAATGTAGCTGCCGCCAGTTGCGCCGTCGGCGACGTACATATTGATGTAGTAGGTGCCGGTGGCCGGTGCTTCGAACAAGATCTCTGCGTTGAACTCGAAGCCAAGAACGCCGATAGGGCCGCTGTCGTCGTCTTCCGCTACGACGTTCGACGCTGAGTCGTACAAGAAGAGTCTTGTGTCGCTATCGATGGAATCAGTCCATATCACGACCGTTTCACCTCTACGGAGATGCAGTTCGTATGCGTCGACATCGCCGTCGTAGTCGAAGACGCCGGCATTCCCGCCGCTGGTCTCGCCTTCGGCGAGCAGCACCACGCCGTCCTCGTCGTAGTACGGCCACAACTCGGCGCTGCTGGTGAGCGTGTACGTGCCGGGACCCGCTGACACCTGGCCAATCTCAACAAAGTACGTTCCGTAGGTGAGGATCTCGGCGTCACCCCGGTCCGCCAACCCGCCCTCGGCATCAAAGCAGCACAGTACGTCGAATGCATCCGCCAACCATGCGTACGCCTCGCCAGAGCCTTCGACCTCCAGAGAGATTGACTCAGCGATCTCTTGGACGACGAACGTCGCGAGGTCCCACGCTCCGCCGAGTTCGATGTCCCAAGTGCGTGATGGGTCGGAAGAAGCGTCAATCGAGTCAAGGAATGAGTGCGAGTAGCTGTCATCGGTGAGCATGAGTTCGACGACTTCGGCGTCGTCGGATGCTGACGTGGCGACGCTGAACCCTGCGTCGGACCAGCTCCATGTCGGGACGCCCACGACCCGGCCGCGGCTGTCGACCAGCGCTCCGCCACTCTGGCCGCCCGCAATGGCGGCGTCGGTTTGCAACAGAGTCATGTCGTAGCCGTCCCAGTGCCGCACCCGCGACAGGAGGCCGCGGGTGATGGTCGGCTCGGGCGCGAACCCCTCGTCCTGCTCGTATTCGGCCGAGTAGCCGATCAGGTACAGGTCGCTGCCCGGCGGGAGTTGCTCGCCGTCGGCTAGCGGCAGCGGTCGTTTGTCGGTCTCCAGCGGTCCGAGCACGGCGAGGTCGGCCCACGGGTTCGTGGCCACCACCTCCACGTCGGAGTACTCGGTGCCGTCGGGGAACACGATCGTAGCGCTTTGGATGAAGTCGTCGGGCCACACGACATGGTGGTTGGTGAGGACGTAGTCGCCCGGGATCAGGATGCCGCTGCCCTGCCCGTAGGCGGATTCGACTATCGGAATCGACGGCGCGACCTTGGCGTAGACCTCCTGGGCCGACAATGCCTCCGCAGATGGCAGAGGTATGAGTCCAAGCGCGCGGGACAGGAAGGTTGCCATCTGGGCACGGTTAACCGGGTCGTCGGGGCAATAGAGCAAGGGTTCGGTTGCGCAACCGGCGGTGATCCCCTCAGCCGCGAGGGCGTCGATGTTGTCCTCGTGCGTGTTGCCTTCGGTGTCGTCGAATCCCGCAGGTGCAGCCTCGGGCAGCCTCAAAGCGCGCTGTAGGAAGGTTGCCATCTGAGCGCGGTTGACGACCCTCTCAGGACAGTAGCCAAGGGGTTCGGTGCGGCAGCCGGCGGTGATTCCTAGATCGGCGAAGCGCTCCACATGGGCTGCCCACCACTCGTCAGCATCAACATCCGCGAATCGGGACTCGGTGACGGGCTCCGGTTCGCCATAGCTGAGAGCTCGACCCAGCCAAACAGCCATTTCCCAGCGCTTGAGCGGCTGTGAGGGGCAGATGCGGTCCTCGGCGCATTCGGTGCCGCCGAGGAAGCCTCGGGCGGCAAGCGCGTCGAGTGCCGGTTCATGCACGCTGCCGTCGTCGTCGCTGAATGCTCCTGAATCGGCTTGCACCGTGGCTTCGGACGCCGCGGCGGAGGAAGCCAGCGACGCTCCCGCGACCGCGATCGCCGCGACGACGGCGACCGTTCGCGTCGTGGCCAGGCGCCCCACAGGCAACCGGCGTCGGGAGACAGCCTTGGCAATGCAGAGCATTTTGCGACCTTTCAGTCAATGTCGCTCCGCGAGGCGGATCGCTGAGCCAGTGGCCGTGACAGAACACGGGCGACACAAGTGTTTCAGTTGCGATGTGTAGTTCGGATATGGACGGCTGTCAAGAGCACGTGCCTTGCGTTGCCCGATGTCGCGTTCACTCGGGGTCGGTTAGGCGGAGGTCGGCGAACTCGTGGGGGTTGCGGTCTCCGACAAGCACGTGCTGGGTGCCGGCGTGCATATCGCGGAAGCAGCGCTGCAACGGCCCGTCGCGCAGTGCCTCGGTGCCGCACCACTCGTAGAGGATGCGGATCAGGGCCAGGCCCTCCTGGGTGAGCAGGGTGGCCGACTGCTTAATGTTGGTGGCCAGCGCCGGGTCGCGGCCCGAGCCGGCCCCGGCGGCCTGCTCAGCCGTCCGGAAGGCCTGGCGGCACCAGGTCTCGGCTGCCTCGAACCGCGACACCGCCATGGCGAACTCGTAACGGAAGCGGGGATCCTCAGCGATCACGGACGGCGCAGCCATGCGGGCCCGGACCTTGGCGATGGCCACCGCCTCGTCGACGGCCCGGCGCACCACCCCGATGGTCCAGCCCATGTGGCCGATCTCGGTGAGGATGATCACCCCGAGGTCGTACATGGGGCCGCCCCGGTACCGGGGCGGGGAGAAGAACTCGAAGGTGGCATGGGCCGGGACCTGGGCATCGATCCGGTAGTCGTAGGAGGCAGTGGCCCGCAGCCCCAGCACATCCCAGTTGCCGAAAACCTCGACCTCTGATCGGGGCATCATCATCAGGCGGAACTCGGCCTGCTCGCCCTCGGGCGGGGCCGTGAAGGCGCCCCCGCCCACCCAGTCGGCATGGGCGAGCCCCGAACCGAAGCTGTACTTGCCGGTGAGCCGGAAGCCGTCACCGTTGGGCACGGCGGTGCCGTTGGGCGCGAACTGGCCGGCCACCACCGGCACCACGCCTCCGGCGAACATCTCGTTGGTGAAGCTGTCATCGCAGTAGGCGCCGAAGAAGCAGGCGCCGGTGGCGCCGGCCATGAGCGACCAGCCGACGGAGCCGTCGGCGTAGGCCACCTCGGCGAACACGTCCAGGCAGTCATCGATGGGTAACTCCGCGCCTCCCACGGCACGCGGCGACAAGGTGCCGTACAGGCCCGCCTCGAAGCAGGCACTCACCACATCCTGGGGCAACGCGGTCGCACCGGTCGCCGCGGCGGCAGCCCCCGCGGCATCGATCGTCGAGCGCAACTCGCGGGCCCGCTCCAGCAGTTCGGATCCCATTCGTTCCCCCTTTCGGCGGAGCTTCAGATCTAGGCGACGGCCCGCAGCGATGCGGCCATCGTGTCGATGATCCGGCCGATCTCGTCGTCGGTTATCACCAGGGGCGGGCACATGGCCAGCACATCGTTGATGGGGCGCACGACCACGCCCCGGCGCAGCATGTCGTTGCGCACGTCCATCGACGGGCGATCCAGCACCGCGGCCTGGACCGCGCCGGTGCCGCGGTGCGACGCGATGAGCCCATCGGCGGCCAGCGCCTCGAGCCCCTCGGTCAGCTGGGCGCCCACGTGGTGGGCCCGATCCACGAGGCCCTCGGAGGTGATGATCTCCAGGTTCTTGACCGCCGCCGCGGTCACGGTGGGATGGCCCGAGTAGGTGTAGCCGGTGCGCAGCAGGAATCCGGGCTCCTCGAGGTTCTCACACACCCGGCGGCTCACGATCACGCCGCTGAGAGGCAGGTAGCCGGATGTCACTCCCTTGGCGAAGGTCATCATGTCGGGTGTCACGCCGAAGGTCTGGGCCCCGAACCACTCGCCGGTGCGGCCGAATCCGGTGATGACCTCGTCGAGGATCAGCAGGGCACCGTGCTGGTCGCACAGCCGGCGGACCCCGGCCAGGTAGCCCTCGGGCGGTGGGAACACCCCGCCCGCGCCCTGGACCGGCTCGGTGATCACCGCGGCCACCCGCTCTCCGTGCTTGGAGAACACGGTGGCCATCGCCTCGATGTCGTCGTGGGGAACCTCCACGAAATGGGGGACCAGGTCGCCCCAGCCCTCGCGGTTGGGGGCGATGCCCTGGGCCGACGTGCCGCCGAAGTTGGTGCCGTGGTAGCCGTTCGTGCGCCGAATCACCAGTTGGCGCTCCGGTCCGCTGGACCGTTGGCCGTAGAGGCGGGCCAGCTTCAGCGCGGTGTCCACCGCGTCGGATCCGGTGCAGCCGAAGAACACCCGGCCGTCGGTCAACGGCGAGCGCTCTGCGACCATCTCGGCCGCCCGGGCCGCGGGAGGGTTGGTGAACGGGTCGAACGTGTTGTAGGCGGCCACCTCGCGCATCTGCGCGGCCACTGCGTCGGCCATCTCTGGTCGGGAGTGGCCGATCTGGCAGTACCACAGGCTGGCCAGGCCGTCGATGTACGAGTTCCCCTGGTCGTCATAGAGGGTGGAGCCCTGCGCTCGCACGATGTTGATCATCTCGGACTCCGGCTTGGCCGGAGCGGCGAAGGGATGGAGAAGAGCGTGATGACCCATGGGACGCGGCTCCTGAGGTCGGCGACGGCGAGGCAGCCGGCTCAGCCTACGGAAACTGAAGGGCCGCCGCCGACGGGCAGCAGCGGAACTGGCAGTGTATTGCACGCATAGCGTGCGTTCCGCTGCCAGTTCGATTGAGGGCCCGGGCGTGGCCGGGAACTGGCAGTGTCTTGCACGCATAGCGTGCGTTCCGCTGCCAGTTCTGCCAGGCGGGGTGCTCAATGGGCGAGCTTGCCTGCTTCGACCACCGGGGTGCCGTCGAGAGTGATGGTGCAGTTGCGCATGGGCAGGTCGAAGTGGCCCAGGGTGTGGCGCCCGGCGGTCTCGTTGGCCCCGGTGGAGTACAGGAAGTTGCCCGCGAAGGCCCGCAGTTCGGTGCCGTTGAACTGGGTGCGGTCGTACATGGTCATCGCGTCCCAGCGGGCCAGGGGGTTCATGCCCCACCCGACGTGGGAGACGGCGTAGGCGTCGGGGTCGTCCCAGGCCTCGAGGTAGCTGGAGGTGAGGGCGGCGTCGACACCGTCGCCGGCGATGTCGGTGATGTAGTCGCCGGTGATGCTCATCCGCACCGGCGACGCCAGGTAGCGCTTGAAGGTCAGGTTCACGTCGCCGACGTCGAGCACCAGCGTCCCGTCGACCGTTCCCGCGGCCGGGAAGCACAGGCACAGGCCGCCGGGCCAGTGGGCGATGGTGCCCGGACCGTCGGTACAGCCCCAGCTTGCCGCGGCCGGGGCCTGCGACACGTCGATAGTCAAGTCGGTACCGGCCGCGGAGGTGACCCGCATCTCAGTGGCCCGCTCGAGCATGGCCGCGCCCTGTCGTACCCGGCTCTTGAGCGCCGGGTCGGGAACGAGGCGCTCGAGGATCTCGGGGTGCTCGTTGGACACCATCAGGATCCGGGCGCCGCCGCCGAGGATCGCGCCCAACTCGGGCGCGTGCAGCAGGCCCTCAACCGTGCAGTCGGCCACGAACGACGACGCAGCCAGCGCGGCCACCGCGGGCGCCAGACCGCCGATGGCGTCGGACGCGCCGGTGGAGCGCACCGGCACCGCCACCTTCTGGCGCGGCGTGGTCAGGCGCAAGTGAAAGACCTGCGCCCCCAGCCGCTGCAGCGCCAGGTCGGCGAGCTGCACGTTCACCGGGCGGCTCTGGGACTCCGACAGCACTGCGGCGGTCTCGCCCCCGGTCACCCCGCAGAGGCGGAATGTCTCCGCGAACGCCTCGATCCACTTGCCCTCAACCTGTTCTACGAGCATCGCCGGCCCATCCGCTCGGCCTGTCGGTGGCAGAGCGGGCTGCTGCCGATGCATCGCGGTGCGGCGTGGTCATTCCCGCTCTTGTTCGCTTCGCTCACGGGCCGCTCGGGCCACGGCCTCGCTCCGCAGTTCGCACAATGCCTCATCCGTCGCGGCCTCTCCGCTCGGCCTCTCAGGTCCGGTACTGGACGCCGGGGAGCACGCAGAGCATCTCGTAGACGAGATCAGCGGCAATGTGGGCGGTCATTCCCGACGTGTCGTAGATGGGCGCCACCTCGACCAGGTCGCAGCCCACGAGGTCCAGACCCCGGCAGCCGCGGATGATCTCCAGGGCCTGGGGGGTGGTGAGCCCGCCGATCTCGGGGGTGCCGGTGCCGGGGGCGAACGACGGGTCGAGCCCGTCGATGTCGAAGCTCAGGTACACCGGGCCGCCACGAACCTGGTCTCCCACCTCGTCCATCAGCGGGGCCAGCGAGCGGTGCCAGCACTCCTCGATCTGCACGACCCGGAAGCCCTGCCGGCGCGACCAGTCGAAGTCGTCGGCCGCGTAGCCGGTGGCCCGCATCCCGATCTGGACCACCCGTGAGCAGTCGAGCAGACCCTCCTCGACCGCCCGGCGGAACGGGGTGCCGTGGGCGATGCGCTCGCCGAACATCTCGTCATTGATGTCGGTGTGGGCGTCGACGTGGGCGGGCCCTCATGGCCCGGAGGATGGGCAGCACGATGGTGTGGTCGCCGCCGAGGGCCACGGTGATCACACTGTGGGAAAGCAGCTCGGCGAAGTGGGCTTCGATGCGGTCGACCGAGTCGAGCAGGTTGTAGGGGTTGGTGGCCACGTCTCCGGTGTCGTCGATGCGCAGGCTGTCGAATGGTGCAGCCCGGGTGGCCATGTTGTAGGGGCGGATCAGCACCGACTCGTCACGGATGCCCCGAGGCCCGAAGCGGGCGCCGGGCCGGTTGGAGGTGCCGATGTCGAACGGCACTCCCACGATGGCCGCGTCGAGCTCGTCAGGGCGCGAGCGTCCCGGCAGGCGCATGAAGGTGGCGATCCCCGCGAAGCGGGGCATCTCGTTCCCGCCGAGCGGCTGTGGATTGCCGGTCACCTCACCAACACTATTCCTGAAGCCACGGTGCGAGGCGGTCGAGGACTTCGTCGAGCACGGGCTCGGACGTGCCGAAGTTGAGGCGCACATGGCCGTGGCCGTTGGTGCCGAAGTCGGCGCCCTCCGACATGGCGACACCGGCGTGCTCCAGCAGCCGGGCTGCCGGATTCTCGCCCAGAATGCAGGCCGACACGTCCAGCCACGCCAGGAACGTGGAGTCGGGCCGGTGGAGGCGCACAGCCGGGGCCTCCGAGGCCAGTCGCGCCCTCAACTGATCGCGCCGCTCGGTCAGGTATCCGACGAGTTCGTCAACCCAGGCGGAACCGTGCGTCCAGGCCGCGACGGTAGCGTCGATTCCGGTGCGGGCCGCGTGGCCGAGCAGCAGGGGTGGGTGGGCTTGGCGCACTCGACGGCGCAGGTCCCGGTCGGCGTAAGCCATCACCGCGCAGCGCAGCCCCGATATGGAGAACGCCTTGGCCGGGGAGGTGACTGCCACCACCCGCTCGGCCGCCCCGGGGATCGACAGCATGGGGACGAACGGCGACGACGAGTCCCGGTACACGAGGTCGGAGTGGATCTCGTCGGACACCACGTAGAAGTCGTAGGCGTGGGCCAGCTCCACGATCCGTTCGAGTACCGGAGTGCCGGCCACCCATCCGGTGGGGTTGTGGGGATGGCACCACAGCAGCACCCGGGCACCGGGCTCCCGCCGGACCAGGGCTTCGAGGTCGTCGGGGTCGAGTGTCCAGCCGAGATCGTGGTCGTAGCGCATGAGCCACTCGAGCTGGGGGCGCCGGGCCGTGGGGCAGATCTGCAGGAAGATGTGGTAGATCGGCGGTGTGAGTATCACCCCGGCTCCGGGCTCGGCCAGCGCGGTGACCGCCGCGGTGACCCCTTGCAGCACATCGACGCAGGTGTGCACGAGATCGGGGTCGGGGCTCCAGCCGTAGCGCTCCGCGGACCAGCGGGCGAACGCCTCGCCCACATCGTCTTCCAGGTCGTGGTAGCCGAAGTCTCCGCGGTCGATCGTGGCCTGCATGGCGTCGGTCACCGCCGGCGGGGGCCGGAAGTCGTGTTCGGCCACCCAAGCTGGCACGGTCTCAGCGGCGTACTTCGACCACTTGGCGTTGCGGTTGCCTCGCTTCTGCCCGACGTCGATGGCGGGATCGAAGGCATCGCGGCGCAAGTCACCGGTCCCAGTCACGGACCGTCAACGCTAGCCGTGCCGGAATTGGCAGCGTAGGGCTCCCGTTAGGGCCTCCTGTGCTGCCAATTCGGCAACGGGGGGTGCTGGACCTACGGGAGGGATCCGGTGTTGACGATCGGGGTGGTCTGCTGCTCGCTGGTGAGCACCACCAGCAGGTTGGCCACCATCGAGGCCTTGGCCTGCTCGTCGAGGTCGACCACCGAGCGCTCGGCCAGCAGCTCGAGCGCCTCCTCCACCATGCCGACCGCGCCCTCCACGATGGTGCGGCGGGCGGCCACCACCGCCGCGGCCTGCTGGCGGCGCAGCATGGCCTCGGCGATCTCGGTGGCGTAGGCCAGATGGTTCAGCCGGGTCTCGATGACTTCCACCCCGGCGCGGTCCAGGCGGTCCTGCACCTCAGCGTGGAGCGTGGCCGCCACCGTGTCTGGGTCGGAGCGCAGCGACACCCGGTCGCCCTCGAAGTCGTCGTAGGGGTACTGGGTGCCGAGGTGGCGGATGGCCGTCTCGCTCTGGACATGGACGAAGTCCTCGAAGTCTTCCACCTCGAAGACGGCGGCGGCGGTGTCGATCACCCGCCACACCACCACCGCGGAGATCTCTATGGGGTTGCCCTCGGCGTCGTTGACCTTGGACACGCTGGTGGTGAAGTTGTGCACTCGCAGCGAGATCTTGCGGGACTCCATGCGGGTGAACGGGTTGGCCAGATGCCAGCCCGGGGTCGCCACCGTGCCCTTGTAGCGGCCGAACAGGATCAGCACCAGCGCCTCGTTGGGCTGCACCAGGTACTGGCCCGGCCACGAGAACACGAACGTGATGGCACCCGCCGGGACGAGGAACACCAGTGGCCACGCCACCGCGGCCACGCCGACGATCCCGGCCGCGATGACGACCAGTCCACCCAGCGCGATCAGCACACCCAGCAAGCCCGGCTTGGTACGGGCGGGGCGGGCCGTCACCCCGGGGGTCGAGGAGTGCTCGGCGAGACTGCCGGAAGCGGAGGGGGAGGAGGTCTCGGTCATGTCCGCCATCCTGTCACCCGGATGCGCCGCTGGCTACCTGACCGGTGGGCTTGTTGCCCATCCGCTCGGCCTCTAGTAAGCAGGGAGCACAGATGAAGTTCGGCATCTCGTTCGCCAATGTGGGCACGTTCGTGAAGGGCAAGGGCGCGGCCCGGCTGGCCCAGGCTGCCGAGGCAGCCGGGTTCGACTCGCTGTGGACCGTGGAGCACATCCTCTACCCGGAGGGCTACGAGTCCACCTACCCGTACGCGCCCGACGGCAAGATGCCCGGATCGGGCAACAACCCAATACCCGATCCGCTGGTGTGGCTCGGCTACGCGGCCGCAGTCACCTCCAGCATCGGGCTGGCCACCGGCATCTCGCTGCTTCCTGAGCGTCATCCGCTCACCTTCGCCAAGGAGGTGGCCACGCTGGACGTGCTGTCGGGCGGCCGGGTGACGCTCGGTGTGGGCATCGGCTGGTTGCGAGAGGAGTTCGACGCACTGGATGTGCCGTGGGAGCGCAGAGGTCCCCGCACCGAGGAGTACATGGAGGCCATGCGCCGGGTGTGGGCCTCCGACGATGTGACGTTCGAGGGTGAGTTCGTGTCGTTCCGCCGGGCCAGCTCCAACCCCAAACCGGTCGCGGGGCGGGTCCCGATCCACATCGGCGGTCACAGCGAGGCCGCAGCCCGGCGGGCCGGGCGCGTCGGCGACGGCCTGTTCCTGGCTGGCGGAGACATGGCGCACCTGCTTGATGTGGCCCGAGACACTGCGGCCGACTGCGGTCGCGATCCCGCTGACCTGGAGATGTCGGCAGTGCATCTCGGGCTGTTCGGTGACGATCCGGCGGCGGCGGTTCAGGAGGCCGAGTCGTGGGGTGTGGAGCGGCTGATGGTTCCGTCCGTGTTCTACTTCCGCAACACGGCCGAGGGCCTGGCTGCCTTCGGGGAGTCGGTGATCGCGCCCCACTCCGGCTGACGGGCCGCTCACCCGGCGGAGTTCGAGGGATGGTTCCGGCGCTGGCGCTCCGAGCTGGTCTCCACCACACTGAACTCGACGGTTCGCCCCATGGCCTCAGCCAGCAGAGCGGAGCTGCGCCGGGCCGTGAACAGCTCAATGTCCACATCGGCGCCCGCGGCGATCTCCACGTCGATGGTCACTGCCTTGTCGCTGACGGAGGCATGGACTCGCTCGACGGCCCTCCGGTAGGTGCGGTCCAGAGCAATCCCCACTCGCAACAGCCCGGCCAGCACCCGCACCCGGCGGCGGTCCGGCTTGCTGAGGGCCACGTACTCGCGGTGCGACGACACCGGCCGGCTCTTGCGGTGGTAGCGGGCCACCAGCGCGATCAGCTCCAGTTCGTTCTCGCTGAAGCCCGCGAGGCGTTCGCTGTGGCGTATCAGGTAGTAGGAGTGCTTGTGGTGCGAGGAGTTGGCCACGAAACGGCCGATGTTGTGGAGCAGGCCCGCGGCCTCCAGCAGCTCGCTGTCCGCGACGGTCAGCCCGTGCGCCGCCTCGGTCTCGTCGAAGAGTTCCAGCGCAAGGTCTGTGGCGTGTTCGGCGTGGATCAAGTCCTCGTGGTAGCTGCGAGCCAGGGCCAGCACGCCGGAACGCCTGAGATCGCTGAGGTGATGCAGCCCGTCGTGGCGGGAGCGGTCCCTGCGGTTGAAGCGGTCGAGCAGCAGCCCCTCGCGCAGCGCTCCCGTCGACACCACCAGTGATTCGATGCCGAGGGCCTTGAAGAGCTGCCGCAGCAGGATGGCCCCCGCCACGATCACGTCTCGGCGGGCGGGGTCCAGGCCACCCATGTCGACCCGGTCGCCGGGTGTGAGCCGGGACACTAGGTCGGCCACCACCTCGTCCAGGTCGGCGCGCTCGATGGTGGCGTTGGCGACGGTGCGCAACGTCTCACCGCGCCGTGCCGCGCACAGAGCCGCCACCGCGGCGATGGTTCCCGAACAGCCCACCGCAACCTCGAAGCCGATGTCGCAAGCTTCCCGGGCCACGTGGGCCACGAAGGCCTTGATGTGGCGCCGGCAGGCCTTGACCGCGCCGTCGGCGATCACGCCGTCTCCGAAGAAGCGGTCGGTGAGGCGAATGTGGCCCAGTTTGAGGCTGCGGGCCAGCGTCGCGGGGGCGTGGTCGCCGACGATCAGTTCGGTGGAGCCACCGCCGATGTCGATGACGAGGTGGGGCCGGCCCGCGATGGGCACCGCGCTCATGGCGCCCAGGTGGATCAGCCGGGCCTCCTCCATGCCCGAGACGACCTCCACCGTGATACGGGCCTCGTCATGGACCCTGCGGGTTGTCGGCCTCCCGCACCGCGCTGGTGGCCACCGCGACCACGTCTGCCTCGTGGGCGTCGGCGATGTGGCGGAACTCGACCAGCGCGGCCACCGCCCGCTCGACGGCGTCGGGCATCAATCGCCTCATGTCGTCGCCGCCGGTGCCGAGGCGCACCGGCACGCGCTCGCGGGCCAGGATCTCGGGTGAGCCGCCGGGCACGGGCCGGGCGATCACCATGTGCACGGAGTTGGTGCCCACATCGATGGCGGCCAGCGCCTGAGACCCCGTCATCGGCGGGCAAGCCTCACGCCAAACTTCCCGTCTCGCAACCTGATGCAACTACCGTCACAGAGGTGAGCAGGTCCATGGACGGTCGGCGCGTGCTGGTAGTGGGGGCGTCTTCGGGGATCGGAGCGGCGGTGGTCCGGGCCGTGGCAGCCAGGGGTGCCGCGGTGACCGTGTCGGCCCGGCGCCGGGAGCGGCTCGAAGCCCTGGTGGATGAAATGGGCACCGGCCATGCCGCACAGGGCGACGCGACGGTTCCGGCGGCGGGCCGAGCACCCGACCGGCGTTTCATGCGGGTCGTGATGGGAAACACCGCGCCGACCGAGTTCAGCAACCATATGAATGTCGACCTGCTCGGCGAAGCCCTGGAGGCCTGGGAGC
>JAGWAO010000017.1:0-9008 GCA_021296315.1 Acidimicrobiia bacterium | reverse complement strand
GACGCCTTCGCGATGGCGTTGGATCACCCTGACATCGATTTCCCGGAGTTCAAGCTCGACGCCCGCACCGCTTGAGCCCGTTCGGGGCGGAAACGGGAATTGGCAGCAGAGAGTGCCGTCTTGGGCGTTGAGCGCTGCCAATTCGCCATGGGGCTGCGAAACTGTTCAGGCCGTGGCCAGGGGGCGGTCGGGATCGCCTCCCCAGGCCGACCACGACCCCACGAACAGCCGGCCGTCTCGTAGTCCGGCGTGGCGGAGGGCGAGCAGGTCGTGACAGGCGGACACGCCGCTGCCGCAGTATGCGATGACCCGCCGGTCGGCGGCTCCGGCCCGCTCGTAGCGGTCGCGCATCTCGGTCGCCGGCAGCAGCCGGCCGTCGTGGAGGTTGTCGCCGACCTGCATGCTGACCGCTCCGGGGATGTGGCCGAAGCGGGGATCGATGGCGTTGGGCTCGCCCCGGTACCGCTCGACGGACCGGGCGTCGATCACCACCGACTCCGGGTCGGTGCGGGCCGCGTCCACCTCGTCGATGGTGGCAAAGCGGTCGGCCGGCCAGGGCCGGGGGTTGAACGCCTCCGGCTGCCATGAGGGTGCCGCAGTCTGCAGGGCGCCGGGCCAGGCGTCGAGCCCGCCGTCGAGCACGGCCGCGTCACCGCCCACGCAGTCGAGCATCCACCACAGCCGCGATGCAATGACTCCGCCGACATCGTCGTAGGCGACGACTGCGGCGTCATCGCCGATGCCGAGCCGGGCCATGGCCGCGGCGAAGTCCTGGGGCGATGGGAGCGGATGGCGTCCGCCGTCGGCGGTGGGCGGGCCCGAGAGGTCGGTGTCCAGGTCGACGAAGCGAGCTCCACCGATGTGCCCGCGGTCGTAGGCCTCCCGCCCGGAGCGGCCGTCGAGGTACCACCTGACGTCGGCGATCACCACGGCATCGGCGTGGGCCTTCAGCCATTGGGCGTCGACCAGGGGTCCGAACCCGTCCATCACTGCCTCCCAGGCGTCAGGCCGGCCGCCGCGGCAACGTCACGCACCAGGCCGGCCACCACTTCGGGGTGGGTCCGCATCAACCGGTGGCGGCCGTCGTCGACGGTGCGGCGACGCACGTCGGGCAGCTTGCGTTCCATGTAGTCGTTGGCTCCCATGAAGGCCTTGTCGTTGCTGCCCACCAGCAAGCCCACGGGCACCGTCACGTCGGCGAGACGGTCGATCACCATCGAGTCGGTGTGGAGGCTGGTCGTGATGGCGACCCGGGGAACGTCGAGGCGGGGGGCGCTGAGGTGAACCCGATCGTTCCAGTCCTGCATGGCGGCCGCGTCGCGGAAGCCGGGGCCTGCGGCCACCAGCACCAACCCTCGAATGACGTCAGGCCTCGTCAGGCAATGGGTCAATCCGAGATAGCCGCCCAACGAGTGCCCGACATAGACGGCTGGACCGGTCCGGGCCAGCACGGCATCGATCGATGCCAGCACGGCCTCCCGCTCGTAGGCGGCCTGCTCGGATGGAGCGGGGGAGCGTCCGTGGCCGGGCAGGTCGATGGTCGTGCAGGCGTAGTCCGCTCCGAGAGCCTCCACGGTTCCGGCCCACACCGAGCCGCTGTCGCCCATGCCGTGCACCAGCACCACCGCGGGCCCGATGCCGGCCGTGGTGGTGTGCAGAGCGGTGATCACGGGCTGGCGGGGATGTCGGGCTCCACGTACATGATGCGGGCGATGGGCACCGCAGCCCGCGCGTGCTCCTCGACGCGGTTGATGGCATCGACAAGGTCGGCGGTGGTGAAGGACGGGTCGAACGAGACCTTGGCCCCTACCAGCAGCTCCTCGGGGCCTATGTGCTGGGTTCGCAGATGGATCAGGCCGGTTACGCCGTCCGTCGATTCGATGGCCCGACGGATGGCGTCGTCGTCGGCCGCAGTGGCCGACTCGCCCAGAAGCAGGCTGCGCATCTCCGCGGCCAGCACGATCGCGATCAGCCCGAGGAGCACTCCGATCGACAACGTTCCGATGCCGTCCCACACCGGCGCGTCGAAGACCACGGCGATCACCAATGCGCCCAGGGCCAGGATCAGACCCACCAATGCACCCAGGTCCTCGAGCAGCACCACCGGCAACTCCGGGTTCCTCGAATGGCGTACGAAGCTGGACCAGGAAGCCTTGCCCCGCACCCGGTTGGACTCGATCACCGCGGTTCGCATCGAGAAGCTCTCCAAGACGATGCCCACGCCGAGTACCGCGAAGGCCACCGCCGGGAAGTTGATCTCGTGGGGATGGCGGATCTTGTCGATGCCTTCGTAGAGGGCGTACAGGGATCCGACCGTGAACAGCACCAGCGCCACCACGAACGACCAGAAGTAGCGCTCACGGCCATAGCCGAAGGGGTGCTCGGCGGTGGCATCGCGGCGGGCCAGGCGCCCGCCCAGCAGCAGCAGGGCCTGATTGCTGGTGTCGGCCACGCTGTGGATGGCTTCGGCCAGCATCGACGACGCCCCGGTGACGGCGAAGCCCGCGAACTTGGCAATGGCTAGTCCGAGGTTGGCGAACAGGGCGGCGAGGATCGCCTTGGTTCCGCCGCTGGCCGCCATGGGGCCGAAGGCTAGTGGCGAGTCAGGTGACCTCCCGCGTCCTGCGCGCTTGTTGCTGTGTTGGGAGTGCAGGTGTGCACAGTGAGTGCTGGCCGGGCCGATAGTGTCTCGGCGGCATGGCCACCGTCTTCGCATCCCCCGACGAGCTGATGGGAGCGGTGGGCGACCATCTCGGTCACAGCGAGTGGGTGACCGTCGACCAGGCCCGTATCGACATGTTTGCCGAGGCCACCGGCGACCATCAGTGGATCCATGTCGACCCGGAGGCGGCCGCGGCGGGCCCGTTCGGGGCCACCATCGCCCACGGCTATCTCACCCTGGCGCTCACCAACCTGCTGTTGCCCCAGATCGTGCGGGTCGACGGGATCTCCATGGGCATCAACTACGGGGTCAACCGGGTGCGCTTCCCGCAGCCGGTGCTGGTGGGATCTCGGCTGCGGGCCGCAGCCACGCTGACGTCCGCCGAGGAGTTGCCCGGCGGTGTGGGGGTTCAGACGGTGATCACCGTCACCGTCGAGGTTGAGGGCCAGGTCAAGCCGGCCTGCGTCGTCGAATCGGTCAGCCGGTTCCTTCGCTGAGCGCTGGGAACCTCCCCCTAGTGCAACCCGCTGCTGCCCCGGGCCGGTCATGCGCCTGACGCGCCGGTTCACTGCTGCGGCGCTGGCTGCTCTGGTCTTGTGGCCGGCGGTCGCGGTCGCGCAGGACACCGGCACCGGAGCCGAGCCTGAGCCCGCCACCGGCACCGGCGCCGAGGCCCCGGCCGTCCGGGTTGCGTGCGACGACGCTCCGGCGGTGTTCGAACTGCTGTGCAGGAGCTTCGAGGTGCTCAAGGATGACTATGTCGACGACCTGGTCGACGAGAACCTGGCACTGGCTGCCGCGACGGGGGTGCGAGAGGCCGGCCTGGCCCCGCGCGGCACCGAAACGGCCCCGGCTTGCGCCCTGCCCTCGCCCGCGTTCGAGCAGACCTGCGCAGAGATCGACGCCGTCGATGACACCGCGGCCGCAGTCTGGGCCGCCGCCGCGGCGATGTTCGCTTCGCTGGAAGATCGCAACACCCTCCTCATGTCGCCGTCGCAGTACGAAGCGCTGCTGTCACGGCGGAACAGGGGCACGCCGTACTCGGGTATCGGCTTGAGGCTGGGCCTGTTGAACGGCACGGTTCCCTGCAGTGCACTGTCCGAGACGTGCCGGCTGGTCGTGTCCGAGGTGTTCCCGGACAGTCCTGCCGAGCAGGCCGGCTTGAGGCCCGACGACATCCTCTTGAGCATCGGCGGCCTGGCTCCGTCGGGCTCGGGCTGCGGATTGCAGGATCTGCCCACCCTCGAGTCGGGCAGCCTCGTGCCGGTCATCGTCGAGCGGAACGGCCGTCTGAGGTCCTTCCGGATGGAGGCCGGAGCCGTGTATGCCCCAACGGTGGCCAGCAGGACGGTGGCGGGCACCATCGGGTACCTGCGTCTCGACTCCTTCGGGGCGGGAACTGATGACCGTCTCGGCGAGGAACTCGAGACCCTGCTCGACTCCGGTGTCGAGACTCTGGTCGTCGACCTGCGGGGCAATCCCGGGGGCTTACTGCAGACCGTCATCAACATCGCCGGGATGTTCCTGGACGACCGTCAGGTCGTGATCCAGCGGGTTTCCAGGCTCGACACCCTCCGTCACCTGGTCAGCGGGCACGGAGGTCTGCCGAACCCGGCACTGCTGCCCATAGTGGTGGCGGTAGACGAGTCGTCGGCATCGGCGTCCGAGATCTTGACGCTGGCCCTGCGCGATCACGGTCGCGCCACCGTGGTGGGCGCGACCACCTACGGAAAGAACACCGGCCAGGTCACGCGAGCCTTGGAATCGCGCAACGGCACCTTGCTGGGGGGTGCCCGAGTGACGGTGTTCAGGTGGTTGGGACCTGATGGCACCAGCGCTGAAGGAGGCATCGAGCCCGACGTGGAACTGGACCTCTCGCGCTGCTGGCATCCGATCGGCTTCACCCGCCGGGTGGCGGCCGCGGCGGGACTGCCGGGCGCCCTTCCGGCCGACGTCCAGATGGATGGCGAGGCGTTCGACGCGATGGCTGCGCTGGCCGCGGACGGCATTCTGGTCGGCGCCGAGTGCGAGCCCGGCCTCTTCTGCCCCGGCGATCCGATCCCGAGATGGCTGATGGCAGTGTGGCTGGTGCGCACCGTCGACGGTCAGGACCCGGAGCCGATCAGCCGGTCGCGGTTCGCTGACGTTGATGCCGGCCAGTGGTGGGCCGCGCATGTGGAGCGGCTGGCGGAACTCGGGATCACCGTCGGGTGCGGCGCGGAACCGGCCCGGTACTGTCCCGACAATCCGGTCACCCGCGCTCAGATGGCGAGCTTTCTGGGGACGGCGTTCCGCCTGGATCCAGCGCTGCCGGTGGGGTTCACCGACACGCACGGCGACCTCCATGCGGCCGCTATCGATGCTTTGCACGATGCGGGGATCACCGCGGGCTGCTCGACCGATCCGCTGCAGTTCTGTCCGGGCCGGGCCACGACGCGGATCCAGATGGCCGTCTTCCTCGAGCGGGCCCGCAACCGCTCGAACTAGCGGCAGGCGAGCCGGTCCGAGGCCCGGCTGGACATCCGGGGGTGCCGGTCGGAGGCGGGGCCTGGCGGCGGGGGTCGGCGGGTTCGTGGCCTCTAGCCTGTGAAGCGATGGCGAAGCGGAAGCGGCGGGTCGCCGCTGGCGTGGGCGTGGGCAGCATCCCGGTGTCGCATCCGCCGGTACGTCCGGGGCTGGTCAGCTCCCGCCGCGGCGTTCCTGCCGGCATCGAACGCCCGCCCTATGCCTCGCGGCCCGGTGGGGAACCCCACCCTCCGGCCTCGTCGCTGGTGCGGACTCCGACCGAGCTGGACGCCATGCGCCGTACCGGTGCGCTCGCGGCCGAGGTTCTGATCGCGGCCTGCGGGCACGTCCGGGTCGGGATGACCACCGACGCCATCGACCGGTTCGTGCACGAAGCGGCCGTGGCCGCGGGTGCCTATCCGAGCCCGCTCGGCTATCGGGGCTATCCGAAGTCGGTATGCACGTCCGTCAACGAAGTGATCTGCCACGGGATCCCCGACTCGCGCCGGCTGGCCTCCGGCGACATCGTCAACATCGACGTGACCGTGTACCGGGAAGGCGTCCACGGCGACACCTCGGTGACCCTGATGATCGGCGACGTGGACGAGCACTCCCGGCGTCTCGTGGCCGAGACCCGGGTTGCGCTGTACAAGGGGATCGGGGCGGTGAGGGCCGGCGCGGCGGTGTCCGACATCGGCCGGGCCATCCAGAACCATGCCTTCAGGCGCAGTCTCGGCGTGGTGCGGGAGTTCATCGGCCACGGTGTGGGCACAGAGTTCCACTCCGGGCTGCAGGTACCCCACTATTTCGACCGCCGGCAGGGATGACCTTCACCATCGAGCCGATGCTCACGCTGGGCTCGCCCGAGGCCGCGATTTGGGACGACGGATGGACCGCGGCCACCGTCGACGGCCGCCGCACCGCCCAGTTCGAGCACACCCTGGCCTGCACCGTCGACGGCGCGGAGATCCTCACCCGCACCACCGCGGGCGAGTGCGCCCACGACCTGTTCACCGAGCCGGTCGGCTAGGCGTCGCTGGCGATCCGGCGAGACTCGCATACTCATTTTGCAAGTGTTCATGATGTATCATGTGATATAGTGGCTTAACGGTCTGTTGGCTGCTGCGGTGGTGGGCGGGCCGGACCTATTGGATGAGCCGTCCGCGGCATCCCTCGCATTGAGCACCCGTTGACCGTGCAGGAGGCCGAGATGGCGATAACTCACCGGCAGCGCATGTCGCTGCACACGAAGCTGGTGGATGTCATGGGACAGGAGGACGCCGAGACCCTCATGGAGCATCTTCCAGCCGTCGCCTGGGACCAGGTGGCGACCAAGGACGACGTGAAGGCCAGTGAGTTGCGGATCCTGGGCGAGCTTGCCAAGACGAATGCGGCGTTGCTGAAGACCAACGCGGCGCTGGCCGACACGAGGGTGAGCTTCCGCGAGGCTCTGGCCGAGACGAACGCCGGCGTCGCGGAGTTCAAGGGTGAGGTGCAGTTGGGGTTCGCCCGGCTGGAGAGGCGCCTCGCCTGGTACCTGGTGGCGGTGGCCGCGCTGCTGGTCGGTTTCGGTCTGGCGGTTTGGATCCCGCTGGTCGGCGCGCTGGCTGAGATCGGGTAGGTGGCCGCTCCCGGGCGGGCTTGTACCAGAACGGTCGACTAGTCCTGCGTCCGCCGGCGGGACGTTGCGCGCCAACCCGATAGTTGCCGACAAACTCATCACGAACCGGAATTTCAGCGATTTGCTTATACTTTCTTGCACGAAACTATAAGCAAGTCCTGGGAGGAGTCATGACCTTTCAGTTTCTGGGGCCCGACCCGCTGGAGCGTCAGATCGCTGAAACGCTGCACCGGCTGGCCGAGGGTCGCACTCCCGCGGAGATCGAGACCGCCCATGTCGACGTCAAGGAAGGGCCCGGGCGGCGCAGGGGGAGATCGGTGACGCCCGGTACGGCGACCAACGAGGACGCTGCCGCCTACTTCGCCGGGGAGATGGCCTGTATGGCCAACACCGCGGGCGGGGGAGCGATCATCGTGGGCATTGCCGATGACGGCGAGCGGATCGGCAGCGACCTGGACGCTCAGTGGCTGCGCCACCGCATATTCGAGCTCACCGAGCGCAAGCTCACCGTCGATCTTCGCGAGGCCGTGCTCGATGGATGCCGCGTCCTCGTGCTGGCCACCCATGAGGCGATCGAGCCCATCCGCTACCGGGGGCGGATCCAGTGGCGCATCAACGACAACTGTGTGGAGGTCGATGCGTCGACTTGGCACTCGGGACGGCTGCATCGCAGCGGCTTCGACTGGTCCGGGCAGCCGTCTGGCCATACGTTGGAGGATGTCCGGCCCGTTGCCGTGGAATTGGCGGCTCGCTACCTGCGGCTGCGGGGAGGTCCTTCTGATCTCGACCTGGCCGAGGCGTCGACGCCCGACTTGGTCCGGCGGTTGAACCTGGCCGACGGCGCGGGCAGGCTCACCAACGCGGGCAGCCTGCTGTTCGTGGCCACCCCCAGCGTCGGTATCGACTACATGCGGCGCGATGTGCCCGGCGGCGACAGCCGCATCCGGATCCGTGGCGAGGGTCCGCTTCTTGAGCAGATCCATGAGGCAGAACGGGCGGGGGAGGCCGCCAATCCGACGTTCCATGTGGCTCACGGCTTCGCCAGCGGCCAGATCCAGGTGATCCCGCCGAGGGCGTTGCGGGAGGCGATCGTCAACGGAGTGGTCCACCGCGACTGGCTGTCGCCCCAGCCGACCACCGTGGAACATGTTGGCGAGACGCTGACAGTGACCTCTCCGGGCGGCTTCGTCGGCGGGATCAGCCCGTCGAACATCATCTCGCATCCGGCGGTGCCCCGGTATCGATGCTTGGCCGAGGCTGCCGCCGCGCTCGGCATCGCCGAACGCCAGGGCATCGGCGTTGCGAGGATGACGCGCGACATGCTCGCCTTGGGCCGGCCGCGGCCGCAGATCGACGAGATCGCCGGACCCTATGTGCGGATCACTCTCCTGGGCGGTGAGCCGGACCCGGAGATGATCCGGCTGGTCTCGGACATCTTCCCGCAGGAACTGGCGGAGTCGGTGGACGTGCTGCTGCTGATCGACGAACTGTGCGCGTGTGGTTGGGTCGACGCCGGGTCGGCTGCCGGGGTGCTGCAACGCTCGGTTGCGGAGGCCGCCGCCGCGATCGAGCGTCTGGCCGCCGTCAAGCTCGGCGACGCGGACGACGCGAGGCGCAGGCGGCCCCCGGATCTGGTGCCAGGGGTGATCGACCAGGTGGCCGGCGCCGGATCAGCCGGACCTACCGCCTACCGCCTCAGCGACGAGTCGAGGCATCGGATCGGTCACCGCTGTGCCCGCCTCCAGTCGGTTGAGGGTCAGAACGAGTTGCTCCTCGATTGGGCCCGAGGCCGGGGGCGTGTGTCCAGTACCGAGGTGTCCGACCTGATCGACGTCAGCGTCGTGACGGCGGGCCGAAGGCTCGCCGCCCTCGCGGCCGACGGGCTGCTCGCACCGTCCCGTCCCAACGGCACCGGCCGAGGCTTCCACTACCTGCCCAAGCCGACCTAGCCGCCCGATCTCGAGCCTGGGAGCCAGCGGCCTGAGCGGCTGGTCCGCTCGTCGCCCGAGCGCCGGAATCGGGGCACATGGATGCACGCCCCATCTATGACTGTCACACCCCCGCCCTACCATTGCTGCCCATGGCCAGATGTGACGATTCGAGCATCCGGGTTCGATGAGCAGCAAACGAGTCTCCGGCGGGGAGACCCTCGAACCAGCCCGGACCCGACACCGTGACAGGCTCTCCGCTGATGCGCGGTCCGAGTGCCTTGAGCACGAT
>JAGWAO010000016.1:48779-50418 GCA_021296315.1 Acidimicrobiia bacterium | reverse complement strand
CATAGATGACGCCGGTGAACTTGGCGTTGCATGCCAGTTCCTCAAGCACCGACGGCGGCAGCCGCTCACCGTCGGGCAGCGCTGCGATGAGCTTGCCGGTGTCCTCGTCGACATGGGCAACCACGCAGATGTCCGCGAAGGGCTTGCCGCGGTCCGCGCCGACGGTAGCAGTGAGCTGATCGAGGGCATCGGCCATGCACTGGTCGAAGCTGCGCCGCCGGCCCGAAACCCCGGAGCTCTTCTTGTCGGTGTCATACCTGCGGCCGGCCTCGGCCCGCAGCCGGTTGCCGATGCGCTTCCCGGTAACTGAGTCGAACTGGCCGCGCAGATGCACCATGCCGTCGTCGCCGTCCCACACCTTCACGCAGCGCCGGGCCCGCTGGCGGGCATGTTCGGCCGCGCCGCCGTCGCCCTCGCGGTCCGCAGCCCACCGGCGGGTCTCCTTCGTGAACTGCTCGGGCCGCATCGACTCAGCCTTGGCCAACAACTCGCAGTCCGCATCCACATCGGCCGCGCCGGTCCTGTCAACCGCCTCGGCCAGCCGCTTGGCGTTGGCCTGCGACACCCGCCCCTGAGCCACCGCGTCGCGCAGCCTCGGCATGTCCTGAATCGCCTGGGCGGTCTTGACCTGGCTGCGCGCCTGCTGCCGCGCCAGTCCCGCAGCCGCGGCCAGAACCTCAGCGCCGCCGTCGCGGTGGCGCTCCCGGCCCGCCACCGCGGCGGCGGCCGAGGCCTGGAACGCCGCCGTGACCCCCACAATCGACTTGGAGATTGCTAGCGCCTCGCGCAATTCGTCCGTAGTCGCGGACCCGTCGTCGGCTATGGCCAGCATGTCCTTCATCGCGGCCTCGGCCCGTCGAGCAGCTTCGGTCAACATGGCCACAGTATTCCATAGGGGTGTGACATTTGCCAAGCATTTACAAAGTTTTTCAGTACTTTTGCCTGGGAGTTGATGCAGAGTCGGCCCCTCAAGACTCCGGCCGTGTAGTGGTTGATCATATGTGAATACACATACGCTGTTCTAATATGAGGAAACTCCTTACAGTCTGCAGTTGAGCCGCGCAGGGTTCACGCGTGGGGGGCGGACTGATCCTCTGAATGGCTAGATGACCTCACCGACCACACGCGACTCGGCGGGTGACCTCACGCTGGTCACCAAGAGCAGAAGCCTGGCGCTGCAAGGGCGTCCCCTGGACCACATCAGCCAGCCGGTTCTGAACCGGCCCCATGAGGAGCCGTCGCGTCACTGGCAGCTCGCGGAGGACAACACCTCCACCGGCGTGGTCATTGAAGGGAGGCGGCTGAGCCAGGCGCTCGTCATTGTCCCCAAAGAGCGGGGCGCGCAGTTGCGGATGCAGGTGACCGCCTCGGAGCAGAACGAGCTGGTGAACCGCATCCGCGACGCGGTGGCGGGTGGAGAAGCGCCAACTATCCCGGAGTGACCTCGGCGACGAAACAGCTCTTGCAGCATCGGCGCTGCACGAGGTCCCGGGGCCGCCCAGCGACTGTGTCAGCGACGGTGGTGCGCCTCGGCTTGCCGCGCACGACGCCGCAAAGGCCCAGGTCGCGCATCAGCCGCTCCACGGTGCAACGCGCCACCCGATGTCCCTCGCGGTTGAGCTGGGCCCACACCTTGGGC
>JAGWAO010000016.1:26107-48721 GCA_021296315.1 Acidimicrobiia bacterium | reverse complement strand
CGCCGGGCGGCGCTTGGCGGACCAATACGTCGACGGGGCGAACTGCAGCACCCCCCAGATCGGCTCGACCCCGAAACGGCCCCGACGCGCGTCGATGTAGGCCGTCATCGTGTCCGGCCGTCGAACTCGGCCATGCTCCTATGTCAAGCAGCAATGGCAGCGGGCCCACTCATCGGGCGGTATTGGGTGTGTCGGAGGTCGGCTCGCAGGCGGGTGAAGACATCGTCTGAGAGTCGTCGGCGCAGCGCGCGGTGGCTGCGGTCTTGGTGTCACCGCGCTCGATTCGTCGAAGGATGTAGTCGTGTTTGGGGCCGGCGCCTCGCCATTTGGTGATCGCTATTCGGCGGATGGCGGCGTTGACCTGGCGGTTGCCGCCGCGGTTGAGCCGGAACCGTTCGCTGCCGGTCCACACCGGGATCGGGGCGGTCCCGTTCCAGCGGGCGAACGCGGCGCGCGAGCGGAACCGATCGATGCCGGCGACTTCAGCCACGATCTTGGCGGCTGACAGCATCCGGGATCTTCGACGGCGACGAGCAAATGGCTCGGACCTGCGAAGCCTACGACGAGCAGCTGCGCTCCAGTCCGAGCCGCTGGCGCTAGCGACAGGGCCAAGACCCGATCGCCGGGCGGCATGACCTAGGGGCTGCCCCTCACGGATGCTCGTTGTCGAGAACGAACGAGTGTTCCACAGCCACACCCTCCACCGAGGGCCGACCGAACGAACCAGAGGATCGAAGACCACAGGCACCGTTAGCCGCTCAGGATGCAGGCGACACACTGCCCTCGTCGGGCTCCGCGCCTCTTGTTGGGTAGTCGAGCTACGTGGTCGGTTGGGCGATGGGCTGGTACTCGGGGCCGGAGAGGGGCTCGTAGCCGTCGAGCCATGGCGCGAGCAGCCGGCACAGCAGGCGCATGTGTGGCGGCGCAGTAGCAGGATTGACGTGCTCGGCCATTACCTCGATCGCCGCATCCAGGCTGCGCAATTCGTGGACCATGTCCACGAGGCAGTCGGGAACGTAACCGACCGGCGCACCGGTCCGGGTATTCAACAGGATGGCCCGCGAGTTGACCTGGTTGCCCGGCTCGTCCTCGAGTTCTAGCACGTCGCCGACCCGAACGTCGTTCACGGCCTGCGCTGCGCCGTCGATGTAGCGGATACCGCGGGCAAAGAACCGTGCGGTGAGTTCGCCCTCGGACGTGCGCTGCGGGTGGCCGAACACCTCGAGGCGGTCGGTGGCGCGCCATCCTTCGCTGCGGATCAGCACCTCGAAGGGGTCGGTGTCGACGTCGAGCCCGAGCCTCTGGACGTAGTCGGCGTAATCGGGCCGTCGCCTCGGCATCTGCCGATTGCGGAACACCGCAAACAGGCGGTCGCTCTCATAGACGCGGTGCAGGTCGTCGAGCCCAGGGATGCCCTGGAAGTCATCGAACCCCTCGGCCGCCTTCAGGTACACGAAGCGGTACGACTCACCGCCGAGCGCGGTCTGGCGCGTCAACACTCCGACAGGCCGGATCAGGCCATCGGGGTTGCGCCAAGTCGCATAGAGGCGACGTTCGCCGTTATCGGACATGGGCTTCACCGTACGCAGGGAGTGTGACACCGACACTAGTCGTGGCGGTCGAGCAGCCGCTGGCAATTCCGTCGCAGGACTCGCTCCGCGAACTCTCGCGCCGGCAGCGACATCCGATCCTCAGGGATCAGCCATAAGGGCTCGACAAGCCTATCGACCTCCCTGCAACGGTCCATCCAAAGGCTTTGGGAGTCCGTTCCCGGCATCTCGATGGCCCGCCTCGCGATGGCGATCGGATGCGGCCTTCCTGCGAAGTGCGTCTTGGCACGGTCCGCGTACGCCTCCGGGGTGTAGCCGCTGTCGCGTGTCCTCAGGCGGTCCCGTCGCTGCTCGTCTGCAAGCTGGAACCCCAGGGAGGACGCGTGGTCGAATGTGGGGGCGAGGCAGCGGTGTCCCGCTCGATCCAGCACCGCCCAGTTCTCCTCGTGCCGATCTGTGTTGCCCACGACCGCATCCAAGACCAGGTAGCCGGCGAACACGTCCCAGGCCGTCAGGCCAGCGTCAACCCCATCGGGTACGTGAACCCCTTCTAGCGCATCCCGGATGGTCGCCGGCGTGTAGGTACTACGGTCCCGCCCTGTTGCAGGCTCGGCAAGAAGTTGGTTGCCTGGGATCAGCACCTCCTTGACGTTGTCGCCCTGTGACGTGGCAAGCACCGACCTGCTGATCACGCCCAACTTGTGTGCTTCACTCGTTCGGGAGGAGGCCAGTTCGGTGCGGGCAGCAGGCAGTCCGAGCCGCGCGGCCACACCATTGGCGACGCGTTCGGACCAGTCGTCGCCTTTCCGATAGCGTGTGCCGTCATTCCGATGGCTGTAGGTCGCGTCCTTCATGAGCCAATGCTCGCCCGTCTCGGGGTGCCTCAGCCAGCGCTTCGGCTTCGTTCCGAGGACTTCGTCACCGACGATTGTCCAGTCCGTGACATCGATGTCCTCGTAGGTCTGTGTCGCGACGTGATCGATTGTCTCGGACATGGGACCCACCGTACGTCGGAGCGTGACAGCGGGCACGGCGGCTAGGAAACTGCTGAGCAAGTCGCCTGTGGTGGCTGCGGTGTGGCGGCGGGTGGGTCGGTGTGGGTGTTGTCGACCTCGGAGAACGGCGCCAGGTGGAAGAACACCGCCCGGCCGGCCAGGGACTCCGACAGCAACCGCCCGATCATCTTGCATTCTACGGCGTACTAGAGATCATACCCTCTGGCTACTAGTAGCTTTCCGCTGGTCTACCCTGAGTTGTTGCCAGACTCGCCTAGCTCTCAGGATGCTTGCGGGCGAAGTTCCAGTGGTCGGCCAGCATCTGGGCAAGGACGCGGCGGGCCTGCCAGCCGAGTTCGTCACGGGCTCGGGTGCAGTCGGCCCAGGAGGCTTCGATGTCGCCGGGGCGGCGGTCGGCCATCTCATAGGGGATGCGAGTGCCGAGCACCTCTGAAGCCGCAGCCAGCACCTGCAGGACCGTGGTGCCCGAGCCGGTGCCCAGGTTGTAGACCCGGCTGCTCACCGGGGCTGTCTCGGTGTCCAGGGCAGCCACGTGACCCTCGGCCAGGTCCATGACGTGCACGTAGTCCCGCACCGCGGTGCCGTCGACCGTGGAGTAGTCGGCCCCGAAGACATCCAGCCGATCCCGGCGGCCGGCGGCGACCTGCATGATCCGGGGCACGAGGTTTGCCGGCTCGGTGGACGGATCCTCCCCGATCAGCCCCGACGGGTGCGCGCCGACCGGGTTGAAGTAGCGCAGCATGACCGCGGTCAGATCCGACGCAGCCGCGGCGTCGGCCAGTATGCGCTCGCCCATCAGCTTGGTCTCGCCGTAGGGGCTCTCCGGGACGGTCGGCGAGTCCTCGGTGACCGGCAGCGCCGACGCCGACCCGTAGACGGTGGCCGAGGAGCTGAACACCAGCCGCCGGACGCCCCGATCGATGGCCGCGGCGGCCAGTGAGATCACCGATCCAAGGTTGCTGCGGTAGTAGCCGAGGGGATCGCTGATCGACTCGGCCACGCTCTTGCGGGCCGCGAAATGGACCACCGAGTCGATCCGGTGCCCGCCGAAGACCGCGTCCAGGACGTCCGGATCGCCCGCATCTCCCTCCACGACTACAAGATCGGCGCGGGTGAGGCTCCGCATGGCGTCGATCGCTCGGCGCGAGGCGTTGGAGAAGTCGTCCAGGATGACCACGTCGCGGCCCGCGTCGTGCAACGCGACGGTGGTGTGGCTGCCGATGTAGCCGGCGCCCCCGGTGACCAGCGTCGCCATCAGGCCACCTCGGGCACTCTGGCACCCGACAGGACCGCCCCCGGCTCCACTGCGAAGCCCTCACCGATCAGGGTTCCGCCCGTGACCCGGGCACCCTGCCCGACTGTCGCGCCCGACCCCACCACGGAATCGAGAACCGTCGCGCCCGCTCCGATCACTGCGCCCGGATGGACCGCCGAGCCCCGCACGGCCGAGCCTGCCCCCACCACGGCGCCGACCATCACCACGCTGCGCTCGACGAGCGCCCCCGGATCCACCGCAGCCTCCGGCGACACCCCGACCGCCGCCGGCCCGCGCCGGCCGTCGAGCAGGTCGAGCTGAGCCTGCAGGTAGGTCTGGGGAGTGCCGGCATCGACCCAATAGGTGTTGTGTCGCAGGGCCCACAGGGTGCCGGCGGCAGCCATGGCGGGGAAGATCTCGCGTTCCACCGACACCCGGCGCCCGCCGTCGATGCGCCCGATCACCGACGGCTCCATGAGATAGGTGCCGGCGTTGATCCAGCGGCTCGGCGCCGGCTCGGCCGGTTTCTCCAGAAAGGCGTCCACACGCCCGTCGGGATCGGTGACCACCACTCCGTAGCGGGAAGGATTCTCCACCTCCATCAGATGGATTGTGGCCTCAGCGCCGGCCGAGCGGTGAACTCTCAGCATCGCGCCCACGTCGAGGTCGGTGATCACGTCCCCGTTGGCCACCAGGAACGTGCCCCCGGAGGCCTCCATTCCCGACTCGGTGTAGGCGAAGCGGATGGCGCCGGCGGTGTCGAGCGGCTCGGACTCCACGACGCAGGCCATCTCAACGCCCGCGCACCGTCCGTCGAGATAGGCGTCCCTGAACGCGTCATGGTGGTAGCCGAGCGCCAGCACGACCCGAGCCACTCCGTGGCGGGCCAGACCGGACACGACGTGCTCGATCATAGGCCGGTGCAGCAGCGGCAGCATCTGCTTGGGGGTGGTCAGCGTCAGAGGACGCAGCCGAGTCCCGAGACCTCCGACGAGCAGGATCGCCTGCACCCCGGCGCCCCCGCCGCCCCCCGCCTCTATTCCCCGGGCGGGGCGTCCGTCGGATCGAGGTCGGTTTCCGGCCCGGTGGAGAGCAGGTTCCCCGCCGAGGCCGCCAGGGCGGTCTGGAGCCGGTCCTCGGGCGGCGGCGGGATCTCGGCGCCGACCGGGACACGGGCGAACGTGAACGCCTCCAGATCCCCCAGCAGGCGGACGTCGCCGAAGTCGTCGGTGTAGACGTCGGTCGCCTCGTAGATGTCGTTCAGCCTGGTAGCAGGATCGTCGGCGCGCGGCGCGTCCGGGTCGTCAGGATCGATCCGGGTGAAGCGCACGACCCGGATCACGGTCGGCTCGCCGTCGCAGTTCGAGCCGGCCTCCAGCACGCCGATGCCCGGGCCGCTGATCTCATCATCGGTGACCCTCGCCCCCATCGACTCGAAGAACACGTCGAGATCGGCCCGATCGCCGGCGGCGGAGCTGTTCCACGGGTGGACGTGGACCACGCCGTCCTGGTGGGAGTGGATGCCGTCGGGATCGGCCGCGCTGGTGAAAGCGGGCAGGAACCGGTCGCAGTCGAAGATGGCGTAGGCCGAGTGCCAGTGGTCGTTGCCGACCCTCGGCGCCGCCGCGGGCGTGCGCGACGACCGGGCGAAGACCACCAGGGCCACGCCGAGGATCACTACCACCGCCAGGGCCAGCGGAAAGCCGAGCTCCCGGCGCTCGCGGGCGCCCTTCGACGCGGCTGCCGCTCGAGCGGCTCGCTGGACCTTCTTCGACGAACTCGGCTTGGCCACGGGCCGACACGCTATCGGCTCGTCGAGCCCAATCTTCACCCTCCGACACCGCTGTAGGTGAAGCCCCGGCGCTCCAGATCGTCGCGGTCCAGCAGGTTGCGAGCGTCGATCACGTGCAGTTCGGCCATGACCCGCGCCACCTGGTCGAAGTCGAGCTGCCTGAAGTCGTCCCACTCGGTCGCCACCACCAGCGCCGAGGCGCCGTCGCAGGCCGCGTAGGCGTCGGCGGTCACGACGATGCCGGCCTCGGCGGTCGCCGCATTGGAGCGGATCGCCGGATCGTAGGCGTGAACCGCCGCCCCGGCCTCGACGAGCCTCCGGGCGATCTCGAGGGAGGGCGAGTCGCGCAGATCGTCGGTGCCGGCCTTGAAGGCCAGGCCGAGCAGCGCGACGCGGGCCCCGGGCAACGCCACCCGGGACGCGACCTTGCCGATGATCCTGGCGAACTGCGCCTCGTTGGCCTCCACCACACTGCGCAGCAGCCCGAAGTCGTAGCCGGCCGCCGACGCCGCGTCGATCAGGGCACGGGTGTCCTTCGGGAGACACGAGCCACCCCACCCCGGCCCGGGCTTCAGGTAGTCGCGGCCTATCCGCCGGTCGTGACCCATGCCCGCCAGCACGTCGTCGACGTCGGCACCCACGGCCTCGCACAGCGCCGCCACCGCGTTGGAGAACGACAGCTTCGTGGCCAGGAAGGCGTTGGCCGCGTACTTGACCGTCTCCGCTGAGGCCGGATCGGTGATCAGGACGGGGGCATCGATACTCGCGTAGAGCCCGGCGACCCGCTCGGCCACGGCTGCGTCGGCTGCGCCCACGACGACACGATCGGGGTTGAGGAAGTCGCGAACGGCCGAGCCCTGCCGCAGGAACTCGGGATTGGACGCCACCGGGACGTCGACCCGTCCCAGCACCCGGGCCAGGAACTGAGTGGTGCCCGCGGGAGCGGTGGACTTGTTCACCACCACCGTCCCCGGCCGGAGGCTCCGACCCATCTCAGTGGCCGCGGCCTCCAGGAAGCTGAGGTCGGTGCCGCCGCCCGAACTGGCCGGTGTGGGCACGCACAGGAAGACGAAGTCGGCGCGGGACGCGGCCTCGGCGGAGCCGCAGGCAAAGGAGAGTCCGCCCGAATCGAGCCCGGCCCTGACCAACTCGTCCAGCCCGGGCTCCCGGATGGGCACCTCCCCGCCCTGCAGTCCGGTGATCCGGGGCTCGTCTATATCGGTGCACACGACGCGGTGGCCCATCCGAGCCAGGCACGCCGCAGTGGTGAGACCGACGTATCCCGCCCCGACGACGGCCACTGCCGCCGACGAGGCCGGCCGCTCGCCGCCGTCGGGTGACACCGCCGGCCCGTCCCGGTCAGCCACAGGACTCGCCATCGGGCGGACGGCCCAGGATGGTGACCGGCTCCGGATCGGCTCCGCTCGACTGGGCCGCGACGAAGCCGGCGCCGAGACCCACCCAACCATCGACCAGCGGGCCCGCAGCCGCCAGGCCCCCGACCAGCGCCGGGCCCGAGGCGGCCGCACCGGTGGCCACTGGAGCGAAACCCGATGCCGGGTCAGGCAGGACCGGAGGAATACCGCGGGCCTGTACCCGGTCGCGCACCACGCTCATGGGCTCCTGGGCCAGGAACAGCACTCCCCGGTAGTCGGCGCCGAGCACCACCACCACGCCGTCGCCATCGGCGTCGGCCACGACGTAGGGCACAGGGTCCAGGTAACGGGCCACCGTCATGGCGGCGTCGACGCCGCCGGGACCGTGCAGGACGACGGTCTCGGGAATGCCCGGAGACGTGAGAGACCCCAGGACCCGAAAACCCTCACCGGCCAGCGCCGCAGCCGCGTCCTCGCGGTTGAACTCGTTGAAGCCCGCGACCCTCAGCGACACCTCTGAGGGACTCACAGAGTCCGCCACCCCCCGGAACAAGTCGAGGACCGGCTCGTTCGCCTGCTCGTAGGCCGCCTCGCCCTTGTAGCGGCCGTCGGGCCAGAACAACGTGAAGACCTCGAGGCTCAGCCGCTGCAAGTTCTCGGGATTGAAGTCCGAGAAGTCCTGAGCCAGCGACACCAGTTCGCCGAGGGTGAGGTCCTGGTCGAATGCCACGAAGGCGGCCCCCGCCTCGATCATGCCGACGATGGTGGTCGGATTCCTGGCCCCGCGGCTGATGGCCCGGTCGAGGGCGAGCACCAGGAAGTCCTGCTGGCGAGCGATCCGGGTGAAGTCGTCGCCGCCGGTGATCCGCCACCGTCCGTCGATGAACTCCGTGTATGTGCGGCTCCGAACGTACTGGAGCGCCTGCTCGCCGCCGAGCACATGGCAACCCGGCGTCTCGATGCTCAGATGGGACTTCGGATCACGGACCGGATGGGGGAACCAGACGGGCACTCCGGAGAGTGTGTCCACAGCCTGCTGGAACCCGGCGAAATCCATCTCGACGTAGTGGTTGATCTCCACATCGAACATGGAGCTGACCGTCTCGACGAGCAGTGGGGCGCCGCCGATAAGCAGGGCGGAGTTGATCTTGTGGTCCTGCGCTCCCGGGATCTCGGCCCACAGGTCCCGCGGGATGGACAGGACCCAGGCCGACTTCGCCCCTGGGTCCAGGCGCAGGAGCATGATGACATCGGCCAGAGCCCTCCCTCCCGACGCGACGCCGCCCGCGCCGTCGGCATCCGCGCTCTGCCTGACGTCGATGCTGCTGTCGGTGCCGACCACGAGGAAATTGACGGGTTCGCCCGGCTCGGTGTCGGTGCGAAGCAGTTCGTGGCCGTACTGGACGGTGTCGGGAAACTGCACCGGCTTGTACTCCTCCCAGACCTCCTCGACGTAGTGCACAGTCTCCGCCGACGCGACCGCGGCGACGATCACCACGAGGCTCGCGAGGACCACCAGGCGCTGCGGCCAGGTGCGTCGCAGCGCCACCTTCTGTCGATCCGACACGGAGGTCAAGCGTACCGCCGGTCCCTGGGCGCTCTGTTCTTGATCGATCACCGGTCGAGCCGGTCGAGCCGGTCGCTCGGCCTCTCAGGTGACAACGCAGGTAGGTGTGGCGTCTTCGCGGTGAGACGTTGCATATCCCGCTCTTGTTCGCTGCGCTCACGGGCCGCTCGGGCCACGGCCTCGCCCGTATGGGCCGGATTGGCCCGCCTTGTCGTTCAGCCTCTCAGCAACGCAAATGGAACACGTCGCCGGTGTCGATCAGCGCCTCGCCGCAGTCGCCCGCCAGGATCAGGCGTCCGGAGGCGTCGATGTCGACTGCCGTGCCCACGACCGACGTGCCGTCGGTGCGCTGCACCCTGACCATCCGCCCTATCGTCGCCGACGCAGCCCTGAGGTCGGCACGGGCCTTGGAGGGGTCGGCCAGGTAGCCCGGCACCTCGTCGATCATCCACGCCAGCAACTCGTCGCGGGTGGCGGCGCTGCCGGCCTGAGCCAGCGAGACCGCCCCCGGCTCTGCGGGCGCTTCTGCGACGTTCAGGCCGAGGCCCACCACCACGACCGGCGGATCGCAGTCGACCATCTCCGACAGCACGCCCGCCAGCTTCCCGGAGACCTCACCGGACTCGATCAGCAGGTCGTTGGGCCACTTGGCCCGCACCGTCGCGCCCCCGTGCGGGAGGGTTCCCGAGGCGGCGGCCAGGGCGGCGGCCGAGACCGCGGCGACGCGGTCGAGGGCGCCCGACACCGGCGCCACGAACCGGAAGCTGACCAGGAGAGAAGCCTCGCTGCGGTGCGACCCCGCCGCGGCATCGGACCAGCGACGCCCCAGGCGACCCTTTCCCGCGGTCTGGTGATCGGCAACCAGCACCGACGGCGACCGCTCCCCGAGCCGGGCCTCCTGGGCCAGATCGTCGTTCGTGGACCCCGTAGCAACGGTGTGACGCAACTCGCCCAGACCGGCCCGGCGGACCGCCTCGCAGCTCAGCGGCAGCTGCTCCCGGGCCGACCCGGAAGGGGGCGTGATCGATCCCACGCGACACAGTCTGTGCGATCCGGGCCGCGATCGGCTATCCAAGGCGGTGATGTTCTCAGAGGCCGAGCGGATGGGCCGCGTCTAACTAGGATCTGCGAGGCGTTCAGCGGGGCCGTGGCCCGAGCGGCCCGTGAGCGGAGCGAACAAGAGCGGGATACAAGATGCCTCACTGCGACGCAGCACCACCTGCCAGCACCTTCGCGAAGGTGCTGGTGGCCAACCGGGGCGAGATCGCGGTCCGCGTGATCCGAGCCTGCCGCGAGATGGGCGTGACCGCGGCCGCCGTCTACTCCGACGAGGACCGCGGTGCGATGCACGTCAGGCTGGCGGACGAGGCCTACTGTCTGGGCGGCGCCGCGGCCGCGGAGAGCTATCTGCGCACCGACGCCATCGTGGCCGCAATCGAGCGGAGCGGTGCCGACGCGGTTCATCCCGGCTACGGCTTCTTCAGCGAGAACGCCGACTTCGCTCGAGCCGTTGCCGCCCAGGGCGTCACGTTCATCGGACCGCCGCCGGAAGCGATCGAGGTGATGGGGGACAAGATCTCAGCCCGGGACGCGGCCGTCCGGGCCGGCGTGGAACCGGTCCCGGGCACCACCGAGCCGATCGTCGACCCCGCACAGGTCGAAGCCTTCGGCTCGGCCCACGGCTGGCCCGTCGCGGTCAAGGCCGCCTACGGGGGCGGGGGCCGGGGCATGAAGGTGGTGAGGGAGTCCGCGGAGGCCGCGGCCGCGGTCGAGTCGGCCCAACGTGAGGCGCTGGCCTACTTCGGGCGCGACGAGTTGTACATGGAGCGCTACTTCGACGCCGCCCGCCACGTCGAGGTTCAGGTGCTCGCGGACGCCCACGGCAACTACGTCCACCTCGGCACCCGCGACTGCTCGGCCCAGCGCCGCCATCAGAAGCTCATCGAGGAGGCGCCCGCGCCGCAGATCGATCCTGGAGTCCTCGCGGCCATGGGCGAAGCAGCCGTGGCGGTGGCCCGCGGCTGCGGCTACGTCAACGCCGGCACCGTCGAGTTCCTCTACGCCGACGGAGCGTTCTACTACCTGGAGATGAACACAAGGCTGCAGGTCGAGCATCCGGTCACCGAGATGGTGACCGGCGTAGACCTCGTCGAGCAGCAGCTCCGGGTGGCAGCGGGCGAGCCTCTGGCTCTGACGCAGAGCGGTATCGCACTCGACGGCTGCTCCATCGAGGTGCGCGTCAACGCCGAGGATCCGGCCGGGGGTACTTTCCTCCCCTGCCCCGGCCTCGTGACCGAGCTGAGGCCCGCCCAGGGATACGCAACCCGCTGGGACGGCGGCTATGAGGCCGGCGACAACGTCAGCCCGTACTACGACAACCTCGTCGGCAAGCTCGTCGTGTGGGGCCGTGATCGCGACATCGCCATCGGCCGAGCGCTGCGAGCCCTGTACGAGACACACGTTGCCGGCGTGGCCACCACCATCGGAGCCGCGCAAGCCATCCTCGCTCACCCGGACTTCGCGGCGGTGGCCCACTCCACCCGCTGGGTGGAGGAACGGCTCGACTTCGCGTCCCTGCCCGAGTCGCCGCAGGCGGGGACCGGCGCCGGCGCCAGTGCCTCTGGATCCAGGGTGCACCATGAGATCGAGGCGGAGGTGGACGGCAAGCGCTTCAGCGTCGCGCTGTGGACCCCGCAAGCCGACGGCGACGGCTCCGAGCGCCCCAGCGCGTCACGCCGAAGGGCCCGGGGGCCGTCGAGTCTCGGCGGCGGCGCCGCGGAGGTGACCGTCCCGATGCAGGGCACCATCATCAAGCTGCTGGTGGGTGTGGGCGACGAAGTGGAGGCCGGCCAGCCGGTGGCCGTGCTCGAGGCCATGAAGATGGAGAACAACATCGCCGCGGGCCGCTCCGGAACGGTCGCCGAGATCCGGGTGAAGGTGGGAGACTCGGTGGGAGGCGGAGACACCATCGCAGTCGTGCGCTGAAGCCAGGCTGGCTGAACGCAGGCCGGGCAGGCGAGCGCGATCCGGGTGAAGGCACCGTCCAGCGTAGGATCGGTCCTGTGACCGGACTCGACGTCAGCGTGGTGCTGCCCGTCTACAACGAGGCGGCACACCTCGGCGAGGAGCTCGACCGCATCGCCGCGGCTCTCCAGCAGTCGCGCTACACGTGGGAGATCCTGGTCGTCGACGACGGCTCCGACGACGGCTCGGGCGATCTGGCGCTGGGGCGCGACGGTGTGAGGCTCCTGCGCTCGGCCCGCAATCGCGGCTGCGGCGCGGCCCGGCGCATCGGCACGCTGGCTGCCGCCGGCCGGGTGGTGGTCTGGACCGACGCCGACATGACCTATCCCAACCACGAGATACCGGCCCTGGTGGAGGACCTGGGTGACGCAGACCAGCTGGTGGGGGCCCGCACGACCGAGCAGGGAACGCTCAAGGCGCTGCGCATCCCCACCAAGTGGGCCATCCGGCGGCTGGCGTCGTATCTCTCGCGGACCCGCATACCGGACCTGAACTCCGGCTTCCGGGCCATGCGCCGCGACGTGGCCGAGCAGTTCGTGAGCCACCTTCCCGAGGGCTTCTCGTGCGTCACCACCATCACGATGCTGTTCCTGATGAACGGCTACAGCGTGCGCTACAAGCCGGTCGAGTACCGGCCCCGGTCAGGGCGCTCGAAGTTCCACTGGTGGGCCGACACCCGCCGCTACCTGCTACAGGTCGTGCGGATGATGCTCTCACACGACCCGCTCCGAGTGTTCATGCCCCTGGCTGCAATCCTGGGAGCGGTCTTCGTGGCCAAGCTGGGCTACGACGTCGCCGGCAAGGACCTGCGGGTGGCGACCAACACCCTGCTCCTGGGCTTCGCGGCCATCCAGACCCTGGCCATCGGGCTGCTGGCCGACCTGGTAGTGCGAGCGTCACGACCCGGCCGCCTGATCCCGCCCGCCGATGCCACCGAGATCACCGGTGGGGCGCCGGAGTGAGACCGGCCGCCGGCCGCGACCCGTCCACGCCACGGTGCCGGGCAGGCGCTAGCCTCTCGCCCCGGCGGGCGTCGGCAGAAGACGGTGGTTTCATGCCCTCCCATCCCATTCGTTCGCTCGTAGGCCTGCTAGCGGCCGCTGCGGTCATCGCCGGGGTTCTCGCCTCGCCGGCCGCAGCCCATCCCCATGGCCCCTCCGATGACGAGTTCACCTTCATCGGCGGGGGTTGGGGACACGGAAGCGGCATGAGCCAGTACGGCGCCCTCGGGCGGGCGGAGGCCGGCCACACCTACGACGAGATTCTCGGCTTCTATTACAGCGGCACCACGTTGAGGACCGATCCCGGCCTGGTGCCCGACGACATCGACGTGCGCATCGCCGTCCACAGCACGACGGTGTTCAGGCCCTCAGGCCTGCTGACCGTGTCGATGGACGGCCGGTTCCTGGACACCACCGTCAACACGCTGACCGTGCGGCGCGGCGACGGCGGCTGGTACATCAACTCGAGCAACATCGACTGGTGCCGGGGCTTCTGCAGCGGGACCGTGCTGACGGTGAGCTTCAACGACGGCGAGGCCGTCCGGGTCTCCAATACGAGCAATGGCGCCGAGCACTACGCGCACGGGCAGTTCCAGCTGACCCCGGCCACCGGGGGCGTGGCCAACTGCGGCAGTGCCAGCGCCAACCAGTACTGCCTCGTGATCGGCGACATGACCATGCAGCAGTACCTCTACGGGCTCGAGGAAGTACCCCACAGCTGGCCCGCGGAGGCTCTCAAGGCCCAGGCCGTCGCGGCCCGCAGCTACGCCGTCGCCATCATGGAGGACCGGGCCAACTGGTCCTCGCCGTTCGACCTCTACGCGTCGACCCGGGACCAGGAGTACAGGGCCTGGGACTACGAACGCGAGACGGGCCATGACGCCTGGTCGCGCCAGGTGGACGCCACCGACGACACCGTGCTCACGTACCATCCGGCCGGCGGGGGCGACCCCGAGGTGATCGTCGCCTACTACAGCTCCTCCAACGGCGGCCACACTGCGGCCAACGAGGAGCCCCGGCGGGATTCCCTGTCGTACCTGCTGGCCAAGCCGGACCCCTTCGATGCCGCTCCCGACGCCAACGGCGAACCCAAGAACCCCACCCACTCCTGGGAGCGCACCTACACGGCCGAGCAGATCCGCGGGTGGCTCGCGGAGTACCCCTTCGCCGACCTGGATGTGGGCGAGATCACCGAGATCTACATCTCGGGACCAGGACCGTCGGGCCGTATCGATGATTCACTGGTGACCCTGGTGGGATCGGACCGCACGCTGGAGGTCCGCAACGAGGACGGGGAACCCTACGGCTACCGCTTCTACTACGCCCTCGTGCTGGGCTGCCGCCGCACACCCGGCTGCCGTCCCCTGCTGTCCACGAAGCTGACGCTGTCGGGCTCCCACACCGGCGACGGCTCCACCGTCCACACCCTTCCCTTCACCGACGTCCCATGGGACGCTCCCTACGCGGAGGCGGTGTTGTGGATGCTCGAGGCGGAGATCACGCAGGGCACGACCCCCACCACGTTCTCTCCCGAGCGCACGATGACCAGAGCCCAGTTCGCCACGTTCCTGTGGCGCTTCGCGGGCGAGCCGCAGTCAGTCGACGGATCGCTGACCTTCGACGACGTGGAGCCCGACAACTTCTACTCACCGGCCGTGGGGTGGATGGTGGACCACGGCATCACTCTGGGATGCAGCCGCGATCCTGTGCTGTTCTGCCCCAACGATCCGCTCAGGGCCTCGCATCTGGCGGCCTTCCTGTGGCACTTCGCCGGGCGCACCTACAGCAACCACCCGGTGCCGTTCACCGACATCGGGATCAATGACTTCTACCTGGAGGCCGCCCGGTGGCTGGTGGAGCATCGTCTCTGGGTCGGCGAGGACTTCCAGCCGCCCGGCGACGGCCCGGCGGACTTCAAGCCCGGCGACAACGTGGACCGGGCCCGGATGGCCATGCTGATGTGGAATCTGGCCGCGGCACCGGGCGCATTCGACATCGACGTACCGTTGCCGCCCCTGATGCGATCCCCGTGAGGACCGGCGACGGCACCCCACGAGCAACCCGAATCCTGCGTCGGCTGGGATTCCGCTACCTGTACCTGATCGACGCGACCACGCTCTTCGGGCTCATGGTCGCGATCACAACGGCGCGCTTCGGGCTCGACTGGCCGACCTACCCGCTGTCGCACTACGCGGTGGGCTTCGCGGTGGCAACCGGCCTGCACATGGCCGTCTACTACTTCGGCGGCCTCTACGAGTACGAGCAGCGGCTCGGCCGACCCCCCTGGCTGCCGCGAGCCACGATGCTGACCCTGCTGGCGGTGGGGGCCGACGCCACCGTGTCGCTGCTCAGCGGCCGCTACCTGATGCCCCGCGCCAACCTCGTGATCCTGGCCGTGGCAGCGAGCCTGGTGGTGTCGCTCAACCGGTGGCTGGCCCGGCGGGTGAGGCTGCGTCGCTTCGGGCGGTGCCGGGTGCTGCTGCTGGGAAGCCCCGCCGATGCGGAGCCGGCTCAGCGCCACCTGGGCGACTCGGAGCCCGCAGTGGAGATCGCCGGACAGTCCGACACACCGTCGGACATCGTGGCGGAGGTCGACCGGACGGCGGCCACCGATCTGCTGCTGCTGTCGAGCCAGTCGCTGGACATCATCTATCCCGAGCCGCTGGCCGAGCTGGAGGGACGCCAGGTGGGGGTCTACCGGCGAATCGCACCCTCCGACACCCTGCTGGGGCTCCAGCGGACCCGCCAGATCGGTGGAATGCCCTTCGTGGCACTGCGGGCCCATGCCCTGCCCGCGTGCCGGCTGCGCTTCAAGCGGCTCCTCGATCTCGTCTACCTGCTGGTGCTGGCCCCCTTCGCCATCCCCCTGACGCTCGCAGTCGGGATGTACGTGCGCCTGCGGGCCGGTCCGGGAGTGCTCTACCGCCAGGAGCGGGTGGGCATGGAGGGCCGGACGTTCGTCATGCTGAAGTTCCGGACCATGACCCCGGACGCGGAGCGAGCCGGGCCGGAGCTGGCCCTGGCCGACGACCCCAGAATCATCGAGGGCGTGGCATCGCTCCGCCGGACCCGGCTGGACGAGCTTCCGCAACTCTGGAATGTCCTCGTCGGCGAGATGTCGCTGGTCGGGCCTCGGGCCGAGCGGCCCGCACTGGTGGCCCGGCTCGAGGAGGAGATCGCCGGATACGGGCGACGCCACGACATCCCGCCGGGCATCACCGGCCTGGCCCAGACCCAGGGCCACTACCAGACCGACGCCGCCTACAAGCTGGGCCACGATCTGCAATACGTTGTGAACTGGTCTCCGCTGCTCGACTGGGAGATCATGGTGAAGAGCCTCATCGTCATGGCCCGCCGCTCAGGCCGGTGAACTGCCCCGTACACCCCGCGACGGTCCGCCCGTGAACAGCCCCGGGACCGCCCGCGACCGCCTGCCGCGCATCTCGGTGGTGGTGCCGGCTCGAGACTGTGCCGCGGTGATAGGTGAGTGTCTCGCAGCCGTCGGCTGCCAGACATACCGCGGGCCCATCGACGTGACGGTGGCAGTGGCGCCCAGCCGCGACGGCACCGAACAGGCGGTCGCCGGTACCGGTATCGAGTTGCCCTTGCAGGTGGTCGAGAACCCTGCGGGGACCACCGCGGCGGGCCTCAACATCGCAGTGGCAGCATCGAAGGGCCCGATCGTGGCCCGGGTGGACGCCCAGTCTCGGCTCCCGCCCGACTACCTGGAGCGGGCCGTGTCCACCCTGGCCAACACCGGGGCGGCCAACGTGGGCGGCGTGCAGCGCCCCGTCGGCGCCGCCGGCCTGCCGGGGGCGATCGCGGCCGCGATGGGGTCGCCCTTCGGGGGTGGCCCCGCCGCCTTCCGCCGGGGCCGCCACTCCGGACCGGCCGACACCGTGTACCTCGGAGTGTTCGACCGCGACGCCCTGGAGTCGGTCGGCGGCTTCGACGAGACCCTGGGGCGCAACCAGGACTACGAGCTCAACTGGCGGCTGCGCGAGCAGGGTCGCACCGTGTGGCTCGATCCGAGTCTCGTGGTCGACTACGTGCCCCGCTCGGACTACAGGGGGCTCGCCCGCCAGTACTTCTCGTACGGCGCATGGAAGCGCACCATGCTGATACGCCATCGGAGGTCGCTTCGCATCCGCCAGCTCGCCGCTCCCGCGCTGGTGGCGGGCCTGGCGTTGTCCGCGTTCGAACTGGCCCTGGGACGCTGGAGGGGCGCGGCCCTGCCGGTGCTGTATGCCGGAGCCTGCGCGGTGGCCGCCACCCGCCTGCGCAGCGTGCTTCGGGACCGGCTCGACCGGGCGCGGTCCGCAGCCGCTTTCGCGGTGATGCACACTGCCTGGGGGGCGGGCTTCCTGGCGGGACGCACCCGCACCCGCACCCGGAATCCGAGTGCTCGGAGCGTCCGCGAATAGGTGAGAATCCGGGGTGTCACAGCGGTGTCACTCCCGCTCTTGTTCGCTTCGCTCACGGGCCGCTCGGGCCACGGCCCCGCCCGTATGGAGCGGATTCGCTCGCCTTCGCTCGGCCTCTCAGCGGGCCGCGTCGGAGGCCAGGTAGGCGGCCACGACCTCCCCCGGCTCACCCACCGCCCGAAGACTGCCGGCGTCGAGCCATGCCACCCGGTCGCAGGACGCCTCGATCTCCGCCATGTTGTGCGACACCAGGACCACCGACCCGGCCGCCGAGCGGACCTCATCGATGCGCTCAGCACTGCGGGCCCGGAAACCCTCGTCCCCTACCGACAGAGCCTCGTCGATCAACAGGATCTCGGGGATCCGGGCGGTGGCGATCGCGAAGTTCAGCCGGGCCCGCATCCCCGACGAGTAGGTGCGCAGCGGCCGGTCTATGGCGGCGCGGAGTCCGGCGAAGTCGATGATCTCGTCCATGCGGCTCTCCACCTCGGCCCGGGTGAAGCCCAGGGCGAGCCCACCGATCAGGATGTTGCGTCTGCCGGACAGAGCAGAGCGCAGCGCCGCGGACACTCCCAGCAGGGACGGCCTGCTCCGGCCGAGAACCCTGCCCGACTGCAGCGGCAGCAGCCCGGTCATGGCCGCCAGCAGCGTCGACTTGCCCGACCCGTTGGACCCGATGAGGCCCAACGTCTCGGACTCGTGGAGATCCAGACTCACGCCGCGCACGGCCCGGATCGTCTGGTAACGCCGTCCGGTCCGCCCACTCGAGAACAGCTGCTTGATGCCTGCGGCCGGATCCTCGTACACCCGGTAGTACACGTGGGCGTTGTCCACTCGCACCGTCACCGCCCGACCCGGATCCATCACGCCCCCAGCCGCTGGTCGGATCTCCAGAAGACCACGAATCCGACCACCAGCAGAACGGCGCCCCATGCCAGCATCCCAGCCACCACCCAGGAATCGACCGGTTCACCGAGCAGGCACCAGCGGGCGCAGGTGATCACGTCGTAGAGCGGGTTCAGGGCGAATGCCCGCCGCCAGGACTCGCTCGTGACGAACGCGTCGACGCTGAAGATCACGCCTGAGGCGTAGAACAGCAGCCTGAAAATATGCGGCAGCAACTGGCGCATGTCTGGCACAGCCGCCCCGATGCGGGCCACCAGAAGGGCGGCCCCGAAATTGAACACGAACTGCGCGGCCAGCACCCCGATCAGCGCCAGCCACCGCAGCGACGGACGCTCACCGGTGGCGATCACAGCTGCGAGCGCCAACACCAGCGCGGGAGCGAACGCGGCGGTCTGGCCGTTGACGGTTGCCGCGGGCAGCAGGATGCGCGGGAACTGCACGGATCGAATCAGTCCCAGATTGCGGGGGATGCACACCGCGGCGTCCTGCACGACCCGCTGGGTGAGATGGAACCAGACCACCCCGACAATCAGGAAGCCCAGAAAGTTGTCCACGCCGCGGCTGGTGTCGATGATCACACCAAAGATCAGGAAGTAGACCGCGACCATCAACGCCGGGTTCAGCAGGTGCCAGAGCTGGCCCAACGCGGATCCCATGTTCTGGGCCCGCAGATCCTGGACGGGGACCAGAAGGGCGAAGTCCCGTCTCCGCCAGACCTCCGCGAGATAGACGCCGGGCGGGGAGGGCTGCGTAAGGTCGACCAACTGCTGGTCGGGATCGCTCACGACTACGATCCTAGGATCGTCCGTCGCGGCAATAATGCAACCGTGGCTCGAAGCCGGCGCCTCGCAGGACAGCGCTCACCGCACGACGGCTCAACATCCCGCAGGTCTGAGGCGTGAGGTTGACCATCTACTATCCCTTTGTCGGCGAGCGGGCAGAATTTCCCGCACCGGTGTCGCCCCGCTTGGAAGCGGCGTTCCAAAGCAGTGCCTTCGACCGGCGGATCAGCTTCGACAATGTCGATGCGAGCCTCGCGCCCTACATCGGCTCGCGCGTGGCGCTCGCGTTCGGGGGCGGCACCGACTCTAGCGCGGTGCTCTCCATGTTCCCTGAGGCCTTCGTAGTACACGAGGCCCATGTTCGCGCCGGGCGCGTCGTGCCGTCCTTCACCCACCGGGTGGTGCGGGAGATGGGGTCGTACCGCGCCAGGGTGGTCCCGTCCAACCAGCGTTGCCGGGCGTGACCACGCCGAGATCGCCCGGAACGCCGCTCGGCCGGCTCCGCACCGCCGCACAGCGCATCGGGTGGGGGTGGGGCACGGTGACGCTGGTCTGCATCGGCGTGCTGGCGCTGTGGCTGCCCGACCTGACCCTGCCTCTCGGCAACAGCGACGACGGGCGCATCCTGGCCCGCTTCGGTCTGCAGGCCCGCAACTTCTGGGAACTCGGGCCCATTGAGTCGCGCTTCGGCGCGGTGATCGAGCCGTTCGTGCGCGATGAGTACAACGTGGCGCCTCGCACCGTGCCGCCGGCGGCGGCGGTCACCTATGCCCACCATCCTCCACTGCCGATCTTCGTTGCGATCGCCTCGGTCGGGCTGCTCGGCGACAGCGTGGCCGCGCTGCGGATAGTCCCCTTCGCCATGGGCGCGGCCACGGTGGCCGCAATGGCGGTGCTGTTGCGTGTGCAGCGCATCAGTTGGGGACCGACGTTGCTGGCGGTGACGGCCATGGTCTGCACCGGGTTCTTCTACGTGTACGGGCGTATCGGGGTCGGCTACTCGCTGCTGGTTGCATCGACGGCAGTGGTGGCGTGGCTGCGCGAGCAGAGCGAACCGCCGCGGTGGGCTCTCGCCGTCATGGCGTGCCTGGCCGCCGGCGCCGCCATGCAGTCGTGGATCGCGTTGGTGACGCTGGGGCTGCTGGCGGCTTGGCTGTTCATCGGCACGCTGACCCGGCGGCGCTCAACACCTCCGTCGCATCCCGAGCAGGACCGCACCCAGCAGGGCGCGATGGCGAGGCTCGCCGCGCTGGTGTCGCGGGGATGGTCTCCCGCGCTCACCGCGATGCTGGTCGGAGCGACGGCCGGCGCCGCGGTCACTGCGGGCTGGCTCCTCAACGCGACCGACCTGGCAGAGCTGAGCGAACGCGTCAGCTTTCGGGTCGGCCGCGATGTGGACACCGCCGCCGAGACCACCAGCTTCACGTTCGGCGAGTTCTTGAGCCGGCAGTGGCGATTCGCCGGCCACGAGCTGCTGGCGCCGCCCTGGCTGCGGGCGCTGCTCGTTCCCGCGCTGGTTGCGGGCATCGCCGACCGGCGCACTCGCGTGCCAGTGCTGGTGACTCTCGCCGCCGCGGCGACGCTCACGTTCGGTTTCCAGCAAGGCGCCTGGATCCACCGCCTCTGGAACTTCCCGTGGCTGGCGCCCGCGACCATCGGTCTGGCCGCGCTCACCGACGCGGTGCGAAGGTTCCTCGCCTCCAGAGCGCCGGGGCTGCGCCTGCCTCTGGGCGTCCTGGCCGCTCTGGGGGCAGTCGCCACTCTGGTGCTGGTGATAACCGGTGGCACCCGCGACTACTACCTGTCAGACCCCGCCGAAGCGGGCGCGGCGCTGGAGGGGGCCCGCGGCGACGCGAGCCCGGAAGTCGTTTGGACCACCCCGGGCATCTCCACCCCCCGGTGGGTGTCCTACTACTTGGACGCCCCGGTGTTCGCCCTGGACCGGGACCGCCTCGTCGAGGTGCTCCCGTCGGATCTGGTGCTGGTGCGCGCCGACCGCACCCCCGAGTACTTCCCCGACGACGCGCTCCGTCACGCCCTCGTATCGCGAGGCGACTATCATCTGATCAGCGCCGACCGCCTCCTCGCGCTGACCGCGAGCACCGCCGCCGACACTGGGATGCTGCCATGACTGATCCCGCCGGGCACGGCGAACGCGCCGTAGCCGCGCCCGCGGCACCCCTTGCGCCGGGGCCGGCGAAGGTCGAGGGCAACGACTGGAAGTCCCTCGACACGACCCCCCTGGAGGGGTTCAAGCCCCGTCTGAGCGCCACGGTGGTGGTTCCCTACTATCAGGCGCCGGACGAGCTGGCCCTCACCCTGGCCGGCCTGGAGCGCCAGAGCTACCCGCGTGACCTCTTCGAGGTGATCGTGGTGGACGACGGGTCGGACCCGCCGTTGGAGATGTCCGAGCCGTCGCCGCTGGACGTCCGCGTGATCCATCAGCCCGATCTCGGGTTCGGCCTGGCCCGCGCCCGCAACAACGGCGCCCGCGCCGCTCAGGGCGACATCGTCGTCTTCCTCGACTGCGACATGATTCCCGCGAGCGAGTGGCTCGCCGCCCACGCCCGGTGGCATCACGCCGCCAGCGACGCGATGTCGATCGGCTTCCGGCGACACCTCGACGTCACCGGCGTCTCGGCCGACGATGTGCGCAACTGCGGAACGCTCGACGAGATGTTCGCCGACCGGCCCTTCCAACGACCCGAATGGATCGAGTCCCACATGGCCCGCACCGCGGAGTTGACCTCCGAGGACGACGACTTGTTCCGGGTGGCCTCGGGCGGGAACCTCGGGATGTCGCGCCACTTCTACTGGGAGGTCGGAGGCAACGACGAGTCGTTCACCCAGTGGGGCGCCGAGGATGTCGAATTCGGCTACCGGGCCTTCACTCTCGGCGCGCTTCTGGTTCCCGAGCGCCGGGCGCTGTGCTGGCACCAGGGAGAAGGCGCCACGCCAAGCCCCGCGGAGGCGCGCAGCCTCGAACAGCAGCGGGCCAAACTGTCGCAGCTGATAGCCCACCACGGCTTCAGGAGAGCCACGCCGGGCCGCAGCTTCACAGTCCCCCAGTACGTGGTCAGCGTCGCGACCGACGGGACCGGCATCAACGCCCTGCTCGACACCGTCGAGGGCCTCCTGGAGGGCGACGTCCACGACCTGGTCGTGTGGATCGAGCAGCGGCAGCCAGCAGGCGAGGAGGAGGTTCACGAGGCCGAGACCGTCAGACGCCTCCTCGGGGGTGACCCGAGGGTGCGTTTCGGTCCGCGGGGCGGGGCACCGAGCGGGTTCGCCGCATCACAGTTCCACATCTTCGTGCAGGCCGGCACACCCGTCGCCACCGATCTGGTGTCCGGGCTCCGTAAGCAACTGGGCTCCGCGGAATGCGCCGCCACATCGCCGCGCGACGGCAGCGTCGTGGTGCTGGTGAGGGCCAGGAGGCTGCACCGCGAACTGCGTCGGGGGCTCGACGGAGAATCTATTACTGCAGCCACGCTGGTACCGAGGCTGCTGCGGCACCAGGCGGCGTCGATCCCCACCGGTGAGCAAAGCCTCCCCGACGACGTTCAGGCGGCTTCGGGGGTGCCCTTCGCCCCGGATGGCGCGTCGACAAACCCGGCTGATGCGCCTCAAGAAGTCAGCGAGTCGGACGAGCCGGACCCCTCACGACGGCGGCACCCGCGAGACACCAAGAGTCGCCCAGCGACCACCCCGGCCGTAGCCCAGGAATCGGCGCGCGGTGCGAATGAAGGACGGCTACCGAGGCTGCGGAAGTTGGGAGGCATCGCCGCCCACACCGCTACCGAGGCGCGCTCGGTGCGCAACCCAGGCGACGCCGCACGGCTGGCGCGTACCGTCGGAGCGTGGATTATCCGAGCGGCGGGCTGGCGCCTGAGATGGATCGCGTTTCGGCTACGCAGGGTC
>JAGWAO010000016.1:0-26074 GCA_021296315.1 Acidimicrobiia bacterium | reverse complement strand
TACGCAGGGTCGCGCTGCAAGTACGCAGAGCGGCCCGCCGAAGTGCCCAAGCGGTCGGCAGGGGCATCAAAGGGCGGCCTCGCTCGACGACAATACGGTTGGCCACCTATCGCCTCGGTCCGTCCATCGCAGCGTGCGGTCCGCGGTCGGCGGCTGTGTTCGCTGCCTGGATGAGGCTCCACACCGAGCCCTCGGCCCCCGCCCAAGTCGTGCTGTGCGATGAAAGGCCCCTTCCGAGCACCTGGATCCCCAGAGCCGGTGCCGCGGTGATCTCGTTGGGCGACATGGCACCGACCGCGGCCACGCCCGCCTTCGACACCGAGCAGGTCAATCCCGCCCACTGGCCCGTGGCCTTGAAGCGGGCAGCCGCTCTCGGGCCCAGGAAGCGGCTGCCGACCGGGCACACCGCCTCCAGGAGGGTGGACGCCGCCAACCTCGCGAGGGCGCGCCGTTACCACCACTTAGCCGACGTGGCCGCATATCACGCCGACGCGCAGGCCAGAGCGGGCGCCGTGGCGGCGCTGGCGGCCAGCGGCGCTGTGGTCCGCCTCTGTGACGGCGGCGTCGAGGTGGCCGGACTCTTGGGCGAAAGGCTCTTCGCCCTGCTCACCGATCCTCGCATCGAGACAGCTTCGGAGGCCGAGCGCGAAGCCTTGAGCGTGGAGATGCGACGTGAGGCGCTGCGCACGCACTCGCTCCGGGCGCGAGCCCGTCAGGTGTGCGAAGCAGCGTCTGTGAACATGGAGCCCCTGCCGCTGGTGTCGGTGCTGCTGGCCACCCGACGACCGGATCGTGTGGCTGAGGCAGTCGCTTCGGTGGCAGCCCAGACGTACCCTCGCATCGAACTGGTGCTGGCCGCGCACGGAGACGGATTCAACCTCGATCGGCTCGAGGCTCTGGCCGCCGACAGCGGCACGAACGCCCGAGTGTTGGCCGTGCCCGCGGGGCGCGTGCTGGGCGAGGTGCTCAACGAGGCAGTGGAGTACAGCCGGGGAGAGTTGGTCACAAAGTTCGACGACGACGACTTCTACGGACCAGAGCACATCTGGGACTTGGTCCTTGCCCACGAGTATTCCAGGGCCACCCTGATCGGCAAGGCAGCCGAGTACGTGTACCTGGAGGGAGCGGACCGCACTCTGCGCAGATTCCGCGCCGGCGCTGAGCGCTTCGGGTCGAAGCTGACGCTGGCTGGCGGCGCGATGATCATCGCCCGCAATGACCTCGATGCGGTGGTGGGATGGCGACCGGTGCCTTCCGGCGTTGACAGGGCTCTCATGCAAGACGTCGTTGCAAGCGGGGGCAGCCTCTACCGCACGCACGGACGCGGCTACCTGCTGGTGAGGCATGCTCGCGGACACACCTGGGAGGCCGACGATGAGTATTTCTTGGAGCAGGCCGTCGAGGTTCAGGACGGCTGTGACCTTCGCTTCGCCGGCGTCGTCTGAAGCCGGCGGGCGGGACACGTCTCGCCGGGAAACACCATCCGATACCACGGGGAACGCCACTCCGTTTCGCTGGGGGGCCGTGTCCGTCGCCGCCGGGGCTCTGCTCGTGTTCACCAACGGCCCGGTTCTGCTGTTCTCCAAGCGTGTGCTGGACCGCACCGGCCGATGGGAGGACCACGCGGTCTGGCCGGTGTTGGCTGCAGCCGCGGCATGCGGTGTGGCGCTGGCCGCACGCCGGGTGCTGGACGCCACAAGCCAGCAGCGGGATCATTCCTCGCGGGTTGCAGCGGCGGCGGTGGGCTGCTTCACGTTGGCAGCGGTGACATCCACGCTGTGGAGCGTTGATCCCGCGGCCACGGCGTGGCGATCGTCCGTCTATGCGGGCATGGCCCTGTTGGCTTGGGCGATCGCCGGCTTCGACTATGACGAGACGGCGGCGGTAGTGGCTGCGGTCGCGGGCGCCGCCGTGGCGGCGAGCCTCCTGTTGGTATGGCTGCGCCCCGATTTGGGACTCCATCCTGACGGCAACTGGAAGGGCGTCTACACCAACCGCAACTCGCTCGCACCGCTGGCCGCGGTCGGAGTCCTGGTCAGTGTCCGCTACCTGCTGGCGTCTGGGGGTTGGCGACGGGTCGCCGCGGCCGGCGGTGTTGCCGCGGCAGTCGCGGCGCTCGTCGGCGCTGGAAGTCGCACTGCATGGATCTCCCTGGCGGTCGCGGCCGTTGCCGCGACCGTGGTGGGGTCTCACCACTGGCTCAACCAACGCTGCGGCGCGGCTACGGCCAGGACAGCCACGGCCACGGCGGCGGGCCTGGCCACGGCGGCCACGGCCGTGGCGGTAGTCATGCAGTGGGACGTGCCCACGTTCAGCCAGCGACGCGAGATATGGGGCCTGGTGTGGGACCGGATCCTGCAACGCCCGGTGCTCGGACACGGCTTCTTCACCTTCTGGGACATCGAGGAGTTGACCCAGCACGCGCTCCTGCGCCGGGGCAGCGCGCACAACAGCCTCGTCGAGGTGGGCCTGGGGCTGGGGCTGCTGGGCGCGGTGCCGTTCACGGTGATCGTCTTGCTGGCCGCTCGCAACGCCACCTCGTCCCTGTGGCGCCACCCCGGCCCCGACACATGGTTCGGCGCCGCCCTCGTAGCCTTTCTGATTGTGGAGAACCTCACGGAGAGCTTCGTCCTGTGGTTCTCCTACAGTTGGGTGCTGCTGATGGCCGCTTCTCTCAGACCGGCCCCGGCCGCCGCGGATCGACTGGTCGCAGCCCCACTCCACAGAGAGTCACCGGGCGCGGACAGATGACCGTGCCGCCTCCCGCAGGAGTGCGCGGAAACGACTGGCGCTCCCTCCCGGTCGCGCCTGCCGAGTTCTTTGAGCCTGACAGGGTCGTCACCGTCGTGGTGCCCTACTTCGAGGCGCCCGAGGCGCTGGCCCTCACACTCGCCGGGCTGGAGGGGCAGACCTACCCACGGGAACTCTTCGAGGTGGTCGTAGTGGATGACGGCTCGGATCCGCCGCTGGAACTCGACCAGCCAACGTCGTTGCGGGTGCGTGTGATCCACCAGGAGGACCTGGGCTTCGGGCTGGCTCGAGCCCGCAACAACGGAGCACGAGCGACGACCGGAGACATCATCGTGTTCCTCGACTGCGACATGGTGCCCGAAGCCGAATGGCTGGCCTCTCACGCCCGCTGGCACCACGCCGCCAGCGATCTCGTGACTATCGGGTTCCGCCGGCATGTCGACTTCGAGGGCATCGATGCCGACGCGGTCAGAGACCGTCCGGGTTCGCTCGAGGAGCTCCTCGCAGAGCGACCGGTGCAGCGCCCGGAATGGATAGAGCGGCGGATGACTCGCACCGACGACCTCACAGCCAGCTCCGACGACATCTTCAGAGTCGTCACCGGCGGGAACTTCGGTATCTCCGCCGCGTTCTTCGCCGAGGTGGGAATGTTCGACGAGTCGTTCACGCAGTGGGGGGCCGAGGACGTCGAGTTCGGCTGGCGGGCCTACGCCCTCGGAGCGGTGCTGGCCCCCGAGCGCGGCGCCCTGTGCTGGCACCAGGGTCCGGGCGCTGTGCTTACTGAGAGCGAGACCGTCAGCCTGGAGCAGCAGCGCGACAAGGTGTCCCATCTCATCCCCGACCGGAGGCTGCGCTCCGCCGCGCCGGGACGGTCGTTCACAGTTCCGCAGATCGTAGTCACAGTGGACCCGGGCCACGCTGAATCCGACGTCATTCTAGAAACCGTCGAGCAGATTCTGGCAAGCGACGTGCACGACCTGTTCGTCTGGGTCGAGGAGCGTCCAGCCGAGCGCTTGGAGAGGCTTCATCGGCTGCTCGACCCGGACCCGCGGACAGAAGTCGGAGCGGCTGGGGGCGCCACGGGCGCCCATCCGGGAGCAGCGTTCTTCGTTACGGTCCCCGCTGGAGCCGAAGTGGCGCCCAGAATGATCGGGCGATTGCGCCAGCAGCTCGGAGAGGCCGCCTCGGGCCAGTCCGACCTTGCCTCGGGACACCGGGTCACCATCACTAGGGCGTGGGCACTCAATCGGGCTCGGCGCTGCAACCTGGCCATATCCGATGTCGGAGAGGTCGTCGAACTGGATGTGGACTCCCTCAGGGTCATCGAGGAACCGCAACCCCAAAGCTGGCTGGCCGCCAGGCTGCGGGGACCGGTCAAGACCATGCTGAAAGTCTGGACTCGGTTCCGGCGGCACCTGGCGACCGTGATGGGCACCGCGCTGCGTATCCGCAGCCCGGGCGATTTGGGTCGGCTTGTTGCGATGATTGCCCGGGCCGTCTGGTGGCGCCTCAGGAACGTCCGTTGGAGGCTGCGTCGGGTTCGGAAGCGCCTGAAGATCTGGCTGGGCCTGCAGGCCAAGAGCCGCCGCTACGTCCCCCGACTGGCCCGTTATCCGCTCGGGGCCGAGATAACTGCCTCCGGGAAGGTCGCGTCGGCCGTGCTGGCGGCCTCGGCCAGGGTGGCCGCTCCCACCGGCGACCACCATGTGGACATCGTGCTCGTCGACTCACCCAGGGCGGCGCGCTCCGTCGCTAGCAGGTCGAGCCTCCACTCCCGCCCAGCTGTGGCGGTGCTGGACGAGTTGAGTCCCCGACTCTCCGTTCAAGCATTCGATGAAGAGACCGTGAATCCCATCGGCTGGTCGGCGGCTCATGAGCCCGTATCCGCGACGCTGCGCTCGCAACTTCCCTCCGCCGGGCGTGGGGTCTTCAGCCACCGGATTGGCGGAGACCTTCTGGACGAACTGCGTTCCCTGCACCACCTGGAGGATCGGGCGACATTCCACAGCAGCGCTCGGCAGCGGGCGGCCGCTCTGGCCGCGCTCGCCGCGGCCGGTGTCCTGGTCAACGTCCCCGACCCCGACGCCGACCTGAAGGAGTGCCTCGGCGAGCAACTGCACGACCTGCTGGCCGGCCAGGCCGTTGCACATGCCTCCACCCATGAGCGCGAGATGTTGAGCATCGCCATGCGGCGCTGCGCGCTGCGAGACCACTCGCTACGAAGCCGTGCCCGACAGATCTTGTGTGCGACCGGCATGGACGCTCCGGTACCAGAGGTTTCGATCCTCGCGCCGACGAGGCGGCCCGAGAAACTCGGCATGGTCATCGACACGGTACGGTCCCAGACCTACCCGCGCTTGGAGTTGGTGCTCGCCCTCCACGGTGACGGGTTCGCTGGCGACTCGGAGATCGCGGCGCTCACCGGCACTCTGCAACATCCGGTGCAGGTGGTGCGAGTAGACGAAGACAAGCCTCTCGGGGCCGTTCTCAACGCGGCCGTCGAAGCATCCTCGGGCGCGCTGCTCACCAAGATGGACGACGACGACTTCTACGCCCGCGAGCACGTCTGGGATCTGGTGCTGGCCCACGAGTACTCCCGGGCCGAGCTGGTAGGGAAGTCAGCCGAGTACGTGTACTTGGAGAGACTTGACAAGACGGTGCGAGACACCCACCGTCAGCGGTTCTCCGAACGCTTCATACCGTTCATCGGCGTGTCCGGAGGCGTGCTGATCATCGCGCGGCACGACCTTCGCGCCGCGGGAGGCTGGCGCCGCGTCCCGCGCCGGGTCGACATCGCCCTCGCCCAGGACGTCGCCGCGGTGGGAGGCAGGATCTACTGGACCCACGGTGCCGGATACCTGCGGGTACGACACGGCGACGAGCACACCTGGACCGTCGACGACAGCCACTTCCTGGGCCGAGCCGGCGAAGTGCGCGACGGTCTCAACCTCTCCTACGCCGGCTTCGACTAAGAGGCCGCGCGGGTAGGCGAGCGAATCCGCCCCATACGGGCGAGGCCGTGGCCCGAGCGGCCCGTGGAGGCCGAGCGGTTAGGCGGCGCCGCGGCCCGCCGGCGAGTCGGACTCGCTCAGGCCTCCCGCGCGTAGGCCGCGTACTGATGCCGCAACAGCCCGCCCGCCACCAGCGAGCCGGCCAGCACCGCGGCCGCCAGGGACAACTCCACCCGGAGGAAGGGCTCGAAGTCGAAGCCGACCACGACGGCGAAGGCGACGATCCCGGCGATCCACCCGACTACGGCCAAGCGGGTGTGATCCAGCGCGACCAGGCCCAGCGTCAGCGACAACATCAGCATCAGACCTCCCCCGCTGGCAGCCAGGAGCACCATGTCGCTGCGGCCCAATTCGTCACCGAACACGACCCGCACGATCGGCGGCCCCACCACACCGGCCACCACGGTCGTCGCCCCGGCCACGGCCGCCACCGCGGCCACGATCTTGAGCTGCATGTTGCGGAACCCGACGAGGTCGCCGCGGCCGGCCAGCGTGGCCAGGCTGGGCAGCAGGCTGGCCTTGACCGCCTGGAAGAAGAACAGCGGGATGCGGGCGATGAGCATGCCGTTGAGGAACACGCCGGGAGCCTCGGCTCCCAGCTCGTCGCCGCCCACGATGTCCACCGCCACCGGCCCGACATTGAGTATGAAGGCCTCGCCGATGGCGGCGATGAGCAGGAAGCCCAGAGCCGGGGTGAGCTCCCGGTATGTGGCGGGGGGCCCCGGTTTCACGAAGGGCCGGTGGGGGCCGGCCGCGGCGATCGTGGCGGCCACGAGAGCGAAGGCGATGGCCAGGCCGTAGGCGCCCACGGCGGCGACCCCGGCGAGCAGCAGCACTACGGCCAGAGCCATGCGGGATCCACCCTCGACCACGAAGTACCAGGCGTAACGGTCGAACATGTGGCGGCCGCCGAGAATGCCCCGCACCAGCTGGGAACCGGCAAAGGCACCCAGGGCGAGAACGAGGGCCAGGAGCAGCTCGGGCCGGCCGTCGAGCAGGCTGTCGAGGCCCAGCGGCCAGGCCACGAGCAGGCCTGCGCCCACCAGCACGAACTGCGCCGCGCCCAGCACCCCTGCTCGACGCAGGACCGGTGCGCTGCCCACTCCCCGGCTGGCCCGGTCGGCGGTGGCCCGGGCCACCTCCTGCTCGAGGGGCTGGAACAGGCCGAATCCGCCGATGTTGACTAGGGCCCAGAGCACGGCCAGGCCGCCGTAGCCGTCGTCACCCAGGGCGCGCTGGGCCACCACCAGGTACCCATAGGTGGTCAGCCCGTTGAAGACCAGCCCCCACAGGATCCCGGAGGTGCCGAGCGGGAGAAGGCTCCGGAGGCGCCCTCGGAGATCGTTCAACAGCTGTCCGATGGCGCGGTCCTTCTCTTCGCTCTTGTTCGCTTCGCTCACGGGCCGCTCGGGCCACGGCCTCGCTGACGCTCGGCCTCCGGCCAGGAACTTGAACTCCCGGAGTCTAGGTTGCGACGAGGCTTGGGTAGCTACGGCTGCGACAGGGTGGGCATGCAGAGGCCGTCGAGTTCGCCGACCTCGATGCGGTCCCGGTTGTCGTAGGTGACCTCGTTGGAAGGGTCGGGCCTCAGCCTGAACTCGCGGAAGCTCATCTCCAGCGCGTCGAAGGCCACCAGACGGCCTCGCAGCGAGTCCCCCACCCCCAGGAGCAACTTGATGGCCTCGAGGGCCTGCACGCTGCCGACGATGCCGGGCAGCACGCCCAGCACCCCGGCCTCCGCGCAACTCGGCGCCATCTCCGGCGGCGGGGGCTCGGGCAGCATGTCGCGGTAGGTGGGCCCGTTGCGGGGATCGAACACGGTGACCTGGCCCTCAAAGCGGAAGATCGACCCGTGCACCACCGGTATGCCGAGCTTCACCGAGGCGTCGTTGAGCAGGTAGCGGCTCGGGAAGTTGTCGGCTCCGTCGACCACCACGTCGTAGCCGTCGAGGATCTCCATCACGTTGTCGGCGCCGAGCCGGGTGTCATAGGTGACCACATTCACGTCGGGGTTCAGCGCGGTCAGGGTCTTCTTGGCCGAGTCCACCTTGCGGTCCCCCACCCGGTCGACGTTGTGGAGTATCTGGCGCTGGAGGTTGGACTCGTCCACGACGTCCATGTCGATGATGCCGATGGTGCCCACCCCCGCGGCCGCCAGGTACAGGGCCGCCGGGGATCCGAGGCCGCCCGCGCCGAGCAGCAGGACCTTGGCGTCGAGCAGCTTGATCTGCCCCTCCTCGCCCACCTCCGGCACCAGCAGGTGGCGCTGGTAGCGGTTGCGCTGGTCGGGCGACAGGGTGCGGGGGCGCTGCCAGGCCCGGCCCTCGTCCTTCCACTTGTTGAAGCCGCCGTCCATGGACACCACGTCGGTGTAGCCCATCTGTTCGAGCGTCACCGCCGCGAAGGCGGAGCGCACCCCGCCCGCGCACATGGCCACCAGCGGGGTGGACCGGTCGGCTACCCGGTTCTCGATGCTCGACTCGAGCTGGCCCCGGGGGATGTGCACCGAGCCGACGATCGCGCCCTGCTCGTACTCGTCGGGCTCGCGCACGTCGAGCAGGGTCCAGCCCTCGGCCAGCAGCTGCTCGCCGCCGGCCGTGTCGACCTCGCGGATCCGGGCCTTGGCCGCTTGCAGAAGTTCTCGGAAACTCGCCATCGCTAAGTCCTTGCCTGTCGGTAGAGATTTGCCAAGCGGGACCCCTGTCCCGCTCTTGTTCGCTTCGCTCACACAAGCGGGACCCCTGTCCCGCTCTTGTTCGCTTCGCTCACGGGCCGCTCGGGCCACGGCCTCGCAAGCTCGGCCTCCGGCTAAACCCTACCTGTCTTGTCAGGATTTAGCCACCCGGAGCATCCAGCCCGCAGATCACGGGCAGCACTTCGCTGATGGAGCCGCCCACCAGCACGTCGGCCAGCGCATCGAACTCGGTGGGCTCTCCGTTAACGATGACCAGGCGAGCCCCCGACTGCGCCGCCAGGGGAGCGGTCATGTTGATGGGCGACACGGCCAGGGTCGTGCCCACCGTCAGGAACAGATCGCATTCGAGGGCGGCCCGCTCGGCCCTGGCGACGTCGACCGGGTCGAGGCTCTGGCCGAACGACACGGTGGCCGCTTTCAGGAGCCACCCGCAGTCCGGGCACTGGGGATCCTCCTCACCGGCCCGCACCCGCCCCAGAGCGATCTCGATGTCGTCGCGGTAGTCGCACGACAGGCACTGCACCTTGCGGGTGGTGCCGTGTATCTCCACCACCAGATCCTCGGAGTTGCCGGCGCTCTGGTGGAGTTCGTCCACGTTCTGGGTGATCAGCAGATGGAGCTTGCCCCGCCTCTCCAGGTGGACCAGCGCCTCGTGGCCCCGGTTGGGCTCGACGTCGGCCCACAGCGCCCCGGAGGCCCGGCGGGCCCAGTTGCTGCGGCGGACCTCGGGATCCGACACGTAGACGTTGATGTTCGAGGCCCGCTCGGCAGCCGGATCACGCGTCCACAGGCCCTTGGGCCCGCGGAAATCGGGCAGGCCGCTGTCGGTAGAGATTCCCGCCCCGGTGAGCACGGTCACACGCTCGGCAGTGTCGACCATCCGGCGGGCCGCAGCCGCCGCGGCCGCGGCATCCGCGTGCACCCTGCGAGCGTAGCGCCGCCAGGGTTGCTCGTGCGATGCGACTCGACTGTTGCGGAATCAGCAGAAAATCCACCCAAGAATTTCTGATTGACAAGTCCTCACAATCAACATATGTTCGAATCCGACGCTTCCCCGGCGTATTGCAGTTCAGGCGCTCGCGAGAGCCCGTCTTCTTGGAGAACATCATGACTTCGTCCATAAACCTCCCACCGGCCATCATCAGCTCTGAAGAGATCACGCTGATCCCATGGCTCGACCAGCGCATCGACGCCTTCGGCCACGATCCGAGGTCTACCTACGTCGAACAGTTCTGGCTGGCGACGCTGGGACCCTCCACCACCTGGTTCCTGCGCCACTGCGCCGACCTGCTCGACGAGACCGGCGGCACCCGCATCAATCTGCGGGAGACGGCCAGCACCCTCGGCATCGGACACGAGGGCGGCGCCCGCAGCGCCATGGCCAAGACGGTGGCCCGGGCCTGCCGGTTCCGGGCTGCCCGGTCTGTGGGGTCGACCACCCTGGCCGTCCGTCTCCGGCTGCCACAACTCAGCCACCGCCAAGTGCAACGCTTGCCCAAGTCCGTGCAGCGACGCCACGACGAGTTCCTTGCGGCCGACTCGAGTCCCGACGCAGTAGGCCAGCAGCAGCCACGAGTCCGGCGGCTGGCCTCGGGCCTGGTCGAGTGCGGCGACACCATCAGCGAAGCGGAACGGCAGTTGGCTTGCATGAAGTTCCATCCAGCCGTCATCGCCGAAGCGGTGCGCTGGGCCTGGAGCCTCCATCACGGACAGAGATCGCCCGAGGCCGCCTAGCTCCCGGTCACTCGATCTAGGAGTTCGGCGTGATGTAGCGTCGAGGCCGGCCAGGGGGTGAACAATGGAGCCCGCAATACCGGACGGCATCGACGACATCGACGACGTGTGGCTGTCGCAGGCCATGGGCTCGCCCGTTCGAGCCGTCAACATCGAAGACATCGGCACCGGGGTCGGGATGATCGGCGCCATCTACCGGGCCACGCTCGACGGCGACGGACCGGACACCGTTGTCATCAAGCTGCCCGGACTCGACGAGACGGCCCGCTTCACGGCCCAGATCCTGCGCCTCAACATCCGCGAGGTCGGCTTCTACCGCGAGCTGGCCGTCGAGAGCCCCATCCGGGTTCCCCACTGCCACTTCTGCGCCGTCGATGTTGAGACCCACCAGTTCGTGCTGGTGCTGGAGGACGTGGGCTCGTACCGGACCGTCAGCCAGATCGAGGGCATGGGCCGGGCCGATGCCGAGCAGGCCGTGGACGAACTGGCTGCGTGGCACGCCCACTGGTGGGGCGCGGCGGGCCCGATCGTGAAGCGGGGCACCGCGATGAGCATCCGCGATCCCATCTACCCGATGCTGCTGCCGCCGGTGTTCTCCGACGGCTGGGCCAAGGTGCGGGGCGCCATGAGCGTCCCTCCGTCGGTGGAGATGGTCGCCGACGGCTGGGTGGAGGCGCTCCCCCACATGCTGGGGTCGCTAGGCACCACGCCGAGCACCCTGGTCCACGGCGACTACCGGGCCGACAACATGTTCTTCGACGACGACGGGCGAGTCGTGCTGCTCGACTTCCAGGTCATCGGGGAGTCCATGCCGGTGGGCGACCTGGCCTACTTCGTCACCGGGAGCCTCGCCCCGGCCACCGCCTCGGAGATCGAGCCGGGGCTGTACGAGCGCTGGCTGCGAGCGCTCGCGTCCGAGGGCGTGCCCGAGTCCGAGATCGACGGGATGTGGGACATCTACCGGGGCGCGGTGCTGTTCTGCGTCTGCTACCCGATGATCGCCGGTGCGGGGATGGACCTCACCGACGAGCGCCAGCGAGGGCTGCTGGCGGCCACGTTCGAACGCTTCGAGCGGGCCGCCGACGAGTTGAGCCTGCCGGACCTTCTCTGAGCAGTCCGGCCTTCTGGTCGGCTCAGCTTCTCGAGGTGTACGACAAGGCCAGTTCGACCAGGGTGCGCACCCCGAAGCCGGTGCCGCCCTTTGAGATCTCGCCGTCGTCGGACTCGGCCCGGGCCGGCCCGGCGATGTCGAGGTGGACCCAGGGGATGCCGTCGGCCACGAACTGCTGCAGGATCAGCCCCGCGGTGAGCGCGCCGCCGTGGTTGCCGCCGATGTTCTTCATGTCGGCCACGTTGGAGTCGAACTGCTGGGTGTAGTCGGCCGGCAGCGGCAGTGGCCACACCCGCTCGCCGGCGCGGTCCGCGGCGGCACGGATCTCGTCGATGAGCGACTCGTCGTTGCCCATCAGCCCGGCGATGGACGGCCCCAGAGCCACCATGCAGGCACCGGTGAGGGTGGCCAGGTCGACGATGGCGTCGGGCTCGTCCTCCGACGCCAGCGACAGGGCGTCGGCCAGGATCAGGCGGCCCTCGGCGTCGGTGTTGAGCACCTCGATGGTCTTGCCGTTGCGGATGGTCAGCACATCGCCCGGCCGGGTGGCGTCGCCGCCGAGCATGTTGTCGGTCATGGGCAGGTACCCCTTGACCCTGACCGGTGCGCCCACCGCGGGCAGCACCGACATGGCCCCGATGACGGCGGCCGCTCCGCACATGTCCATCTTCATGGCCATCATTCCCTGAGCGGTCTTGATGGACAGGCCCCCGGCGTCGAAGGTGATCCCCTTGCCCACGAAGGCGAGCGTCGCCGCCGGGTCGCCCTCGGGTTCGTAGGTCAGCTCCACGAAGCGGGGCGGCTGGGTGCTGCCCCGGTTGACGCCGAGCAGGCCCCCGAGTCGCTGCTTCTTGATCTCGGCCTTGGTCCAGACCCTCGACTCCAACCCGGCCTTGCGGGCGATGGCCGTGGCCTTGCGGGCGAAGGCCGGGGCGGTGAGCGAGCCGCCGGGCTCATTCGACAGGTCGCGGGCGACGCACACCCCCGCCGCGATGGCCGCGCCCCGCGCCACCGCGTCCTTGGCCGCGGCCGCCGCGCTGCCCACGATGTCGACCCGAGCCAGCTTGGGGGCGCCGTTCCCGCCGTTGGCGTCATCGGCGGACGACTTGAAGGAGGTGTAGCGGTAGCCGCCGAGGATCACGCCCTCGGCCAGCGCCCGGCGGGCCGCCGAGTCGTCCACCCCGGAGTCGCCGGGTAGTCGCACCGCCACCCGCGCGTGGCGTGAGCAGGAGCGAGCCGTCGCCGCGCCCGCCCGGCGGATGGTGGCCTCGGTCACATCGGAGGCCGGGCCTGCGCCGACCAACCCCGCGAAGCCGCCGTCAACTGGCTGCAGATAGACCTGGTCAGCCCTGCCCCCGAACCCGGACGCGTCCAGGACCGCAGCATCGAAGCCGTCGACGCCGGCTTCGACGTCCTCGGTGGTGACGAAGGCGACAGTGGTGTTGGTCGCCTTGGGCACGGCGCGAACTGCATGGACTGTGATCGGCATCCGGTCAGGCTAACTGCCGGATGCCCGCCCCTCGCAGCCGGTACTGGCAGCAGAATGCACGCATACCGTGCAAGACGCTGCCAGTACCCCATGCACGGCAGGGCCACGCCGGAACTGGCAGCAAGAAGCACGCATACCGTGCAAACGCTGCCAATTCCCGGCCTAGTCGGATGACGGTGCCGGCAGGTCTTGCTCGACCGTGAGCGTTGGCGCGAACAGGTCGCCGACTTGTTCAACCCGGTCGAGCACCTCAGGGGCCGTGAACGTCAGCGGCTCGTTGTCGGCGCCGTCCGACACCTCGTCCCAGGTGATGGGGGTGGAGACGGTGGGGCGATCCAGACCCCTCAGCGAGTAGGGCGCGATGGTGGTCTTGAAGCGGGCATTCTGGCTCCAGTCGATGAACACCTTCCCCGGCCGGAGACTGCGCTTCATCACCGACACCACCAGCGCGGGCAGTCGCTTCTCCAGCAGTTGGGCCACGGCCAGGGCGAATCCGGCCGCGTGGTCGTGTGAGTGAGGCCGGTTGAGGGGCACATAGAGCTGCATGCCCTTGCTGCCCGAGGTCTTGGCCCATCCGGCCAAACCGACCGACTCCAGGATGTCGCGGATCTGCAGGGCCACCCGGCAGCACTCGACGATGGTGGCCGGCTTGCCCGGATCGAGGTCGAACACGACCATGGTGGGCGAGTCGAGGTCGCCGCAGCGGGCCATCGGAGCATGGATCTCCAGCGCGGCCAGATTGGCCGACCATGCCAGCGCGGCCACCGAGTCGAGCCGGCAGTAGTCGATCGGCCCTCCCCTGTCGCCGGGTCCCCGGCAGGTTCCAACCCAGTCGGGGCGGTGCTTGGGGCAGCGCTTCTCGAAGAAGGACTCGGCGGTCACCCCGTCGGGCCAGCGCCGCAGGGTCACGCCGCGGTCGCCGACGTGGGCCAGCATCACCGGCGCGACCCGCACGTAGTAGTCGATCACCTGGGCCTTGGTGAACCCGGTCAGCGGGTACAGCACCTTGTCCAGGTTGCTGACCGACAGCCGGCGGCCGTCAATGGTGACAGGCACGCGCTCGGGTGCGCTCACTGCTCGACCTTAGCGTTTGGCCCGCTCACCTTCGCTGCGCCCACGGGCCGGCGCTCTCACGCCGATTTGCGGACCTCTTCCGACGGCTCCCGCTGCTCCGCTTCAGGATCCGCGGCTGCATCCGTGGCGTCCTTGCCGGCCGTGGTCGGATGGCGCTTGCGGGCCTCCTTGGCCGCGGCCACCGAGGCTTCCAGCGCGGCCATCAGGTCCACGACCGTGTCCGAGGCCGGAGCCACCGGGGCCGCCGTGGCCGTGGTGTCGCCCGAGGCCTTGCGCTCGATCAGCTCCAGCACCGCCTCCCGGTAGGAGTCGGTGTAGCGCCCCGGATCGAAGTCGGCCTCGAGGGCGGCGATGAGCTGGCGGGCCATGGCCGTCTCCCGCTCGTCGACGGGAATGTCGCCCACGCCGTCGAGTCCGTCGATCTGGTCCGGGGCCACCAGCTCGTCGGAGTAGACCATGGTCGACAGCATCAGCCGCCCGCCGACGGGGCGGATCGCGGCCAGGTACTGCTTGGAGCGCATGACGAAGTGGCAGACGGCCACCTTGTCGGCTTCACCCATGGCCTCGGCCAGGAGCTTGTAGGGCTTGGCCGTGGCCTCGTCGGGCACCAGGTGGTATGCGCTGTCGTAGAACACCGGATCGATGTCGGTGAGGTCGACGAAGGCGTCGATGTCGATGGTGCGGGCCGCGACCGGGGCCAGCTCCTCCAGCTCGCGGTCGGTGACGGTGACATAGTCGCCCGACGGCAACTCGTAGCCCTTGACGATCCGCTCCGGCGGCAGCTCCGTGTCGTCGGCCGACGACACCTTCTTGTAGCGCACCCGAGCCCCCGTCTCGGCGTCAAGCTGGTTGAAGCGCACGTTCTTGCGGCTCACCGCGCTGAAGAGCTGCACGGGAATCGTCACGAGCCCGAAGCTGATCGATCCCTTCCAGATCACTCTCGGCACCACCGGCCTCCTCGCATCGGCCCGAGCCCGGCACAGCCAGGACTCGGCGCGCAGACCTCCGCACCGCCGGTGCCAGTCTAGGGGGCGAGCAGGATGCGGGCCACCAGGTCCTGGCCGAAGGCGGTGACGATGGCCAGGTACACGAGGCCGGTAGCGGCCATCACTGCGGAGTACTGGCGCTCGCGCAGCGCGGCCCGGGCCACTCCCACCAGCAGGATGGTGGTGGCTGTGCTGGCGACCCAGAACCAGCCGAGCAGGCCGTTGTAGCCGTCGTCAATGGTGCCGTTCAGCACGGAGACCATGCCGGTGGGCCACAGCATCACCAAGGTCTCGGGCAGCCACAGGATTGCGGCAGCCCTCAGCATCTCCAGCAGCGGCCCCCGGGCCAGGCCGGGCTGCACCAGGTACCAGTGGCCCAGCAGCATGGCGTCGACCACCGCTCCGATGAACAGGGCCCCCACCAGAGTTCGGGCCACGGCCAGCCCGGTGGGCCCCCCGGCCGCGAAGGCCCCGAGCAGGACTGCGGCCAGGCCCGCGGCAGCCGCGATCAGATCCAGCACGGGAGGGAACTCGGGCGCATCGGGATCGAAGCGGGTACCGGCCCGGTCGATGCCGGTCATCTCCGCCACCCGGGCCGACCGGCGCGCCACCCCGGCCCGCTGGCCGGCCACGCCCGCCGACCGGCGCGCCACCGAGACCGCGCCCGCGGCCGACCCGACACAGACGAAGACCATGGTGGCCACCTCGCGGCCCCAGGTCGGCTCGGCCAGGAACGCAGTGACCAGGGAGCCCCCGGCCAGCGCCAGGAACACTCCCCGCATCAGCCAGCCGTAGCCGAGTCCCACCTCACGCCGGCGGGTTGTGACCCACAGGAAGAACCACCCGCCCGCGGCCCAGCCGACCAGCAGGGTGGCGGCGTCGAGTTCGACCATTGGAGGCCAGGCCGCGCTGTCAGGCGACTACGGCCAGGCGGTGGTCGGCGCAGTTGAGCGAGTCGGGACCGGCCGTCGACGCGGCCACGATGTCCTCGAGGCGGGCCCCCCACCGGCCGGGCACGTAGATGCCCGGCTCCACCGAGAAGGCGTTGCCGGCCGCCAGAGGCTCGCGGTTGCCTTCCACGATGTAGGGATCCTCGTGAGCCTCGGTGCCTATCCCGTGGCCGGTGCGGTGCACGAAGCACTCGCCGTAACCGGCCGCGGCGATGACCGACCGCGCCGCCCGGTCCACATCCTGGGCCGGCGTGCCTACGGCTGCCGCGGCCACCCCGACCGACTGGGCCTCGAACAGCACGGCGTAGAGCTCGACGAACTCCGACGGCGGCTCGCCGGTGTACACGCAGCGGGTGATGTCGGAGCAGTACCCGACGCCGTCGTCGCCCACCACCGTGCCCCCGAAGTCGCACAGCACGACCTCGCCGGTGCCGATCACCCTCGGTCCGGGCTCGTGATGGGGGCTGGCCGCGTTGGCGCCGGCCGCCACGATGGCGAAGTTCACCCGGTCGTGGCCCTCGGCCACGATCTGGCGGCCCAGCTCGGCCGACACCTCGGCCTCGGTCCGTCCCACCAACTCGATCTCACCCCGCTGGAGCCGGCCCGCGATCCGGTCCACCGCAGCTCCAGCGGCCCGCAGACGCTCGACCTCGTCGGGGGTCTTCACCGAGCGGATGGGAGCGGTCACCTTCGAGCCCCGCCTCCACACTGCGTCGGGCATGACCGCCATCAAGTCCACCAGGAACCGGGACCACATGTGGTCCCCCACCGCGGCCACCGCCGCCGCTCCGACCAGACCGGCCACGATGGCCACCGGATCCTCGGTCTCGTCCCAGGGCCGCATCCCGAACACTTCGGGCCGCTCCACCACCCGGGGAGCCTCCATCCGGGGCACGACCAGGGTGGCCGCGCCGTCGCGGGGCACGACCAGCATGGTGAGACGCTCCAGCGGCATGGCCTCGTAGCCGCAGAAGTACGGCAGATCGGCACCCACCGACAGCAGCAGCACGTCCACGCCCTGCTCGGCCATCAACTCCCGGGCCCGGTCCAGCCGGCTTGCAAACATGGTCGTAAGCCTAGGTTCGCGCCGTCCCGGCCTCGACGGCGGCGCCGGCGGCGTCGGCAGCCTGGCGGGCGTGGTAGCTGGAGCGGGTCAGCGGCGAGGCCTCGACATGGCTGATGCCCATCGACTCGCCGATCTGCTTCCACCGCTCGAACGCCTCCGGCGGCCACCAGCGATCCACCGGCAGGTGGCGGGCGCTGGGACGCAGGTACTGGCCGATGGTCACGATGTCGGTGCCGGCCGCGTGAAGGTCCGCCATGGTCTGCACCACCTCATCGTGGGTCTCGCCCATCCCCGCGATGATCGAGGACTTGGTGGTCAGCCCGGCGTCAGCGGCCCGGGCCAGCACCGAGAGGCTGCGGGCGTAGCCCGCCGACGGCCGCACTGCCCGCTGCAGTCGGGCCACGGTCTCGATGTTGTGGTTCAGCACGTCGGGGCGGGTGTCGAAGACCGTCTGAAGGGCGCCATCCTCGCCGCCGAGGTCGCTGATCAGGGTCTCGACCCGGGCGCGGGGCAGCCGTTGTCGCACCGCCGCCACCGTGGCCGCCACCGCGGCCGCGCCCCCGTCGGAAAGGTCGTCGCGGGCCACCATGGTCACCACCACATGCTCGAGGCCCATCCGGACCGCAGCCTCAGCAACCCGCTCCGGCTCCTCTGAGTCCACCGGCCCGGGGCGGCGGGTGTCCACCAGGCAGAAGCCGCATGCCCGGGTGCATCGCTCGCCCAAGATCATGAAGGTCGCGGTGCCGTCGTTCCAGCACTCCGAGACATTGGGGCAGCCGGCCTCCTCGCAGACCGTCACCAGGTCGAGGCCGCGCAGCGTTGAGCGGACCTCGTGGAAGGTCGGCCCGGTGCTGAGCGGCACTCGCATCCACTCCGGCTTGCGCGACCGCAGCGGCACCGGCTCATGGCCCTCGCCGTCCAACCGGGCAGCCTCCAGGCGGCCCAGCAGGCGGAGCGACACTCCCTCGGCCGCAGCTCCGGCCGGGTTGCCGCCCGGCGCGGCGCCGGCGTCAGCCTCTCCGTTGGCAGCCTCCCTCGTGAACCGGGCCAGGTCGGCAGGAGCCACCCGGTGGGCCACATCGGCGCGGTCGATGCGGCCGTGGGCGCCCCATGCCGCCGCAGACCGCTGCGCCACGAGGTCCACGACATCCCGCATCGAAACGTCGATGCCCTCAGCCGCCAGCGATGTGACTCCCAGACCGGTTATCCCGCAGGGCACGATCCGGCTGAACCAGCCGAGGTCGGGATCGACGTTGAGCGCGAAGCCGTGCATGGAGCGGGCCCTCGACAGCCTCACGCCGATGGCCGCGATCTTGCGGGGACGGGGCCCGTCCGGTTCGATCCACACGCCGGTGTGACGGTCGAGACGCCCGGCCGCCAGGCCCAGGTCGGCCAGCACGTCGATCAGGAGCTGTTCCACGCCGCCCACATAGGCGGCGGTGTCGGCCATCCCGCCGCCCCGCCGGCCGGGCACGGTCAGGATCGGGTAGCCCACCAACTGACCGGGGCCGTGGTAGGTCACCTCGCCGCCCCGGTCGGTCTCCACCACCGAGCCGCCCAGGGCCTCGACATCGACCAGCAGGTGCTCGCGCCGGCCCCGGCGACCCAGGGTCACCACATGGGGATGCTCGAGCAGGAGCAGGTGGTCGTCGGCGGAGTGGCTGTGGAGGCGGCATTGCAGTGCGAGAGCGTCGTCGTAGGCCACACGGCCGAGCCAGCGGATCCGTAGCACGGGCCCCTCAGCGGCCACCACCGACGAACTCAGCGGCCGTGCAGACAGGTGCCTGCGCCTTGCGGTGCGGTGCGGTGTCTCCCGCTCTTGTTCGCTTCGCTCACGGGCCGCTCGGGCCACGGCCTCGCTCGGATTCTCGCGCACTTCTCACCAATCGCCTCCCTATTCGCTCGGCCTCTCAGCGGATCTCAGCCTCCCAGTCGCGGGTCTCGATGAGCTCCTTGACCCGATGCAGGAATGCGGCGGCGTAAGCGCCGTCGAAGGCTCGATGGTCCCAGGCCATGGCGAGCACGCCCATCGAGTGGATGGCGATGGACTCGTTGCCGTAGGTGTCGGTCACCACCACCGGCTTGCGAGACACGCCGTCGGTGCTCAATATGGCGACCTGGGGCTGGTTGATGATCGGGAACTGCATCAACGTCCCGTACTGGCCGGCGTTGGTGAGGGTGAAGGTGCCGCCGGCGAGGTCGTCGGGCCCTAGCTTGCGGCTGCGGGCCCGGTTGGCCAGATCGACGATGTCGCGGGCGACCTGGCGGAGTCGCTTGCCCTCCGCACCGTGGATCACCGGCGCCAGCAGGCCCTGAAAGTCGATGTCCACCGCGATGGCGAGGTTGACGCCCGCGTGGACGACCAGTTCGTCCCCGCCGAAGCTGGCATTGAGGTGCGGGTAGTCGCGCAGGGCGTCGATCACCGCCCGGGCGATGAAGGGTAGGTAGGTGAGGCTGAAGCCCTCCTCCGCCTTCCACGCCTGCTTGGCGGAGCGGCGGACCATCTCCACACCCTCGTAATCGACCTCGATGGCCGTGAGGACGTGAGGCGACGTCTGCTTGGACATCACCATGTGCTCGGCGGTGCGCCTTCGGATGTTGTTGAGGGGCACCACGCTGTCGCCGCTGCGGACCACGACGGCCGGCACCGCTGATCGTCTTTCCCGGCGTGAGCGCCGGGGCTCATCTCCAGCAGCCGCAGGCGCGGGCTCGGCCGGAGCCTCAGCGGCAGCCGGAGCTTCAGCGGCAGCCGGAGCTTCAGCGGCAGCCGGAGCCTCGGTCTCGGCCGCGACCGCAGCGCGGGCCCGTATGGCCTGCTCGACATCGGCGCGGGTGATGCGACCGCCCAGACCGGTGCCGGTCAGGGAGGACGGATCGAGGTCGTTCTCGCTGATCAGCCGGCGCACGACCGGCGACAGCACTATCCCTTCCGCGAAGCGGCCCGCCGCGAGTGGCGGCTCAACCGGCTCCGGCGACGGCTCAACCGGCGGCGGCGACGGCTCAACCGGCTCCGGCGACGGCTCAACCGGCGGCGGCTCGACTGCGTCGGATGGCGGCTCGGGGGCCGGCGGCTCCACCGCTTCCTGCACCGGCTCGGCGGCCGGCGGCTCGGCCGTCGGGGCCTCTCCCGCCTCGCCGACCCGGGCCAGGACCTGTCCGACCTCCACTAGGTCGCCCTCACCAGCGAGGATCTCGGCCAGCACGCCCGCCACCGGGGCAGGCACCTCGGTATCGACCTTGTCGGTAGAGACCTCGAAGAGCGCCTCGTCGAGGACTACCTCGTCACCGACTTGCTTGAACCATCGGGTGATGGTCCCCTCGGTGACCGTCTCTCCCAGTTGCGGCATCGTGATGTCGGCCATCAGCGGTCCTTCTTGCCGGCTTCAGCCGTGCAGCGAGCGACCCGTCAGGGAGAGCACGGTCTCGCCGAACAGCTCGCTCATGGTCGGGTGGGGTTGAATCAGACCAGCCACATCGGCCGCGGTGGCCTCCCAGTTCACGGCCAGGTAGGCCTGGCCCAACTGCTCGGTCACCCATGGTCCGGCCATATGGACGCCGAGGATGCGACCGCCGGTCCCGTCGGCCTGCTTCTCGGCGACGACCTTCACCAATCCGTCCGTCTCGCCCAGGATCTGGGCCCGCCCGTTGGCCATATAACGGTGGATCGAGGTCACCACGTCGAAGCCGGCGTCGACCGCGCTCTGCTCGGTGTGCCCGGCGAACGCCACTTCGGGATGGCAGTAGATGCACCACGGCGTGCCGTGGTAGTCGAGAGGATTGGGATCCTCTCCGAGGATGTCGCGGATGACGAGCATGCCCTCGGCGAAGGCGGTGTGGGCCAACTGGGGGCTGTCGACCACATCGCCCACCGCCCAGACGCCGGGTGCGGTCGTGCGGCATCGGTCGTCGACGGCCACGAACCCGCGGCCGTCCAACTCGATGCCCGCGGCTTCGAGTCCCAGGCCCTCCGTGCGGGGCCGCCGGCCCACGGCCACCACGACCATCTCGACGTCGACCTGCTTGCCCTCTCCGAAGGAGACGACGGTGCCGGAGCGGTCCGGGCGGGGCTCGTGTCCGTGCACCGTCACTCCGGTGTGAACCTCGATGCCCCGCTTGCGGAACGATCGCCTCACGGTCTTGGCCACCTCGGTGTCGCAGCCGGTCAGGATGTTGGGGAGGGCCTCCAGGACCGTGACCTCGGTGCCCAGGTCGCCCATCATCGACGCGAACTCGCAGCCGATGGCGCCCCCGCCGATGACCGCGGCCGAAGCGGGCAGGCGGCTGATCGAGAACAGTTCGTCGGAGGTGACCACCAGCTCGCCGTCCACGTCGAAGCCTCCGATGGTGCGAGGCACCGAACCCGAGGCCAGGATGATCGAACCCGCCAGCAGTGTGAGCCCGGAGCCGTCGGCGGCAGCCACTTGGACCGTTCCGGAGGGGCCGAGGGAGCCGACACCTGGGTAGACGGTCACTTTGCGCTGCTTGATGACCGAGGACAATCCGGCCATCATCTTGTCGATCACCTGCTGCTTGCGGTCGAGCACCGCAGACCAGTCGAGACTCGGTTCGCCTGCGCTCACCCCGAACTCGGCCGCCCCGGCCACCGTACGGTAGACCGCGGCCGCCTCCAATAGCTCCTTGGCCGGGATGCAGCCGACGTGCAGGCAGGTGCCGCCCACTTTGTGCTGCTCCACGACCGCGACGTCGAGGCCGGCGCTGGCGCCGTAAAGGGCGGCGGCGTAGCCTCCTGGCCCGCCACCGATGACGATCACATCGTGTTGTGCGTCGCTCACAGAGCCTCCCGGGTCACGGCGCGACCCTACCGGTTCGTGCCGCCTTCAGAACAGGCCACAGAGATTGCGAGCGCCTAGCGGCGCGGCGTTGTGTTACCCGCTCCTGTCCGCTTCTCTCACGGGCCGCTCGGGCCAGGGCCTCGCTCAGCGCCTCATGCGGTCGGCGGGTGATTCGCGCGGGTTCGCTCGGCCTCTCAGAACCTGCCCATCACGACCTGGACGGTGAAGGCCACCAGGATGGCGAGACCGCACAACAGTGCGGTGAGGATCAGCTTGCGAGTGCTCACAATGAGGGGCCGCTCGGACGGGTGAGAGCCTGTCGCACCGCCGCGGTGTCACTCCCGCTCTTGTTCGCTTCGCTCACGGGCCGCTCGGACCACGGCCTCGCTCGGTTCATAGCGAAGAATCTCACGAATCGCGCCCTACCCACTCGGCCTCTCAGCGGCTGCGCCGGCGGCGGCGGCGGCGGCCGACCACCCAGCCGACAACTTCGCTGAGCACCGCTCCCGCGACGGCAGCGACGATGATCACCGCCCACAGCGGGCCGTCCACCTCGACGAACCACCACTTCACGGGAACCTCGCTGCCGTTCTGGACGACGAAGACGATCAGAGCGGCCGCGACGATGAGGGCGAGAACCACACCGGGACGGATCGACCACTTCCTTCCCGCAGGCTTGATGCTGCGACCGCCGGCGCCGGTGCCGCCGGGGGATCCCGCGTCGAAGGGGCTCCCGTCCGAGGGGGTCAGATCTTCATCCACGTCAGCCCCCTATCTCTCCGGCCCGGCCGGGGGGATGCTAGACCAATCGCAGAGGCCGAGCGAAAGGAAAGCGATCCATGGAGATCCTCGCGAGGCGGCGAGCGAGGCCGTGGCCCGAGCGGCCCGTGAGCGCAGCGAACAAGAGCGGGAATGACACCGCTGCGACACGATGGGCTGTCACCGGCTCGCGCTCGCTCCCGGTACAGCTATGCGCGTAGCGGTCACAGGCTCCACCGGGCTCATCGGCCGAACGCTGGTCGAGCGTCTGGGTTCCGTTGGACACCAGCCGGTGCGGGTGGTGAGGCCATCAGGATCCAGCACTCCGCCCGGCGAGCGGGTCATCGCGTGGGATCCCTCACGGGGCGATATCGACCTGGAGGGCTTGGAGGGCCTCGACGCGGTGGTCCACCTGGCCGGCGAGCCCATCGCGGCCCGGCGATGGTCGGACGAGCAGAAGAAGCTCATCGCGAACAGCCGAACGCAGGGCACGGCGTTGCTGACCGGCGCATTGGCCCGCCTCGAACAGCCGCCTGCCGTGCTGGTGTCGGCGTCAGCCATCGGCTACTACGGCGACCGGGGCGACGAACTCCTCGACGAAGCGTCCAGCGTGGGAAGCGACTTCCTGGCCGATGTCTGCCGCCAATGGGAGGCCTCGGCCGACGCGGCCCGCGAGGCGGGAATCCGGGTTGTCCATCCCCGTACTGGCATGGTGCTGAGCCAGTCGGGCGGTGCGCTCGCCGAGATGCTCCCCTTCTTCAGGCTGGGCCTCGGAGGCCGGATCGGGAGCGGCCGCCAATGGGTCAGCTGGATCACGCTGCACGATGAGGTCGAGGCCCTGCTCTGGCTGCTGACGGCCGACGTGGAGGGACCGGTGAACCTCACCGCGCCCGAGCCGGTCACGAACCGCCAGTTGACTGCAGCCCTGGGGACGGTCCTGCGCCGGCCCACGCTGCTGCCCACACCCAAGCCAGCCCTGTGGGCCCGCCTCGGGCGCGAGCTCACCGAGGCCCTGCTCTACAGCAGCGCCCGGGTGGAGCCGGCCGTGCTGACCCGCCGGGGTTTCGGCTTCGCCCACCCCGACATCGCCACCGGCCTCGGCGCAGTGCTGGCTGACCGCTGAACCGTCTGCCCAACAGCTCTGTTCAAGCTACGTTCGGAGGTCGCGATGCCCCTTGTCGTTTCACGTGAGCGCTTGGCAACATTTCACGGTAGAAGATTTGGAATTTCACGGTAAAGTTGCTCTAGAATTCACGGTAGAACTTGTCTGAGTTTCAGGGGAGCGGCTTGTGGCGGAACTGATCCAGCGACGACTGGAAGGAATCGCCCGGCAGCGGATGACCGAAGCGCCCGTGCTGCTGCTGCACGGCCCCCGCTCGGTCGGCAAGTCCACGCTTCTTCGTGCCCTGGCGGGAGGTGGTGGGGCCAGCGTGCTCGATCTCGACGATCCGGCGGTGCGGGCCAACGTCGCCGACGATCCGGGGCTGTTCGTGTCCGGCCGCCCGCCCGTGTTCATCGACGAGTACCAGCACGTTCCCGAGGTGTTGGACGCCATCAAGGCTGAGCTGAACCGCGACTCGTCGCCGGGACGGTTCGTCATCACCGGATCGACGCGCTTCGACTCGCTGCCTCTGGTGTCGCAGTCGCTCACGGGCCGACTGCACCGCATCGAGGTCCACCCGCTGTCACAGGGCGAGGTCGAGTCACGCCGCGAGAGCCTGGTCGAGACGCTCTTCGACGACCCTGCCGGAGCGGTCACCTCGCAGCCATCGGCCGCCACTCGCGGCGACTACGCCAGGCGCATCGCCCGGGGTGGTTTCCCGTTGGCGCTACAGCGCACCGGCGCAGCCCGCGACCGGTGGTTCGACGACTACCTCGCACTCTGCCTCGAACGCGACCTCCTGGAACTCGGCCGGGTCCGCCGACCCGGAGCGCTCGCCCCGCTGCTGTCGCGTCTTGCGGCCCACACTGCGCAGGTTCTCAACATGTCGCGGGTCGGCGCGGAGCTGGAACTGCCGGCGAGCACAGCCTCCGACTACATCAGGCTCTTCGAGCGGAGCTTCCTGCTGCGTGTGCTGCCGGCATGGGGCAAGACCGTTCGGGCCGCGACCGCGTCCCGCCCCAAGGTCCACATCGCAGACTCCGGCCTGGCGGCGCGGCTGTTGCGCCTCCCGCCCAACAAGCTGGCCCGGCTCGATCCGACGTCGCTGCAGCAGTTCGGGCATCTGCTCGAGACATTCGTCGTGGGTGAAGCGCTCAAGCAGGCTTCGTGGATGCAGCACCAACCCCACGTCGGCCACTGGCGCACCCACGACGGCGCGGAGGTCGACCTCGTCATCGAGGACGGGCGCGATGGTGCGGTGGTCGGTATCGAGGTGAAGGCCAGCACCAGGGTGCACCCGGCAGACCGCCGCGGCCTGCGGAAGCTCCGCGAAGCACTCGGGGACCGATTCAGCGCCGGGGTCGTCTTCCACACCGGGCCGCACTGCGTGCGCTACGCCGACGACGAGCGCATCATCGCGCTGCCAGTGGACCGCCTCTGGAGCAGCGACGAAGCCTGACAAACAATCATAAAACTTCATATCAATGCTCGACAGATGTCACACCGGTGTGAGATACTGTCTTCATGCTGATCGAAGCCGCCCGACGAGCCGAGGCCGCCACCAAGGAGATGCTGGCTTGCGTCAATGCCGGCTCGGCTTCGTGCTCGGAGCTACGTGAGGCGCTGGCTATCGCCAAGTCCTTCATGGCTGCGGGCTCGGCCTTCCAGGTGGCAGCGGCCCACGTCATCGCCAAGGCCGAGCGTCACGGCGACGGCGGAACCCAGGTGCTCGCGGACACCGCCGGCATGTCGCGGCAGCAAGCGCTCGGACAGGTCAAGACCGCACGGTTGATCGAGGCGGTTCCCGCAGCGCGGGACGCGGTCGAGACCGGAAGGGTCTCGCAGGCCAACGCCAAGCGGCTGGCCGAAGCCATCGAACGTACAAGCGCCGACGCCGTCAAGTCCGACAGCGAACTGTTGGGCAAGGCGCAGACAATGCGGCCCGAGCAGTTCACCAAGGAAGCCCGCCGCTGGACCGTCGAGCGCGAGCGGGACGGCGGCGTATCAGAGCACGCCCGCCAGCGGGCCCGCCGCTGTGTGCGGATGTGGCAATCCGACGACGGGATGGTGCGCCTGCACGGTGAGTTCGACTCGGTGACCGGTGGGCGCATACGCAACCGGCTGCGAGCCGAAGCCCGTCGCATGCTCGACGCCGACAGGAAGGCGGACAGGCAGAACGCCGACAAGGCCACGAAGAACGCCTCCAGCAGCTGCAGCGGTGAGCGCCGCAGTTTCGACCAGTGCATGGCCGACGCGCTCGACAACTTCACCGCAGGTGCCGGCTCGGGCAGCGGCGAGCCGTTCGCGGACATCTGCGTGGTCGCCCACGTCAATGAGGCCACCGGCGAACTCATTGCCCAACTCCCCGACGGCGACCGTCTGCCCTCCCCGGTGCTGGAGGAACTGGCCTGCGGCGCCCGGTTCACTGGGGTGATCTACGACCGCAAGGGCAGAGCCATCTGGCGGGCCCATCCGGTGCGCCGGGCCACCAAGGCCCAGCGCCAGCTGCTGATCGCCCGCGACGGGGGCTGCTTCGCCTGCGGGGCCGACCCC
>JAGWAO010000065.1 GCA_021296315.1 Acidimicrobiia bacterium | reverse complement strand
GACGGCTGTCGTAGCGGCGGCCTGTTCGGGGTCGGACGCGCCCAGCGACACGATCCGCATCGAAGGGGGTGGCCCCTACGATCCGGCAGAGGTAGTAGTCGCGGACCGATCAGTCCCGACGAACGGCGAGCCCGGTGACGTAACCGAGCGGGACTGCCCCCAGCACTTGGTGGGAATGGGTCTAAGGTGCGTGTGGGTCACGGTCCCGATCGATCGGGATGCACCGTCCGCAGGCAACATGGCCGTGAGTGTGGTGATCCGGCCCGGCACCGGCGACGAGTCCCGAGCACCCCTCGCGGTATTGCAGGGCGGTCCTGGAGGGGCCAGCAGCGATCTGGCCTTCTCCTTGGCGAGTCGTCCCTACGCGCAGGTGCTCATCGATCAGCGGGGTGTCGGCTTCGGCAGCGCCGACTTCTGGTGTCGCGAATGGCAGGTCGCGCTGGCGGCGATTTTCGAGGCAACCCGTGACCGGGCCGACGACATTGCATCGCGGGCGTTTGCCGATTGCGCGGATCGCTTCGAGCATGATCCTGCCTTTGTTCACACCTCGACCGAGGCCCACGCGGCCGATGTTGTCGAGGTCATGGCCGCGCTGGGGTATGAGCGATGGCTCCTCTATGGCGTTAGCTACGGGTCCACGATTGCCCTGGAGGTCCTGCGAGACGGCCCCGAAGGCCTTGAGGGAGCGGTGCTCGACGGCGTGTACCCCGGATCCCTCGACGCGGACGCCGACATCGCTCGCGGCACCGAACGGGTCATCCGGGAACTCGACGAGGAGTGCAGCGTCGATCCCGCGTGCTCGGCCATCCTCAAGAGCGCCACCGGTGGAGAAGACGTGACCATGGCCGGACTGCTCGCGGAGTTGATCCCGCGCTTCAATGCCGACCCGATCGTGATCTCCTTCTCCGCCGAGGAGACGACGCTGATGGAACCCTTCGATGCGCTCATCGACGGAGACTCCGTCGCAGGGGCTGTCTTCCAGATGCTCTACAACGAGTTCACGGCCACTGTGATGCCGGGGGTGCTGGCCGGACTGGCGCGATACGACGATGAAGACACCGCGGGGGAGGGCGGCCCCGCCGACGCGGCCCAGATCGTGGCCCTGATAGGAGTCGAGTCCGCCTCAGCGCAAGCCCACACCGGCGCTCCCGCGACCTTTGCAGCCGTGACATGCGCCGAGTGGCTGCCACTCGCGTCAGGGCCGCCCACGGGGGTCGGAGAGTTCGCGGCCGCCGTAGTGGGAGAGGGGCTGACCGCGCAGTGCGAGCCCTGGGCGATAGCGGAGTCGCCGCTGCCGTCGGAGCCCGTGCAGAGCGATCTGCCGGTGCTGCTGATCTCTGGATGGTTCGACCCGATCACCCCTCCGAGCTTCGCTGAGCAAGCCGCTGAACATCTGCTCCATAGCACGCACATAGTGAGCCGCACCCGCGGTCACGGCATCTGGGTGTGGGGCTATGACAACTGCGTAGACCGGATCGTCGCCGACTTCCTGGCCGAGCCGGGCGCCGAGCTCGACACCGCCTGCGCGTCGGAGGACCGCCCGCTTCGCTGGCAGCCTCTGTTCCAGACGCCGAGCGCGTAAGCCGCAGTTCGCGGAGGATCCCCGCCCGCCGCGGTGGCAACTCCATCACGACCGCAACAGACTGGGTCCATGATCCTTGAAGGACGAACCGTGCTGGTGGTGGGCGTCGGCCCCGGCCTGGGCGCGAGCTGCGCTCGGCTGGCTCTGCGCGATGGGGCCAACGTTGCGGTGGTGGCCCGCAACGCCGAGCGCCTGAGGGAGGCCGCGGCCGAGCTTGACCCGACAGGAGAGCGGATACTCGCCTGCCCGGGCGACGTCACCAGCCAGCAGGACTGCACCGACGCGGCCGACGCGGCCGCAGCCCGCTTCGGCGAGCTTCACGCCGTGATCAACGTGGCCGCCCTCGACACCCAGAAGGGTGCGTTCCACAACACCACCGACGAGGACTGGACGCTCAACCTCACCGTCAACGTGCTCGGAGCGGTGCACGTGGTGCGGGCGGTCGAGCCCCACATGAAGGCCGCGGGCGGGGGGTCGGTGGTGCTGATCGGGTCGCAGGCCTCGATGAGGCCGGTGGCGGTGTTCCCCCAGAGCCCATACGGCGCGGCAAAGTCGGCGCTGCTGTCGGTGGCACGCGATCTGTCCGCGGAGCTGGGGCCGTCGGGGATCAGGGTGAACACGGTCGTGCCGAGCTGGATGTGGGGACCCAACGTCAAGTTCTACTGCGAGTGGCAGGCCGGCATTCGGGGCATCACCGCCGAGGAGGTCAAGCACGAGATCGCGCAAGGCATGGCCCTGCGCGAGATGCCCACCGACTCCGATGCGGCCGAGGCCGCGATCTTCCTGGCGTCGGAGCGGGCCCGGATGATCACCGGCCAGACGCTCGTCGTCAACGCCGGAGAGTTCTACCCGGTCGCCTGACCGGGCGACCTCCGGGTCAAGCGCTATTCGGGCCGGTCGACGAGCCGACTATACGTCCACGATTCTGACGCTGGCACCCAGTGCTGCGAGCAGCGGAGCGATGTCGCCCCGATCGGATGTGACGACGCCGACGTCTTGTTGGTGTGCGGCCTGTGCAGCTGTCACTGCGACCGATGCGTCGATGACATCGTTGGTTCCCGTCTGCCCGCAGAGGGTGCCGGCCTCCCGCGCGATCTGCCCGTCCAGCGGCACTTCCTCGGACAGCTTGAGAGCCCGGGCCAGTGGCGCCTGGCGACGACCGCCCCTCCAGGCTTGGGCGATAGCTCCAGTCGGCACTTGCACGTCGCTGGGTCGGTCTGCGGTGTACAGCCGCGCCCACAGGTGCCGGTCTCCATGCTCGAGGGCGATTAGCGCGCCGGTGTCTAGCACGAAGGTCGTCATCCGTACATGTCCTTGCGGGCTTGGGCGATCTCCTCCTCGGTGAAGGCCCCGTGCTCGGCTTGGTAGTCGTCGAACAGCTTCTTCCATTCGCGGCGGCGGGTCTCGTCGTCCAGAGGATGGGCCGGTCTCGCACCGCTAGCATCGTCCGAGTCCTGGATGTCACGGGCATCGGAGGCGGGGGCTTCGGCTGTCATGATTCTCCTTCCATGAATGTCCTTCCGCCACGAGAGCATCGGATCTGACTCCTGCGGGCAGTCTAGCGGGATCAGCAGCAATACAACACTAATCATCATAGATTTACATCAAACTACCGTGACCCGTGGCCAACTCTTCAGCCAGCGGCGCCGCGGCTCACGAGGTGGTACGGGAATAGAGTGTGACTGTGAATGCCACCCTCCGGCAAGGCCGTCCGCAGGTCTGTTGGCGGCGTGTGCCCGGCCCCAGTGCAGGCGTAGCCGCATGAGCCTCACGATGGAGGATGTACGCAGGTTCGCCGGCGCCGATCAGGGTCTTGCGATCGTGTCGTTCGGGCGTCCCGACCAATCGGTTCACTCCTCGCTGGTCAACGCCGGGGTGATGGCCCATCCGGTGACCGCGGAAGAGGTGGTGGCCCTGGTGGTGCGGGGAAACTCCGTGAAGCTCCGTCACTGGCGCCGTACCCCGCGGGCCACCATTGTCTTCCGGTCGGGCTGGTCGTGGGTGGGAGTGGAAGGCGCCACGACGATCATCGGCCCCGACGATCGAGTCGACGGCTTCGACCCGTCAGCCGTTGCCCGGGTGCTTCGGGACGTGTTCGTCGCCGCCGGCGGGAGCCACGACGACTGGGACGAGTACGACCGCGTGATGGCGGCCGAACGCCGCACCGCGGTCTTCGTCCACCCCACCCGCATCACCGGGGTCGGTCAACCCTGAGGCTCGGCTGAGCCGTGAGCGCGGTTCGCCTTGAGGGCGCGGTCGTGCTGCTGGGACGCTTCCCGGCGCTGGCCGGGGCCGACTTCGCCGTCGACTCCGGCGAGGTCGTGCTGGTGCGTGGACCTAACGGCGCGGGCAAGTCCACGATGCTGCACCTGTGCGCCGGGTTGCTGCCGCTGTCAGAGGGGCGGGGCGAGGTCCTCGGGTCCGACCTCGGCTCCGACCGGGCCGCGGTGCGTCGCCGGGTGGGGCTGCTGGGCCACGACACCGCCCTCTACGGCGAGCTGAGCGCAGTCGAGAACCTTGACCTGTGGGCCCGTGCCTCCCGGGTGGACGCAGTCGGCGTTCCCGGCGCCCTCAGGCGCCTGGGCGTGCCCGAAAGGCTCTGGGCCTTCCCGTCGGCGCGGCTGTCGGCCGGCCAGCGCCGCCGCGTGGCGCTGGCCGCGATCGTGGTGCGCCGCCCCGAACTGTGGCTGCTGGACGAGCCCCACGCCGGGCTGGACAGCGAGGGCCGAGAGCTGGTGAGCGGTCTGATGTCGAAGGCGGCCGCCGCGGGCGCAGCCGTGGTGTTGGCCTCGCACGAGCCCGGCCCAGCCGACGACCTCGCCACCCGGACCGTGACCATGGCGGGAGGAACGGTGAGAGCGGATGCGGCGTGAGAGACGGTGCGCCACGGCTGCGTCCGGTCGGGCCCATGTGGCGTGATCTGCGCCTGCTCGCAGGCGACATCGGGCTGGTCGCGGCCAAGGATCTGCGGATCGAATGGCGGGCCCGCACCACGCTGGGACAGGTCGTGCCGTTCGCGCTGCTGGTGCTGGTGCTGTTCGGGTTCGCGCTCAACGCCAACCGGCCGACGCTGGAGCTGGCCACCCCGGGTCTGCTGTGGATGACCGTGCTGTTCGTCACCGTGGTGGCGGTGCAGCGCTCGGTGGCGGTCGAGTCGACCGACGGTGCCGGACGGATGCTGTTGCTGAGCGGCATGGCCCCTGCGGCCGCCTTCGGTGGAAAGGCCCTGGCGGTGGCCGTGCAGCTGCTGGCGGTTGCCGTGGTGCTGCTGCCCGGCGTGGTGCTGCTCTACGGGGCGGAGTTCGAGTCGCTGCTGCTGGCTGTGGTGACTTCGATAGCAGCGACGGCCGGGCTGGCAGCCGCCGGTAGCCTGCTCGGTGCTGTGGTAGCAGGAGTGCGAGCCCATCAGACGGTCCTGCCGATCCTGCTGTTGCCGGTGGTGGCTCCAGTGCTGATCGCCGCGACGCGAGCGTTCGAGGACGCGCTGGGCACGGCTGCGGTCAACGGCTGGTCGTGGGTCGGGCTGCTGGCCGGATTCACCGCCGCCAACGTCGCGTTGGGCGCCGTCGCGTACGGCCCCCTGATGGAGGAAGCATGAGCCGCAACGCAACCGGTGACCCCACCACTCTCACCGGGTACCTGGACGGCCCCGCTCGCACCGGATCTCGCTTCACCTTCTGGCTCGGAGCGGCAACCCTGGTCGGTTTCGCCGGGGTGGCGGCCCTGGGGCTGCTGGTCGTGCCGGCCGATGACGTGCAGGGCGACGCGGTGCGCATCATCTTCGTGCACGTGCCGTCGGCGCTGGGGGCCTACGCCGCCCTCGGGCTGACCGCGGTGGGCTCGGTCATGTGGCTGTGGCGACGCTCGCAGTGGTGGGACATCACCGCCCATGCCGGCGCGGAGGTCGGTGTGCTGCTGTGCGGCCTCATGCTGGTGACCGGCATGCTTTGGGGCCGGCCCACCTGGGGCACCTACTGGGAGTGGGGGGATGTTCGCCTCGTGACCGCCCTCATCCTGTTCCTGGTGATGGTCGGATACCTGTCGGTGCGGGCTCTTGGCGGGGCGGCAGGTTCGGTCTCCACCCGGGCCGCAGTGGTCGGGCTGGTCGGCGCGGTCAACATCGGGATCGTCAACCGTTCGGTGAACTGGTGGGCCAACCGCACCCTGCACCAGCAGTCCTCCCTCACCGAAGGCAAGCTCGAGGACATGACCCTGCTCACGCTGATTCTGGCGTTCGTCGTGGCCGCTATGGCTATCTGGTGGATGGTCATGCATCGCTTCCGCATCGGCTGGCTGGAGCGTCAGCTGGCAGACCGCGACATCCATCAGGCGG